>DATEMP010000195.1:0-23297 GCA_035275545.1 Candidatus Eiseniibacteriota bacterium | reverse complement strand
CTCGGCGGCGGCGATCGCGGCGCGCAGCACCGCGGGCAGCCGGTCGCGCCGCCCGACCGCGCTCAGGCGAACGCCGCGCTCGATGCACGCGGCGGTCTGGGAGCACAGGTACTCGCGCAGGAGCGCGAACAGCTCGCGCACCTCGCCCTCGGGGCGCTCCCAGTTGGCGGCCGAGAACGCGTAGAGGGTGAGCGTGCCGATGCCGAGCGTGGGCGCCGCCTCCACCACCCGGCGCACCGCCTCGACGCCCGCGCGGTGTCCGGCTCCGCGCGGCAAGCCGCGATCGATCGCCCAGCGCCCATTGCCGTCCATGATGATCGCGACGTGCAGGCGGTGGGTTTCTGTGAGCAAAGTGCTTGGCATCGTAAAGCGTCTCCGTGAAAAAAAGGGCTCAGCGCTCGCGCGTGGCGCGGATCAGCGCCTCCATGTGGTCCAGGTACCGCTCGAGCGCCTTGCGTCCCGCCGGCGTGAGCCGGTACTCGGACTTGGGCATGCGCCCGGCAAACGACTTGGTGCAGATGATGTACTGCGCCTCCTCCAGCTTGCGGGCGTGCACGCTGAGGTTGCCGTCGGAGGTCTTGAGCAGCGCCTTCAGGTCGCTGAAGGTGAGCGACTCGTTGACCGCGAGCGCGCTGGCGATGCCGAGCCGGACCCGCTCGTGGATGAGCCGGTCGAGGTTGGGAGCGCCCAGCACCGGGTAGGAGACGCGCACCTCGCGCGGGCCGGCGGCGGGCCGGCTCTTGGTCTCGGGCCGCTGCACGACGGTCTTAGCCACCGTGCTGCCTCGCGATCATGACGCCGAACAGCACGTGGAGGCCGCCGAACCCGACCGCGAGGAATGCGTTCCCCCACTCCACCGGGCTGAAGAGCGCCACCGCGCCGAGCAGCATGAACACGATCCCCATGGTGGGCACGATCCGCACCGAGAACGAGCCGCCGGTGGTGATGCCCGCGCCGTAGAGGAGCAGCCACACCGCGGCGAGCCGCCCGGCCATGGGGCCACCGTGCATGGCGACCGTGAGCAGCGCCCCGACCGCCATCGGGATCGCGAACGCGAACACGAACTTCCGCCCGGCGACGTTCATAAGCGGCACGCCCGCCGCCTGCGCCTTGCGATTCGAGGCCCACAGGCTCGCCACCAGCGCGAACAGCGCCTCCGCGAGCCAGGTGCCGAGCCAGCCCTCGGCGGAAGGCTGGCGGGCCGCCACAAAGGCGGCCACGACCGCCGAGATCCCCGCGGCGACCAGGCCCCAGCCCGAGATGGCGGTGAACGCCCCGGCGCGCTCCATGGTGCGCCGGATGTAGCGCAGATCGTCGATTGCCTGGCCGTGGAGCGGCACCGGGTCGGGACGGCCCTCGGGGAGCAATGACGGTGCGCTCATGTCCTTAATCAAAGCCTCGATTTCCAACTCCGTCAAGTACTTTTCCATGCAAAGTAGATCGGCGGACCTCCGCCCCGACTTGAGCGCCGGTCTCGACCCCCTCCAGGTGGTACTCGCTGCTCCCCCGGGCAGGCGAACGCCGGCAGCGGGGCCCGCCGCCACGACCCGGCCGGCGGCGATGCAACCTTTCCGGGGGTTCGCCCTGTCTCAGTGAGCACGGACCAAGGCAACCTGCCCGGGGCTCGACCCGTATCGATCCCGACGCACGCTCCCGATCCGCGGAACCCGACCCGAGGAGCCGTTGCATGCCGAAGCACTCCGTTTGGTGGCCCGCCCGACGCCTGGCCGTCTTCGCCGGCGTACCGCTCGTGACCCTGGGACTCGCTGCAGGCCCCAACGCCGCACCCTCCGGTGACCGGCAGGTGCTGTCCGGCCCTTCGGTGGCGATCTACGACCTGGCCGGCCGCGTCACCGTCGAATCCGGGACCGGCACCGATGTCGTGGTCGAGGTGACCCGCGGTGGCGCCGACGCGGAGCAGCTCGAGATCGAGCGCGGGATGGTCGGCAACTGGCAGACGATGCGCGTGGTATTCCCCGGCAACCGGATCGTCTACCGCGACCGCGACACCAAGTCCTGGAGCGACTGGGGCGGCTGGGGCGGCACCCAGATCCACGTCGGCGAAGACGGCCGGTTCAGCGACGAATCGCTGGTGGGCGGTCACGGCCACCGGCGCCAGGTGAGGATCTCGGGCCGCGGCAACGGGCTCGAGGCCCACGCCGACTTGCGCGTGCGCGTGCCGAAGGGCAAGACGCTCGCGCTGTTCCTCGCGGTTGGCGAGTGCTCGGTCACCAACGTGGACGGCGATCTCCGGGTGGACGTGGCGAGCGCGAGCGTCACCACGCGCGGCACACGGGGATCGCTGTGGATCGACGCAGGCTCGGGCGAGCTGCGGGTGAGCGAGGCGACCGGCGACGTGGTGCTCGACACCGGCTCGGGTGGCTCGACGGTGCGCGGGTTGCGCGGCGCCAAGCTGTCGCTGGACACCGGCTCGGGCGGCGTCACCCTCTCCGACATCGAAGTCGACCTGCTGCGCGCCGACACCGGCTCGGGATCGGTCGAGATCGAGGATCTCAAGGCCGCCGACATCGGCCTCGACACCGGCAGCGGCTCGGTGCGGATGAGCCTCCTGCCCGGCCCGCTCGAGAGCCTGATGATCGACAGCGGCTCCGGGGGCGTCACTCTCTCCGTGCCCCCCGGCATCGATGCGGACTTCGACGTCGACACCGGCAGCGGCGGCATCGACATCAACGTGCCGCACCGGGTGATCGAGAGCGAGCGCGACCACGTGCGCGGCACCTTCGGCGAAGGCCGCGGGCGCATCCGCATCGAGACCGGCTCGGGTGGCGTGCGGATCAACCCCCGCGCGGCCTCCGGCGCCCGTCAGCGCGGCGGGGTCGGCAAGCTGATCGGCCTCACCTTCGTCTGATCGCCCGCCGCTTCCCTCCTAGTGGAGCGTGAAGCGGAACGGGATCACGGTCCAGAACGCCACCGGCTTGCCGTTCACCATCGCCGGCGTGAACACCCACTTGCGGGACGCCTCGAGCGCGGCCGCGTTGAGCATCGGCACCTGGAACGTCTTGTCGAGTGACACGTCCAGCACGCGACCCTCCTTGCCGACCAGGACGTGCACCGTCACCAGGCCCTCGACGTACGCGCTGCGGGCGATATCCGGATACTCCGGCTTGACCTCCCGGACCACCACCGGCTCCTGATCGACCGGGAACCACTCTCCGATCTTCGGGAGAACCTCGATGCCGGTACCCGGCTGGACCATCGTCCCGGGGCCCGTCGAAGACCCGGTCTCGCCGGTGATCGCGGACGACTGCGACGATGTGGGCGCATCGGGAGGAGGAGGCGCGAGATCGTCACGGACCGGTTCGACCGTTGCGATATCCGGCGGCGCCGGCTTGATCTTGGTGTGGTCCGCGAGCGGAGCCTGTGGCTTCAACGGCGGAGGCAGCACGTACTGCTCCGGCACGTACGAGATGCGTGAATGAAGCCTGGGCCGATCCTCGACGCGGATGGTGGGCGCGATGGCAACCGCGATCGCACCAATGGCCAGCGCCATGGCCGAGGTGAGGGCGAGCGCCCGGCTCATGTTGCGCTGCCGTGACTCGAGCAGCTCGGGCGCCCCGTAGGGCATGAACTCGTACAGCGTGACCGCGGATCGCATCGGCGGACCTCCCGTGGGAGCCGCCCGGTCTTCGTGGTGAGGAAAGCTTCCTCCTCGCCCGGGGCGGTGTCCACTCCCAAAACGAGTACGCCCCGCCCCGGCGGACATTCCCGGGGCGGGGCGGCTCGTCAGGCCAGGGTCAGGAGCGGGTGCTCTTCTCGCCCGCCGCGGTCACGACCAGCGGCTTCATGCGGGTCTCGCAGTAGCGGCTGTCCACGGTGATGACCCACTCCCCTGCCGCCGGGAGCGTGAACACCGCCCTGTACTGGTTGGCCGCCTTGAGCGCCACGGCGTTCAGGGTCACCACCTGGTCGCCGCACACCGCCTTCACGGTGGGCTCGAGCTTGCGGTTCTTCGCCATCGGCCACTCGGGGTTCACCGCGAACGTGAGCTCGATGGTCTTGCCGGCCTGGACGTCCTTGGGCGCGTTCAGCACCGTGACGTGCGCCCTGCCGCCCGCCTGGGCGACGCCCGCGATCAGGATCGACACCATGGCCGCTGCGATTGCGATGCGCGTGCTCTTCATGACCCGCCTCCTTCCGATTCGTTCCACCTGTCCGTTGCAGGTGTCACCGGTTAAGACGGGGAGCCGCGCCGGAGTGTTATCCGGGGAAGCGCAGGCCTAGCTGGGACCGACCTTGGGCCCGCCCGACTTCCCTTCGGGCCACGAGCGCTGCCAGAGCCGCCACGACTTCATGTCGCCGAAGCCGAGCGCGTCCCACCAGCGGTCGAACATCGCGCGGTCACCGGCCATCACGCCTTCGCGGGTGACGCCGGCGGGCGGCGGCAGGAGCACGGCGAGGCGATCGTAGACCGAGGCACGCTCGTCGCCCTCGAGCCGCACCAGCAGGTGCCAGAGCGTGAACGCGTCCTCACGGCGCGCCTCGGGCAGGAGCTGGGCGAGCGGTGTGCTCCGCCCGCCGGCATCGCTCGCCAGATCCAGCGACACCAGCGCGTTCTTGAATCCGAACGAGGCGTCGGTGAAGTAGGGCGTCCCGGGCCCGACGCCCGGCCGGGTCGCGCAGCGGCCGCCCGCGGGGATGAACGACTCGCGCCCTTCGCGCTCGAAGCTCACCCAGCCCGCGAGCACGGTGACGAACCCGCCGCCGGTCGGGTCGACCTCGAGCGTGTAGGCACAGCCCAGGTCCACCGCGTGCGCGGACGGGGTCTCGACCACGAACCGGCGCGGCGGTGCAACGATCACCGCGGTCAGCGTGCCGAGCTCGAGCTGGAGCCGCTGCTTCTGGTCGTGCGCCTCGAGCAGCCGCACGCGCGAGTTGGGCTCGACCAGCACCTCGCCGATCGAGCCCACCGCGAGCCTGGCGCGCGAGCCGGCGTCGGTGGTGAGCCACTCGCCCACCACCAGGCGCCCGGTCGGCCTGAGCGCGCGCGCGCCGACCCGCGGTGCACCCTCGATGCCCGCCACGCGCCACGCGGGCCGGTTGTTGTTGATCGCCCACAGCGCCACGCCGCCGAGCACCACCATGGTCATCGCGGCAATCGCCCAGCGGAGATCGAACCCGAATGGGCGCGTCGTCGGCCGCGCCGGACGCACGACCGTCTGCTCCGCGGGCGCAGGGAGCGTGAGCGGCGTCCCCGTGTGGCCGAGCGAAGCGAGCGAGCGCTCGAGCTTCTCGATCTCGGGGTCGGGCTTGCCCGACTTGTCCCACAGGTAGTCGTCACTCATGGCCGATCTCGATCCCCAGCTTGGCCCGCAGCTGCTTCATGCCCCGGTGCAGGTTGACGCGCACCGATCCCTCGGTCATGCCGGTGCGCGCCGCGATCTCCGGCCCGGTCATGCCCTCGACCAGCCGCAGCACCAGCGTCTCGCGATACGCCTCGGGCAGCGTGCGCAGCGCCGCCAGCGCCGTGAGCGCCTCGGGGTCGGTGCCCGAGTCGGGTCCCGGCAGGTTGTCGTCGATCTCCACCGTGTCGCGCGAGCGGCGGTGGAAGTCGATCGCCCGGTTGCGGGCGATCATCACCAGCCAGCCACCGAACCGCTCCGGGTCCCGGAGCGACCCGAGCCGGCTCAACGCGGAGAGGAACACGTCCTGCACCAGATCCTCCACCTGGCCGCGCGGCACCCGCGAGAGCAGCACGCCGTGCACCATGCGGCCGTAGAGCTCGTAGAGGCGGCCGAAGGCGTTCCGATCTCCGCTCCGCGCCGCGACGACAAGCTCCACCCCCTCGGCTGGGTCGCTCACCGGCCCTCCCATGACCACGCACCGTAGGCAAGACGCGCCAGGTTCCGCCACTGTTAACATGGTTGGACGGGTGGCGCGGCCTATCCGCCCCGGGGCGGATGCTGGCAAGGGAGGCGAATGACCGAGACACGGCAGGAACGCGATTACGTCCTGGGCACCCACGACGACGAGATCGAGCGGCTGGCGCTCCAGAATCGTGTGTGGCGGGCGCGGGCGCACGACGCCTGGCGGCGCGCCGGGATTACCGTCGGCCAGACCGTGCTCGACGTCGGCTGCGGGCCCGGCTACGCGTCGCTCGACCTGGCCGAGAACGTAGGCCCAGAGGGCCGCGTCGTGGCGCTCGACCGCTCGCGGCGGTTCCTGGACGCGCTCGCCGCAGCGCAGCAGCAGCGAGGGCTCACCAACATCACGGCCTACGAGCTCGATCTCGACGAGGATCCGCTCCCCGCAGTGCGCGCCGATGCCTCGTGGTCGCGCTGGGTGTTCGCGTTCGTGAAGCGTCCGCGCGCGCTGGTCGAGCGTGTCGCCGGGGTGCTCAAGCCCGGCGGCACGATCATCATGCACGAGTACGTCGACTACGCGACCTGGCGCATCACCCCGCGCAACGCCGAGTTCGAGGGGTTCGTCCAGGCGGTGATCCGACAGTGGCGCAAGTCGGGCGGCGAGCCCGACATCGCCATGGACCTGCCGCGCTGGCTCGAGGAGCTCGGGTTCGACATCCGGAGCCTCACGCCGATCGTCGACATCGTCACGCCCGCCAACTTCATCTGGCAGTGGCCCCGCACGTTCCTGGACGTGGGGCTCAAGCGGATGATCGAGCTGGGCGAGCTGAGCCGCGATCAGGCGCGGGCGATCACCGAATCGTTCGCCGAGCTGGAGAAGAAGCCCGGGACGCGCATGATGCTGCCGACCGTGCTGGAGATCATCGCGACGCGGAAGTAGCGCGTCTACTCGATCACCACGCCCCGAGCGTGCAGGGTTCGGCCCTCATGGCGGAGTCGCACCATGTAGAGCCCCGGCGCGATTCGGCCAGCGGCATCCAGCGCGACGGACTGGCGCCCTGCTCCCAGGCCGCGGACCTCGCGGCGCAGCACCAGGCGACCCGCGATGTCGAAGACCTCGATGGTCGCCGGCGAGTCGTTGGGAAGCGTGAACGCCACGAGCGGCGCGCCCACCGCCGGGTTCGGCCGGAAGCCCTCGAGGGCGAGCCGGAACGCCGCCGGTACGTCGACCTCGATCGTGGGTGTGAACTGCTCAGTGCCCATGTCCCGATAGCCCAACCGGTACGAGTAATGGGCCCCGGCGGTGATGACACGATCCTCATATCGGATCATCTCGGCGCTCTCGCTGGCCGGTGTGCCAAGGGCTTCCCAAGCATGGCTCGATGCACGCCGATACACGGTGGCGGCTGGCATCATCACACCCTCGATCCGCCAGCGGAGCAGCACCCGGTCGGGCGCGGCATCGGCGCTGGCCAGTGAAATCAGCGCCGGCGTCGGCTGATCTCCGTGCGCGAGCAACACCGAGACTGAATTCCCTTCGACGTTCACGGTCGCGATATCCGGCGTTCCGTCCGAATTGAGGTCGCCCACCGCAATCCCAATCGGGCCGGCGTCCGTCCCCAGGTCGGTCTTGGCGGCGAACGTTCCATCCCCGTGGCCGGCCAGCACGGAGATGGTGTGCCCGAGCCAATTCGCGGCCACGAGATCCAACCGCCCGTCCGCGTCGATGTCCGCAATGGTGAGCGAGTACGCATACCGCCCAGCGTGGTAGTCCGTTGGACTGCCGAATGTGCCGTCGCCGTTTCCGAGCAGTACGGAGACGGAGTCCGCATAGGACCTCGCCACGGCAAGGTCTGGCCGTCCGTCAGCGTTCAGATCGCCGAGCGCGGCGGAATAGGGACTGGTTCCGGTCATGAATGAGGTGCGCGTTCCGAAGGTGCCATCACCGTGGCCGAGCAGCACCGAAACGGCTTTGTCGCTCGAGTTCGTCGCCATGAGATCGGGCCGGCCGTCCACATTCAGGTCCCCGATCACCACGGAGCTCGGGTGTGGGCCTGCGGCATAGTCCGTCCTGGCGGCGAACGTTCCATCGCCGACTCCGAGCAGGACCGAGATCGTGTTGGAACTGTCATTGGCCACGGTCAGATCCGGCCTCCCATCCGTGTTCAGGTCCCCGATCGCAACCGCAATCGGGATGGCGCCGGCCGGGAAATGCAGAGGCGTTCCGAACGTGCCGGTCCCGTTGCCCAGCAGCACGGAGACTTGTCTAGAGTGCCAGTCAGCGGTCACCAGATCGACATGGCGGTCCCCGTTGAGGTCGGCAACAGCCAGCGCGCGGGGCTCGCTTCCGACTCCCGAATCGATCGGAGGACCAAGCGTCCCGTCCCCCATACCGAGCCGCACCGACACCATGGACGCGGAAACGATCGACACGGCCACGTCCTGGCGACCATCCTCGTTCACGTCGGACATGACGATCGATGTAGGGAATGTGGCCGTGGCGTAGGAGGTCGCGGTTCCAAAGGTGCCGTTTGCGTTCGCGAGCAGAACCGAAACCGTATGCGATTCATAGTTCGCGACCGCCAGATCGGCCCGCCCGTCCAGGTCGAAGTCGGCGCTCGTGAGCGCCCACGGATAGTTCCCGGTCGCGAATCGGGATTCGGATCCCAGGGTGCCGTCTCCGTTCCCGAGCAGAACGGATATCGTTCCCCAGGTCATGGTCCCGGCCGCCACGTCCGGTCGCCCATCGGCGTTGAAGTCTGCTGCCGCGAGCGTGAACGCCATGGCCTGGGCGCCGAAATGGGCCGGTGGCGCGAAGGTTCCATCGCCATTCCCGAGCAGGATCGAGACGGCTTGCGCATAGTGGCTCAGGGCCAGATCCATTCGGCCGTCGATGTTGAAGTCCGCGACCGCGATTCCCCAAGGCGTATCACCGGCGGCAAACGTCGTGGGCGGGTTGAGCGTGCCATCGCCGTTCCCGCGCATCACCAGGACTGAGCCGCTCGCAGCACTCCTGGTCGCTGCGACGTCCACGTTCCCGTCGGCATCGAAGTCCGCGATCGCCACCGCGGTGGCACCCCCGGCCCCATATGGGACTGGGGCTCCGAACGTGCCGTCTCCGTTCCCAAGCATCACCCTGACCACCGCCGTAAACAGGTCCGCGATCACCAGGTCGGGTCGCCCGTCCCCGCTCAGATCTGCGATAGCGACGGATCGGCAGTACGTGTTCGTGACGATGTCGGTCTGAGGAGCAAAGGTGCCGTTCCCGTTTCCGAGGAAGACCGAGACGCTGTAGGCAAATTCGTTTGCGATCACGATGTCCTGCCGTCCGTCGGCATTGAGGTCGGCGATCGCAGGCGGCGCGGGCACGCTCACGGTGCCGAAGTCGATGCGGGTGGCGAATGTGCCATCCCCGTTTCCGCGCAGGAACGAGAGGTTGTGCGAGAACTCGTTGCCGACCACGAGGTCCGGCCGGCCGTCTCCGTCGAAGTCACCAGATCCCACCGCCGTGGGCGAGAGCCCGACATCGAACGACAGGAAGTGCGATGAGAAGCGTGAGACCGCATGGGCGGGCGCAACCAGAACACCAAGGAGCGCCTGGATCGCGAGCAGGGACCGCGTGGCCGCCCGAATTGGGCGTGCGGAGCGCAGTGCGTGAGTGGTTCGCATCGAGTACTTTATCGGCCTCCGTGATGCGCCCCCTCACACGGGAATGCTTGTGACCCGATCGCTCCCGGCCGCAGCGGCTGCGTTGGCCGCATTGCTGACCACATGTGCCTTCGCCGCGCAGCCCTATCACGGCAGCGCGCGCAGGACCCGACTCACGCCACCGCGCGTCGAGCGTGGTCCGGTGGTGGACGGGGCGCTGAGCGACTCGATCTGGACGCGCGCCGCCGTGCTCGACTCGTTCACCCAGCTCGAGCCGATCGAAGGGCCGCGTGACACCACCGGCACCCGGTGCCTGCTCCTCTACGACGATCGCTACCTCTACGTGGGCTTCCGCTGCCCGGCCGATCCGGGGTCGGTGCGCGCGCCGTTCCTGCCCCGGCAGAAGGTGGGCCCCTCCGATTTCGTCGGCGTGGGGATCGACGCCTACCGCGACCGGCGGCGCATGGCTTACTTCTTCTCGACGCCGCGCGGTGTCCAGGCGGACGGGATGATCGTCGAAGGACAGGACGACGACGACGCGGTCGACTTCCTCTACAACTCGGAAGGCCGAGTCACCCCGAACGGCTACGAGGTCGAGATGGCGATCCCGTTCCGGAGCCTCCGGTTTCCGCGCCGGAATCCGCTCACGTTCGGGTTCAACGCCATTCGCCAGGTGCCGGGCACCGGGCTCCAGATCTCGTGGGCGCCGATCTCCTCCGACAGCGGACCGGGCGTGGCGCAGATCGGCGTGCTCGAAGGGATCGAGGGCATCCGCCCGGGGCGCAATCTCCAGATCATCCCGAGCTTCACCGCCTCGCGCCGCGGCGTCCTCGCGGGCCAAGGACTACGCTACGAGACCGAGTCGCGCGCGGGCGGCAATCTCAAGTACGGCGTCACGAGCAGCCTGACCGCCGACCTCACGGTGACGCCCGACTTCAGCCAGATCGAGGCGGACGCGAGCGTCGTCGACGTCAACTCGCGCTTCGCGGTCTTCTACCCCGAGCGCCGTCCGTTCTTCCTCGAAGGCAGCGACATCTTTCGCACCCCGATCGAGGCGGTCTACACGCGCCGCATCGCGGACCCGCTCTACGGGGTCAAGCTCACCGGCAAGCAGGGCGGCACCAGCATCGGCGTGCTCCAGGCGCGCGACCGCTCGGCCGGAACGGACGCCGACTTCCAGATCGTGCGCGTGCGTCAGGATGTGTTCGAGAACAGCACGATCGGCATTCTCGCGGGCAGTCGCGAGCAGAGCGGGAGCTTCAATCGCGACGCCGGCCTCGATGCGCGTTTCGTCATTCGCGACAGGTGGACCCTGGCGGGACAGGGCCTGATGAGCTGGACCCGGGATTCCGTTCCCGATCCGGGCGTGACCCGCGACGGCAGCGCGTGGACCGCGTCGCTCGCCCGGGTCTCGCGCGCGCTCGACGTGGGTGTGTCGATGAGCGACATCTCCCCGCGGTTCAGCGCCGACATGGGGTTCATCCCGCGCACCGACAAGATCGAGATGGGCATGAACGTCGCGCCCACGTTCTTCGCCAAGGAAGGGTCCTGGTACCAGAGCATCGTCCCGGAGATCTACTACAAGCGGCTCCACCGGCATGGCGCCACGCGCCACATCGGTCCCCGCACCGACGACGAGCTGGGCTCGGAGATCGCGCTCAACCTCCCACTCTCGACCGAGGTGGGCGCCGGCTACTACCGCGTGTTCACGCTCCACGAGGGACGGGCGTTCCCGGACCAGAACCGCGGCGCGCTGTGGGCGGAGAGCTTCCGCTTCGACGCCGTGCAGGCCGGGGCGCTGGTGAGCTACGGTGACGACGTGGTGTTCGAGGAGGCGGTCCCGGGGCGGAGCTGGCGCTGGGACGCGTGGACCGACCTGCGCTTCACCCCGCAGCTCGACGCGACGCTGAGCGTGCTGGGACTCCAGCTCACCCGGAGCGAGACCGACGTGCGCTACGTGAACGCGGTGATCCCGCGGCTGCGCGTCTCGTACCAGCACAATCGTGAGCTGGCGCTGAGGCTGATCGGCGAGATCGATGCACAGCGCAAGTACGACACGGCGGGCGCGCGCGTGCCGGCCGAGACCGGCGTGCGACTCGATGCGCTCGCTTCGTATCTCCTGCGCCCAGAGACCGTCGTCTACCTGGGCTACGGCTCGCAGCTCGCGGGCAGCAGCGTGCGCGCCGCACAGCCGCAGCGCACCGGCGCATTCGTCAAGGTGAGCTACCTGTGGCAGCTCTGATCGCGGCGGCTGCCCTCGCCATCGCGCTCGCCGCGCCGGGCGCGCGCCCGGCCTCCCTCCCGGCGACGCCATCGACCGAGGCGATGTCGCTGCTCGGCCAGCCGCTGAGCGCGCCACCGCTGCCGGACTCGACACGGCTGCTGTACGAGCGCCGGCTCGCCGAAGCGCAGAACGAGTTCGACCACGATCCCAAGGAGATCTCGAACATCATCTGGCTCGGGCGCCGCACCGCCTACCTGGGCCGCCTGCGCGATGCGATCGCCATCTACAGCCGTGGCATCGAGCAATACCCCACCGAGCCGCGGCTGCGACGCCACCGCGGGCACCTTTACATCCGGCAGCGGCTGTTCGACCTCGCGATCTCCGATCTCGAGCGCGCGGCCAGGCTCACCGCAAAGAGCATGGACGAGAGCGAGCCCGACGGTCTGCCGAACGCCCGCAACATCCCCACCAGCACGCTCAAGTTCAACATCTGGTACCACCTCGGGCTCGCGCACTACTTCAAGGGCGACTTCGTCACCGCGCGCACCGCCTACCTCCAGTGCCTCAGGTTCTCGACCAATCCCGACATGCGCTGCGCCACGTCGCATTGGTACTACATGACATTGCGGCGACTCGGACGCGCGGGCGAGGCGCGGAGATTGCTCAAGCCGATCCGGCGCACCATGGACGTGATCGAGAACCGCAGCTACCTGCGGCTGCTGCTCATGTACCGGGGCGAGCTGTCGGTGGACTCGCTGCTCGCGACCGGATCCGAAGCGCAGGCCACGATCGACGACGCAACCATCGGCTACGGGGTCGCGAACTGGCACTTCTACAACGGCCGCACCGTCGAGGCGGAGCGCCTGTTCCAGCGCGTGATCGCCGGCCCGCAGTGGCCGGCGTTCGGCCACATCGCGGCCGAGGCGGAGCTGGCGCGGATGGCGCGGGCGAAGCCGCCGGCCGAGCATCCATAGATTTGAGACGCACTTCGACCTGCCGACGAGACGACGACAGGGGGACAAATGAGCGCACACATCGTCACCGGAGGTCTCGAGCGAGACACGCTGACAGTGATGTTCCCTGACTCACTTCATGTTGCGGTATTGGACACTATTCGAACCGTTACTTCGGTGACGTCCCCAGAGCCCATACTTTGGGACAGGCTGTGGCCGATTCTTTTGGGAGGATTGCTCGCGGTGGGCGGGGGATTATTGGCGCAATGGGGGCGGATGCTTCTGGAAGACCGGAGAGGCAAGAGTGACCTGAAGGCGCGCATCGCCTACGACGCAGCTGCATTGATCGACCTCAACAAAAAGCTTCCCACATCAACTTCGGGAAACCCGTACGTTCCGGCCCTCTTTGCACAGGACCTAATCTCGTGGGCGGAAAGCTTTGAATCGGATCGCCGCTTTGTTGGAAGACTGGCGTCGGAGGCGTTCCGCAGGGATGTCATCGACTGGTATGCCAGCATTCGACTCGTAGGGCGCAACATCGTCGCAAATGAGAGCGCCAACCCATCGGGTGCTGAACGCGACCGTGTGCGTGCCACCGGTGTCACCGACTTCGCTGCTGTCGCCGACCTCGGACAAGGATTGTTGAATAGGCTCGAGATCGAAGGGTAAACAACCAACCCGGAGTCATCCCTCACGCCACCCCGAGCAGCACGTACGGATGCACCGCGAGCGCCACGATGTACGCCCACGCCAGCGACTCGCTCACCCTCCACCGCCGCGCGAGCGCGAACGTCGGCGCGACGATCAGGTAGACGATCGGGCCGAGCGCCGGGAGCAGGAACCGGCCTTCCGCTTCCCCCCACCGCAGATTCAGCGCCACGTGGCCCGCGAGCACGACCGCGAGCACCGTGACCGCCACGACCACCGGGGCCCCCAGCGGGCGGCGTGACGCGAGGTAGGCGACCGCCGCGACCGCGTGGATCGTGACCACCGCGAGCCCCACCGCCCAGACCGCGTTCTCCAGCACCGAGTTGGGCACGTGGCGCATCGGGAACCAGAACGACTGCACGGTGCCGGTCATCGACAGGAACTGGGTCGCCAGCTCCAGGCGGCCGGGCTGCGGCGGGCCGAAGCCGATATCGATCGCGAGCGGCGACCCGTAGAGCAGCAGATTGCGCATGTACCAGGAGCCGGCGATCAGCAGCGATGAGCCGATCGCCACCGCCACGCCGGCGAGCGCGCCGCGGCCACGCTCGCGCTGCAGCACCAGCGCGTAGGTGAGGACCGTGACCGGGTAGAACGCGATGATCGCGCTCTTCGTGAGCATGCCGAGGCCGAGGAGCACGCCCACGCGCAGATCGGGCTCGAGCGTGAAGCGCGGCTGCGGGCGTGCCGGCCCCCAGCCCTGCACGCGCATCAGCAGCTCGTGCGTGATGGCGAGCGCCATGAGCCAGCACAGGCTGTCGTTCGACACCACCGACGAGAAGTAGGCGTGGACCGGCAGCAGCGCCGCGAAGGTCACGCCCGCGCGGCGCTCCGCTTGGCCCAGGCCCAGCAGCCCGAGCACGCCGGCGAGCAGCGGCAGCGACAGCAGACCGCACGCCACCGAGAACCCGCGACAGATCCAGAGCCCCACGTTCTCGCCCGACCAGTGGACTGGCAGCGCGCACAGCAGGTAGTAGAGCGGCGGCTGGTAGTACTCGAAGTCGGCGCGCTCGAACGCACCGGGGTCGCGCACGTTGCCCACCTGGATCGGCAGCTCGTGGTGCTCCGCCAGGTGGCGCACGTAGTTGAAGTGCGCGGGCTCGTCGTTCAGCCCCTCGAGCCGGTTCTCGACCCGCGGGCCGAGCGGGATGGCGAGCATGAGCACGATCCGCAGAAGGATCGCGGTGGCGAGGACGATGGCGAACGGGACGGTTGCGGCCCGGGCAGTCATTCCCGGGGACTCTACATCACGAATGGCGCGGCGTGGCGCCTACCGGGAGGCGACGAAGGGACGTGCCCGCTTGCCGAGGCGGAAGCTGGTCACGAGCTGCTTGAGGAACGCGGGATCGCGGTGCTTCGGGTCGGCGGCGTAGAACTCGATCGTCCAGGTCGCGTCGTCATACGGCACCACCGCCGTGTACTCGAGGCTCGAAAGCGCGCCACGGTATTCCTGACTCTCCGTCCAGCCCCACGCCGCACGCTCGTCGATCCTGAGCGGCTCGAGCGCGCCATAGGTCTCGTTCCGGTAGCGCCGCGCGTACTCGGAGCGGGCGGCCGAGATCTCGCCGGCGTCCGCCACGCCTTCGTACTCGGTGAACATGATCGAGCAGTGCGGCTCGTTGAGCGTCATCCAGCCCGACTGGGATACCTGCCGGCGCTGTGGCAGCACCGGCCGCCCGGACGTGGCGTTCTCGTCGTAGAGGAAGCCCTCGGGGACACCGGTGACGTTCGGCCCCTCGCGCAGCGCCGGGCCGCAGCCCGCCACGCCGAGCACCAGCATCGTGATCGCCGTCACCACCGATGAGACCCGCCGATCCATGTGCGCCCTCCCCGCCTCGTGGAGCCGGCCCGGTTATCGGCCGATAACGGGATCGGCCTGAGTTCACGACATCCGGGCGGGGAGGCAGCGTGTATCTCAATGCGATTCGTATTCGCGCGGCACTCATGGTGGCGGGGGTCCTGGTCACCGCGATGTTCTTCGCGTTCGGCGGGAAGTTGGGCCCTCAGCCGGTGGTCCAGGTCGAGTTCGGCATGTACCCGGAGGTGTTCCAGGGGCTCACGGTCGAGATCGACGGCAAGCCGGCGGGCAAGCTCCAGATGATGGGCGCCGCGAACCGCACCGGGTTCATCGTCAAGGAAGGCATGCACACGATCCGCGTCTTGCATCCGATGTACGCGAGCGTCGAGCGCTCGGTGGATGTGCGCGCCAACGGCCATCCGGTGCTCCTGATCCTCGACCTCCAGGCGAACCCGGTCGCCTCATCGGGCCAGCTTGCGACCGTCATCGGCTGGCAGAACTGAGCCCCCGGCTGCTACTGTGATCGACATGCTCGGCGGTCTTGTGACCGCCGTTGTGGCATCCAGGCCATGAGGACACGATCGATGACCAGCGCACGCGCACGGAAGCGCCTCGCATGAGCCCCTCCCGCGTCCCGGACGACGCCACCCGCGGCTTCATCATCCCGATCGGCGGTGCCGAGGAGAGAACCGGCGCCGAGGGCATCCTCAAGCGCTTCGTTCGCCTCTGCGGCGGGCGCCACGCACGGATCGCGGTGATCCCCACCGCTTCCGAGGCCTCCTCCACCGGCCGCGACTACGAGCGGCTGTTCCGCGACCTGCGCGCCGACAAGGTGTGGGTGCTGCCGTTCGAATCGCGGAAGCAGTGCGACGATCCCGAGGAGCTCGCGGTGCTGGAGAAGGCCAATGGCGTGTTCCTCACCGGCGGCAACCAGCTCCGGCTGGCGACCGCGATCGGCGGCACCGCGGTCGCCAAGCAGCTGCGCGCCATGAACGCGCGTGGCGTGCACATCGCCGGCACCTCGGCGGGCGCGGCGTTCCTGCCCGAGCACATGATCGCCTCCGGCGAGGAGGGCGGCACGCCGCGCGCGGGCTCGGTCCAGCTCGCCCCCGGGCTCGGGCTCACGAACCGCGTGCTCATCGACCAGCACTTCCGCCAGCGCGACCGCATGGGTCGGCTGCTCACCGCACTCGCGTACAACCCGTTCGCGGTCGGCCTCGGCCTCGACGAGGACACGGCGGCGTTCATCGCCCCGGACGACTCGCTCGAGGTGGTGGGCGCCGGTGCGCTCACCGTGGTGGACCCGTCCGAGGTCGAGTACTCCTCGGCCGACGCCGCCAAGGCGGGCGAGCCGGTGAGCATCGTCGGGCTGCGCGTCCACGTGCTGCTCAAGGGCGCGCGCTACGACCTCGAATCCCGCCGCGCCTCGGTGGCGGAAGCCAACCTCGAAGACGAGTAGCGCCTCCGCTCAGAACGTCACGCTGAGCCCCACTCGCACGTTCCGGCCTTCCTGGAATACGCGCGGGTCGTGGACCGGCACCCAGTCGTTCAGCCCGTCACCGTTGACGTCGTCCAGGTACGCCCCTCCGGCGCGTCCGGTTTCCGTGTAGTAGATCCGGTAGTCGCTCACCCCGGGCGTCGCGTCGACGAACGGATTGGGAGCGTTGCCGGGTTCGAGATCGGCGATGTTCCTCGCGTCGAGAATGTTCCGGGCGTCCACGAACACCTGAACGTTCTGCCCCCACACCTTGTAGTACTTGTCGGCGTTGACCGTGAGGCTCGAGTTCGAGGGCAGACGCCGCGAGTTCTCGAGCCGGGGATCGGGCCGCCGATCGTTGCGGTAGCCGGGCGTGAACGGGAACCCCGATCCGTAGGTCCACAGCATCCGCATCCCCCACCTGCCGGGATCCCGCATCACCCCCTGGAGGCTCAGCGTGTTGCGCTGATCCCAGTCGAGCGCGCGCTCGGAGATCGGCAGGTAGAGCCGGCCGCCGTTGAAGAACTGCTGCGCCTGCGCCGGATCCGAGGCCACGCCGGTGGCGATCGAGAAGGTGTAGTTCACCTCGGCCGAGAACTTGTGGCTGAAGCTCTTGACCAGGCTGGCTTCGAACCCACGCGCGCTCGCGTAGTCCTCGTTGACGAAGGTGCGGGTCTGGTCGGGATCGTTGGCTTTCTGCCGCACCGAGATCAGGCCGTAGATGTCGCGGAAGAACACCGAGAACTGGCCAGTCAGATCCTGCGAGAACAGGTGCTGGACACCCGCCTGATACGCGACGTTGGTCTCCGGCTCGAGATCCGGGTTGCCCTGAACGTTGACCGCCGAGCCCTGGCCGCGATTCTCGAACACGAAGTTGCGCGACGGGGTCTGGTAGGTGCGTCCGTAGTGGAAGCTCAGCACATCGCGGTCGGAGATCGGATATGCGATGCCCAGCCGCGGGCTCACCTGCCGCTTGTACCGCCTGCCGCTCGGCAGGTCGCTGATCGCCACCTGGTCGCCGGGTGTGAACACGTCGTAGCGCAGGCCGGCGTTGAGGACCAGACCCTCGTATTCCCAGCGGTCCTGGAGGTAGGCCGCACCCTCGGGGTTGAAGTTGAGGAACGAGGATCGCTGCGCGCCCGGCAACCCGTTGTTCTCGGTGTTCGGCTGGGTGAGGCTCAGATTCTCGACCCGGTTGTACCGGACCTCGATGCCGGTCTTGAACGTGTGCGACTTCACCCTGCGGGTGGCGAAGTCGGTCTTGAACGCGAGCGTGCCGGTGTCACGGCGCAGGTAGAAGGGAAAGTCGCCGTGGGTGGCGAAGAACAGGTTGTTCTCGCTGCCCGGCGAGGTGTTGCCGGCCCAGAAGTCCGGGTTCCGGATCTCGTACTGCCAGGGCTCCTTGCCCTGCACGGACGTCAGCGTGCGGTAGCGGATCGCGGCGAGCCGCGTGGTCCACACGCTCTTCTCCGACAGCTGGTTCGTCCACACGCCGGTGAATCCCTGGTAGCGGTCGTCGGTGGTCAGGAAGTGGTCCGCCATGTTCTGGTAGACGTAGGTGCTGTCAACCTGCGTGTCCGACCAGGTTCCGTAGCGCCGCTGGATCCGCGGCGGATCGCCCCCCAGCGTATCGGTCATCACCTGCACGTACCCCTTGCGGCTCCATGTGTGGTAGTAGGGCGAGACGATCGAGTGGTTGTTCACCGTCTCGAGCGTGAACTTGTGGCTGGACTTCGCGCGGTAGGCGAGCTTGAAGTTCGTGTTGATCGCGTTGTTCTGCCGGAACCCGAACTGGAGGAAGTCGAGCAGCGTGTGACGCGAGGGCGTGCGTCCCGCCTTGAGGTAGGTGTCGGTGAACGTCCCCTCGTAGGTCGCGTAGTAAGTGAGCCGGGGGATCGGGGTCGGTCCGCCGACACCGAAGGTGAAACGGTCGTAGTTGTTGAAGGTCTTGGTGGGATCGCCATAGCGATCGGTGTCCCAACGCACCTCGCCGCCGAACTTGTCGGTGCCTTCCTTGGTGCTCACCGAGATCACGCCCGAGAGCGCGGCGCCGAACTCGGCGTCGAATCCGCCGGTGCGGAGATCGGTGCCCGAGATCGCCAGGGTGGCGATGGAAGGCGCGCGTCCGCTCAGCGGGTCCGTCACGTCCACCCCTTCGTGCTGGACCTTGATCTCGTCACCGCGTCCACCGCGGACGTGAAGCTCCTGCCCCACCGCCACCACGCCCGCCTTGAGGGCCACCGCCCCCATGTAGCCGCCCTCCACCGGAAGGGCGGAGATCTCCTTGCCGGTCATCCGGAACTTGGTGTCCGAGCCCTTGAGATCGATCTTGTTCCGGTCGCCGCGCACCTCGTACTCGGGAAGCTCCTTGACCGGCCTGGCCTCGCCGAAGGCGAAATCGGCCGTCACGGTGGCGCCGGCATCGATGGCGACGGTCTTCACCTGCCTGGGGTAGCCCATGCGCTGCACCTGGATCTTCACGATCCCGACCGGCAGCGCGTCCAGCACATAGCGGCCGTCTTCATCGGTCGAAGCGCCGCGGCCGAGCCCGAGCACGATCACGTTCGCGCTCGCGATCGGCGCTCTGCCCTCGCCGGTGACCCGGCCCACGACCCGGCCGGTCGGGGTGGGCTGCGACTGGGACCGCGCGGGATCGGACATCAGGAGCACGACTGCGGCGGCACCCGCCGCCACCAGAGACCTGCACCATGGACGCATCGGACTTGCCCCTCTGGGTCGGAGACCAACGGCCGGGGGGTAGCCGTGACGACACGATCTGCTCGCAGTTATCGGCGCCGCGGAGGGGGGACGTGAGTCTGCGGCAGGGCTCGGGGAGAGGGGTGAGCAACCTGGCTGCGGCGGGAGTGCGGCCTGCCGAAGCCCCGTGACGCCCTGTCGGAGGGAATTCTTGTTCCGGAGCGGGGGCCTGTCAAGCATCGTTTCGGGCCGCGTGACGATCGGCCGCTGTCCGCGCTATCTTCCTGCACGATCCCCAAGGACGAGTCACCGAGGCAGGACGCCTCATCGCATGAGGCGGCCGTGAAGCTCCTCGAATCCTCGGTCTATCTCGGTCCCAGCATCTACGCGCACTTCCCGGTCATCCGCTACCACCTCGACCTGGGCGCGCTCGAGGCGTGGCCGAGCATGAAGCTCGGCCGCCCCTTCGTGGACGCCCTGCTCGAAGCGCTCCCGGGCCTGCGCGAGCACGGCTGCTCGTACGAGACCCCGGGCGGCTTCGTGCGCCGCCTCACCGAGGACGAGGGCACCTGGCTCGGCCACGTGCTCGAGCACTGCGCGATCGAGCTCCAGAACGTGGCGGGCGCCCACGTCACGTTCGGCAAGACCCGCACGGCGGGCGAGCCCGGCCACTACCACGTGGTGTTCCAGTACGAGCAGGCCGAGGTGGGGCTCGAGGCGGGACGCCTGGCGCTCGCCCTGCTCCACTCGCTGATCCCCGACCACCTGCGCCCCGCGGATGTGCTGCCGCGGGGCTTCGACTTCGCCGCCCAGCGCGACGAGCTCATCCGCTTCGCGATGCGCCGGGCACTCGGGCCCAGCACCGCGTCGCTGGTGCGGGCCGCCGAGGAGCGCGACATCCCGTGGCTCCGGCTCAACAACCACAGCCTGGTCCAGTTCGGGCACGGCCGCTTCCAGAAGCGCATCCAGGCGACCATCACGAGCCAGACCCACCACATCGCGGTCGAGATCGCCTCCGACAAGGAGGAGACCAACCGCATCCTCGGGGACCTGGGTCTGCCGGTGCCGCACCAGCGTCTCGTGTACGGCGAGGAGGAGGCCGCCAAGGAGTCGGTGAAGCTCGGCTTCCCGGTGGTGGTCAAGCCCTACAACGGCAACCACGGCCGCGGCGTCTCGCTCGACCTGCGCGACCCCGGCCACGTGCGCGAGGCCTATCACAAGGCGCGTGAGCACAGCCGCGCGGTGGTGGTCGAGCAGTTCATCACCGGACGCGACTACCGCATGCTGGTGGTGGACGGGAAGCTGATCGCGGTCGCCGAGCGCGTGCCCGGCCACGTCATCGGCGACGGCGCGCGCACCGTGGAGGAGTTGGTCGAGGAGACCAACAAGGACCCGCGGCGCGGGATCGGGCACGAGAAGGTGCTCACCCGGCTCGAGCTGGATCACCAGGCGGAGCGCTGCCTGCGCGACAAGGGCTACACGCGTACCTCCGTGCCGGCGGCGGGCGAGATGGTGACGCTCCGGCTCACCGGCAACCTCTCGACCGGCGGCACCGCGATCGACGTGACCGACGCCGTGCACCCCGACAACGCCGAGATGGCGGTGCGCGCCATCAAGGCGATCGGGCTCGACGTGGGCGGCGTCGACTTCATCTCCCCCGACATCGCGCAGAGCTACCGCGAGGCGGGCGGGGCGATCTGCGAGGTGAACGCCGCACCCGGGTTCCGCATGCACGTGGCGCCCAGCGAGGGGAAGCCGCGCGACGTCGCGGGCCCGGTGATGGAGATGCTGTTCCCGCAGGGCACGCCGACGCGCATTCCGATCGCTACCATCACCGGCACCAACGGCAAGACCACCACCGCGCGCATGGTCGCGCACATCCTCAAGCTCGCCGGGCGCACCGTGGGGCTCTGCACCACCGACGGCGTCTACATCGACGGCCAGCCCACGGTGAAGGGCGACATGACCGGGCCGGTCGCGGCGCGCATGGTGCTGCGCGATCCGTCGGTCGACGTCGCGGTGCTCGAGAGCGCGCGTGGCGGCATCATCCGCCGCGGCCTCGGCTACCGGAAGTGCACGGTGGGCGCGGTGCTCAACATCGCCTCGGACCACCTGGGCCTGAAGGGCATCGACACGCTCGAGCAGCTCGCGGAGGTGAAGCGCGTGGTGGTCGAGGTGGCCAAGGACACCGCGGTCTTGAACGCCGACGATCCCAACTGCCTGCGCATGGCGGACTACACCAACGCCAAGCACCTCTGCTACGTGACGATGAGCATCGAGCACCCGCTGGTGAAGGAGCACATCCGTGCCGGCGGGCGCGCGGTGGTGCTGGAGCCCGGGATCAACGGGCACATGATCACCATCTACGACCACGGCGCCCACGTGCCGCTGCTCTGGACCCACCTGGTGCCCGCGACGCTCGAAGGGCGCGCGCTCCACAACGTGTCGAACGCGATGTTCGCGGCCGGGATCGCGTTCAGCCTCGGGGTCAAGCTCGAAGACATCAAGCACGGGCTGCGCACCTTCGACACCACCTTCTTCCAGGCGCCCGGGCGCATGAACGTGTTCAACGAGCACCCGTTCAAGGTGATCGTCGACTACGGCCACAATCCCGCCGCGATCCAGGTCATGTGCGACCTGGTCGGGCGGCTCGAGGTGAAGGGGCGCCGGATCGTCGTCATCGCCGCACCCGGCGATCGCCGCGACGAGGACGTCACCGCGATCGGACGCACCGCGGCCGGGCACTTCGACCACTACATCTGCCGCCGGGACGACGGCCTGCGCGGCCGCAAGTCCGACGAGATCCCGAACATGCTCCACAAGGCGCTGCTCGCGGGCGGGGTCGCGGAAAAGAAGGTGCAGGTGATCCCGGAAGAGGCGAAGGCGGTGGATGCGGCGCTCGCGATGGCGCGGCCCGGCGACCTGGTGCTGCTGTTCGCGGACGGCCTCACCCGCACCTGGAAGCAGGTCACCCAGTTCGTGCCCGCGAGCGGTGCGGGTGCCCGCGTCGAGGCGAGCACCACCCCGGCAGTGGAGCTGCCGCCCATGCCGGCGATGAACCTCGACGATGGCCCGTCGCTGGTGCGCGACGAGCGGGGCGTGCGCCTCGCGCGCGAGACGGAGACCGTGGATTGACGCGCGCCTCCACGGCCGGCTGATCGCATGCGCATCCTCGACTCGCGGCGCCTGACCGGGCCCAGCCTGCTGCTCGACGGACCGGGCGCGATCCTCGACGTGTCGCTCTCGGGACTCGATCCCGACGCGGCAATCGCGGCATGGCGAGGATCGTTGGGCCTGCTCCTGGACGCGGTCGGCTGGGGCGGCGCCAAGCGGGTCGGCCGCGCCTATCCCGGCGGCGTGCTGCTCGCGTTCGAAGCGCCGATGGACGCGCTCTACGCCGCGACCGAGGTGAACGAGGCCGCCTGGCACGAGGCGGCGCGTGCGCTGGGCGGCGGCGAGACTGCGCGCGAGCACGGCCACGACCCGCACGACCCGGACCTCGAGTCGGCGGACGGGGACGGCGACGAGCCGCCCGATCCCTACGCGACGGTCGCGCGACTGCGCGACGAGATCGCCCGCGAGCGGAACCCGGCGCTCGTGGCACTCGCCACGGAGGCGGCGCGCCGCAACCTCACGCTGCTCGCCGACGACCGCCGCGTCTCGGTGGGGCTCGGCAAGAGCTCGCGGGTGTGGCCGACCGAGGAGACCGGGTCGGTCGCGGCGCGGATTCCGTGGAGCGAGCTGGGCGACATCCCTCTCGCCCTGATCACCGGCACCAACGGCAAGACCACGACCGCGCGCCTGCTGGACGCGATCGCCCGGGCCGCCGGCCTCACCGCCGGCGTCACCACCACCGACCGGGTCACGGTGGGCGACGAGGTGGTGGCGGAGGGCGACTACTCGGGGCCCAACGGCGCGCGCACCGTGCTGCGCGACCGCCGGGTGGAGCTGGCCGTGCTCGAGGTGGCGCGCG
>DATEMP010000194.1:0-27613 GCA_035275545.1 Candidatus Eiseniibacteriota bacterium | reverse complement strand
CCTGCGGCGCGCGCTCGAGACCGCCGTGCCCCATCCCGATGCACCCGAGAACCAGGCGCGGCTCGCGGACATCCGCCTGTGCCTCGCGAACACGTTCCTCATGCTCGACCGGCACGACGACGGGCTCGCGGAGTGCCGCCGCGCGTTCGACATCGGTCGCGGCACCGGCACGGCCGGAGGCCGGGAGATCGCGGCGATCGCGGCGATGCACCTGGGCGAGGCGGCCGACGAGGCACCGATGCGCCGCCGCTTCTACCAGGTCGCCTCGCAGCTCGGACGGCTGTCGGGGCGGGCGCGTGGTCGCGAGGTGGCCGACACCGTCGACGCGCGGCTGCGCGAGATGGCGGACTGAGGACGCGATGCGCTTCGACTACTCGAAATGGAAGGGGCCCCGTCCCGAGGACCTCGAGTTCATCCGCCAGCTCATGGAGATCTATCGCAACCTGCTGCTCCAGACCGGCGGCGACGTGGACGAGGCGCTGCGCTGGATGGAGCACTTCGGCGAGCAATACGGATTCTTCAACGAGGGGTTCGGGGTCGCCGACTTCAAGAAGTTGCTCGAGCAGACCGGCGAGGTGGAGCGCACCCCGCAGGGGTTCAAGGTCACGCCCAAGGGCGAGCGGCGCATCCGTCAGGACTCCCTGAACGAGATCTTCTCGACCCTGCAGGCGGGAGGCGCCGGCGAGCACCGCACGCCGGTGGCGGGACGCGGCGGCGAGCGGCTCTCCGAGACGCGCCCCTACCGCTTCGGCGACAACCTCTCCGACCTCGATCCGCTGGGCTCGGTGAGCAACGCGGTCAGGAACCGCGGCGTCGACGACCTGTCGCTCACCGAGGACGACCTCCAGGTCTACGAATCCGAGCACCTCTCGGCGTGCGCCACCGTGCTGATGGTCGACATCAGCCACAGCATGATCCTCTATGGCGAGGATCGCATCACGCCCGCCAAGAAGATCGCGCTCGCGCTCTCGCAGCTCATCCAGACGCGCTACCCGCGCGACACGCTGGACGTGGTGCTGTTCGGCGACGACGCGATCCGGGTGAAGCTCAACGATCTGATGAAGATCCAGGCCGGCCCGTACCACACCAACACCAAGGCCGGGCTCCAGCTCGCCCAGCGCGTGCTCGCCTCGCGCAAGGGGGTCAACAAGCAGATCTTCATGATCACCGACGGCAAGCCGTCCGCGATCCGCGAGCACGGGCGTCTCTACAAGAACCCGTTCGGGCTCGACCCCAAAATCGTCAACAAGACGCTCGAGGAGGCGGCGTACTGCCGGCGGAAGGGGGTCACCATCACCACCTTCATGCTGGCGACCGACTATCCGCTGCTCGACTTCGTGCGCAAGCTCACGGCGCTCAACCACGGCCGGATCTACGAGACCGACCCGAACAACATCGGCGCCTACGTGTTCCGCGACTTCGTGCGCAACCGCAGGAAGCGGCTGCACTAGGGGCGCGCTACTTGAGCACGCTCACCAGGCTCGAGTAGTCGTCGGTCCAGAGCGGGCTCCCGGCGGCCTGCGGGAGCGGCTGCCAGCGTGAGTCGCCATCGAGCGCGGCCAGGTCCTGCTCGTTGCGAGCCACCACGGCCCACTGCGAGGGCAGGAATCCGGTGGGGGCATGGCCAGCGGCGAGCGTTTCGCCGCGCATGCGGAACGCGAGGCCCGCGTCGCGGGCGATCCGCGCTGCCACCGGGCCGAGATCGAAGTGGATGTTCGAGAGATGGAGCACGAGCACGCCCCGGGGCCGCAGGTGCTCGAGATACTGTGCGAACGCCTCGCGGGTGAGCAGGTGCACCGGGATCGCGTCCGATGAGTACGCATCGAGCACCAGCAGGTCGTAGCGGGTGGTGTCGGCGGCCAGGCTCAGGCGCGCGTCGCCGAGCAGCACCCGGTAGGGCGCGGCCGAGCCCTCGAGGTAGCAGAACCACTCGGGATCGGAGGCGATCCGCACCACCGCGGGATCGATCTCGAAGTACGTCCAGCTCTGGCCGGCGGTCGCGTAGGCGCTGAGCGCGCCACTTCCCAGCCCGACCACGCCCACGCGCTGCGTCCGGTCGGCACCGCCCAGGGCCGCGAACACCTGGCCCACCGGGCCGAGCCGGTGGTAGTAGCTGAGTGGCTCACCGCATCGGCGCGGCTCGAACCACTGCATGCCGTGCACGGTGGTGCCGTGCACCAGCCGGTGCATGGTCCCCTCGTCGTGGCGTGTCTCCTGGATGCGGTGAATCCCGAAGAAGCTCCGCTCCGCATGCAGGACCGGCTGGTCGCTCCCGCCCGCGAGCACCGGCAGCAGCAGCACGCCTGCGAACGCGAGGCCGAAGCGCGGCGCGCGCCGCCGGAACGCGAACAGCGGGAGGGTGAGGACTGCGACCAGCAGGATCAGCTCGCTCCGCCGCCAGGCGTGCCCCGCGAAGCGCACCCAGAGCACGGTTCCCGCTGCGAGCACCGCGAACAGCGCCGCGATCATGACGTCACGGGCAACCAGGCTGGTCCACGGGGCGCGCGCCGGGGGAAACGAGTCACCGCGGATGTCGCGGCCGCGCGGCTCGGCGGCGGAGGGCGTGGCTCGCGGCGGGATCGACGGCGCGAGCAGGCACGCAGCCACCAGCACGAGCGGATACTCGACGACCGCGTGGAACAGGACGGGGGCGAGCAGGGCATTGAATGCGCCGCCCAGCGCACCGCCGGCCGCCACCCACACGTAGAACTCGGTGAGGCGCGACACGCCGGGGCGGTCGCCCGCCAGCGCCGCGTGGCAGGTGAGCCCGACCGCGAACAGCGCCGCGAGGTGGAGCCCCGCCACCACCGGGATCGGCTCCGAGGCGCCGGAGACCAGCACGATCAGGACGCCGAGCAGAGCGTAGACGCGGATCCTCGCGAGCGCGCCCTCTTTGATCACGGCGCGCTTCGCGAATGCCAGGATGAAGGTCACGAGATAGATCGTGAGCGGCACGATCCAGAGCAGCGGCATCGCGACCAGGTCCATCGAGAGATGGGTGGTAACGCCGAGCATGAGGCTCGAGGGGACGAACGCGAGCGCCACCCACTTGAGGCGCCGCCGCCACGTGACGGATTCGGCCGCCGCGGTGGCGGGCGTGTCGGAGCCTTCCTGCGCCTCACCCCACGCGCCCTGCGCCCGGCTCGCCGCGAGCGCGCAGACGCCGATCAGCGCCGCGGTGACTCCGTATCCGATCGCCCATGCGCGCGACTGCTCGGCGAGGGTCCAGCGCGGCTCGAGTACGAACGGATAGCAAAGCAGTCCCAGGATGCTGCCCACGTTGCTCGCCGCGTAGAGAAAATATGGATCGCGTGCGTGCGCGTGACGCGTGAGTGCGAACCAGCGCTGCACCAGCGGACCGGTCGCGGAGAGGAGCAGAAACGGCGGCCCCACCGTGGTGGCCATGGTCCAGAGCAGCCACGGCACCGGGTCGCCGCCGGCGGGGGGCACGTGCTCGCGTCCGAGTCGCAGCGGGAGCAGGTAGAGCGCGGCACCCAGGAGTCCGACGTGGGCGAGCCACCACGACGGGCCGCGGCGCCCGAGGGCGTGCGCGTAGGCGTATCCGCCGAGCAGCGCGACCTGGTAGCACACCATCACCGTGTTCCACACCGCCGGCGAGCCGCCCAGGAGCGGCAGCACCAGGCGCGCGAACATCGGCTGCACCACGAACAGAAGCGCGGCCGACAGGAACATCGTGACAGAGAAGAGGAACAGCATGGGCGGCCCCCGGAGGCCCGGGGACGCCGGGCCCATCCGGGCTGGCATCGGCCCTTTGCGGGCCCGCCTGAACCGCCCGAAAAGAGGCCCTGATCGGGGCATTGCGGAGGCCGCCGGACCGCCGGGCGGAGGGTCGGCGAGCGGGTGCTTCGACCCGGCAGCTGCGTGCGGCCGCGCACCGGGCCGGCCCGGTGTTGAGCCAGGCTAATCGACGGCGGCCGTAAGTCCCGATCGGCGCCACCGCGGTTGCCCGCGGCCCGATTGATATGCAACTGCCTGGGGCTCGGCGGCGGCCATCCATATGGCATGCGCGTTGCAGTCTTTGTGTTGCCAATCGACATCCCGCGATTTCATATTGGCACTTCATACAGGCAGCCGGCGGCCGCGCCGGCTCGGAGCTCCGCGACGCCCACGGACGTGCACCGCGGTTGAAGCCATCAACCCCGTGAGGTCCTGGTGCGAGAGTCCGACGCGCGCGATTCCGTGAGGGCGCATGCCTGGCCGCGGCTCGTCGCCATGGCCGCCGTGATCGCGGCGGGACTCGCCGCCTCCGGCGCGGCGCTCGCTGCAGGCATCACCGTCAGCCCGACCTCCGGGCTCGCGACCTCCGAGGCCGGAGGCACGGCGCAGTTCACCGTGGTGCTCGAGACCCCGCCGACCGATGACGTCACGATCGGGATCAGCACCTCGGATCCCACGGAGGGCACGCCGTCGACGGCGAGCCTGACCTTCACACCCGCCGACTGGTCCACGCCCAGGACCGTCACCGTGCACGGGGTCGACGACGCCGTGGACGACGGCGACACCGGGTACTCGATCGTCACGGCCGCCGCTTCGAGCAACGACATCGACTACAACGGGCTCGACCCCGCGGACGTCTCGGTCACGAATACGGATGACGACGTCGCAGGAACGATCGTCACGCCGACATCGGGCCTGGTGACCACCGAGGCCGGGGGCTCCGCCCAGTTCACCGTCCAGCTCACCTGTCAGCCTGCCGCGGACGTGACGATCGCACTGTCGAGCTCGAACGTCGGCGAGGGTACCGTGTCGCCGTCGTCGGTGACCTTCACCCCCGGCAACTGGAGCGTCGCCCAGTCCGTGACCGTGACCGGCGTCGACGACGCGGTGGTCGACGGCAACGTCCCCTACACGATTCTCACCGGGACGGCGGCCAGCTCCGACCCCGGCTACAACGGGATCAAGCCGCCAAACGTCTCGGTGATCAACAACAACAACGACGTGGTCGGGTTCAACATCACGCCGCTGTCGGGCCTGGTCACGACCGAGGCAGGGGGCACGGCGCAGTTCACGGTGACGATGACCAGCCAGCCCACCGCGAACGTGATGCTGCCGCTCTCCAGCTCCGACACCAGCGAAGGAACGGTCTCCCAGTCGAGCCTCAACTTCACGAACGGCAACTGGAACAACCCCCGCACCATCATCGTCACCGGCGTCAATGACGCGATGGTGGATGGGGACATTCCGTACACGATCGTCACCGGCCCGGCGACCAGCTCCGACCCCAACTACAGTGGCTTCGACACTCCGGACGTCTCGGTTACCAACACCGACAACGACGTCGCGGGCATCACCGTGAACCCTACCTCGGGGCTCACGACCACCGAGGCTGGAGGCACCGCCCAGTTCACGGTCGTGCTCACCAGCCAGCCGGCCGCCGACGTCACGATCGCACTGTCGAGCTCGGATGCCTCCGAGGGCAGCGAGTCTCCCGCCAGCCTGGTGTTCACCGCCGCCAACTGGAACTCGCCCCGCACGGTGACGGTGACGGGTGTGGACGACCCGGCCGTGGACGGGAACATCGCCTACACCATCGTGACCGCCGGCGCGACCGGCGCCGACCCGAACTACGTCGGCATGGACGCCGCGGACGTCTCGGTCACCAACAACGACAATGACGCGGTCGGCATCAGCGTGAGCCCGACGTCGGGCTTGACCACGACCGAGGCGGGCGGCACCGCTCAGTTCTCGATCGTGCTCACCAGCCAGCCGTCGGCGGACGTCACGTTTGCCCTGGCGAGCTCGGATCCCACCGAGGGCTCGGTGTCGCCGCCGAGTGTCACCTTCACGGCCGGCAACTGGAACGTCGCCCAGGCCGCCACCGTGACCGGCGTCGATGACCCGGTCTCGGATGGGAACGTCGGTTACACGATCATCACCGGTGCGTCGGTCAGCCTGGACGGCAGCTACAACGGCATCGACCCGGCGAACGTGTCCGTGAGCAACACCGACAACGACGCCGCCGGGATCACGGTGAGCCCCACTTCCGGGCTCACGACCGCCGAGGCGGGCGGGACAGCCCAGTTCACCATCGTGCTCGACACGCAGCCGATCGCGAACGTCACCATCGGCCTGTCGACCTCCGACGCCACCGAAGGCAACCCATCGCCGGGAAGCGTCACCTTCACCGTCGCGGACTGGAGCGTGGCGCAGACGGTCACCGTCATGGGTGTCGACGACGCGGTGGTGGACGGGAACGTCGGCTACTCCATCATCACCGCCGCGGCCACCAGCGCCGACCCGGCCTACAGCGGCCTCAATCCCGCGGACGTCTCGGTCACCAACAACGACAATGACGCAGCCGGGATCACCGTGAACCCGACGTCGGGCCTGGTGACCACCGAGGCGGGCGGCACCGCGCAGTTCACGATCGTGCTCGCCAGCCAGCCGACCGCGAACGTGACGGTCGGGCTCTCGAGCTCGGACGCGACCGAGGGCACGGTGGCGCCCGCAAGCGTCACGTTCACCTCCGGCAACTGGAGCGTGGCGCAGACCGTCACCGTCACCGGCGTCGACGACGCGCTGGTGGATGGAGGCGTCGGCTACAGCGCGATCACAGC
Source organism: Candidatus Eiseniibacteriota bacterium (assembly GCA_035275545.1). Taxonomy (GTDB): domain Bacteria; phylum Eisenbacteria; class RBG-16-71-46; order RBG-16-71-46; family RBG-16-71-46; genus WS-11. The sequence goes on along the minus strand of DATEMP010000194.1, from coordinate 21,035 downwards.
CGCCGCCACCAGCACGGACCCGGTCTACAACGGCATGAATGCCGCGGACGTCGCGGTGACCAACGCCGACAACGACGCGGCAGGCATCAACGTGAACCCGACGTCCGGCCTGGTGACCACCGAGGCGGGCGGCACGGCGCAGTTCACGATCGTGCTGATCAGCCAGCCGGCAGCGAACGTGACGATCGGGCTCTCGAGCTCGGACGCGACCGAGGGCACGGTGGCGCCCGCGGGCGTGACCTTCACCTCCGCGAACTGGAACGTCGCGCAGACCGTCACCGTCACCGGCGTCGACGACCCGGCGGTGGACGGAAGCGTCGAGTACTCCATCCTGACCGCCGCGGCGACCAGCGCCGATGCCGCCTACAACGGCGTCGATGCCGCCAACGTCCTGGTCACCAACACCGACAACGACGCCGCCGGGATCACCGTGAACCCGACCGCCGGCCTGGTCACCACCGAGGTCGGGGGCACGGCGCAGTTCAACATCGTGCTCACCAGCCAGCCGTCCGCGGACGTCACGATCGGACTCTCGAGCTCGGACGCGACCGAGGGCACGGTCGCCCCCTCGAGCGTGACGTTCACCTCCGGCAACTGGAACGTGGCGCAGCCCGTCACGGTGACCGGCGTGGACGACGCGGTGGACGACGGCAACGTCGGCTACTCCATCCTCACCGCGCTCGCCACCAGCGCGGATCCCGGCTACAACGGACTGAACCCCGCCAACGTCACGGTGACCAACACCGACAACGACGTGGCGGGCTTCACCGTCAGCCCGACCGGAGGCCTCACGACCACCGAAGCCGGTGGCGCCGCGGTGTTCACGGTGGTCCTCAACAGCCAGCCGACCGCCAACGTGACGGTGCCGATCTCGAGCAACGATCTCACCGAAGGCACCGTGGCGCCGGCGAGCATGACGTTCACGCCCGCCAACTGGAACGTGGCCCAGACCTGCACGGTCACCGGCGTCGACGACCCGGTGGTGGACGGGAACATCGCGTACACCGTCCTCGTCCAGCCCGCCACCAGCGCCGATCCCGGCTACAACACCGTGAACCCGCCCAACGTCGGGGTCATCAACAACGACAACGACGCCGCGGGCATCACCGTCAATCCGACCGCCGGGCTCACCACCACCGAGTCGGGCGGGACCGCGCAGTTCACGATCGTCCTCACCAGCCAGCCCTCCGCGAACGTCACGGTCGCGCTCACGACCTCGGACATCACCGAGGGCGCCGTGGCGCCCGCGAGCGTCACGTTCACCTCCGCCAACTGGAGCGTGGCGCAGACCGTGACCGTGACCGGCGTCGACGATCCGTTCGTCGACGGCAACGTCGCCTACACGATCGTGACCGCGCCGGCGGTGAGCGCGGATCTCAACTACGTCGGCCGGGACGCGGCGAACGTCTCGGTCACCAATGCCGACAACGACGCGGCGGGGATCACGGTCAATCCCACCGCCGGGCTGGTCACCACCGAGGCGGGAGCGACCGCGCAGTTCACGGTGGTCCTCAACAGCCAGCCGACCGCCGATGTCACGATCGGGCTCTCCAGCAGCGACCCGACCGAAGGCACGGTTGCGCCCGCGGGCGTCACCTTCACGTCCGCCAACTGGAGCGTCGCGCAGACCGTGACCGTCACGGGCGTCGACGACTTCCTCAATGACGGCAACGTCGCGTACGCGATCCTCACCGCCGCCGCGAGCAGCGCCGACGCCAACTACAATGGCGCCGATCCGGCCAACGTCTCGGTCACCAACAACGACAACGACCTGCCCGGCGTGACCGTCAATCCCACCGCCGGACTCACGACCAGCGAGGCGGGGGCGACCGCACAGTTCACGGTCGTGCTCACCAGCCAGCCTTCCGCAAACGTCACCATCGGGATCTCGAGCAGCGATCCGACCGAGGGCACGGCCGCTCCGGCCAGCATCACGTTCACGCCCGCCAACTGGAGCGCGCCGCAGGCCGTGACGGCGACCGGTGTGGACGACGCGGTGGTGGACGGGAACGTGGCGTATGCGGTGGTGACGGCGCCCGCAAGCAGCGCCGATCCGGACTACAACGGTTTCGATCCCGCCAACGTCGCGGTGACCAACACCGACAACGACGCGGGCGGCATCACCGTGAACGCGGCGCCCGGCCTGGTCACCACCGAGTCCGGCGGCACCGCCCAGTTCACGATCGTGCTCGGCAGCCAGCCGACCGCCAACGTATCGATCGGGCTCTCCAGCTCCGACGCCACCGAGGGCACGGTGGCGCCCGTGAGCCTCACCTTCACGTCCGCCAACTGGAACGTGGCGCAGACCGTGACGATCACCGGCGTGGACGACGCGCTCGCGGACGGCAACGTCGCCTACACGATCCTCACCGCCGCGGCCAGCAGCGCCGATCCGACCTACAACGGCCGGAACGCCGCCGACGTGGCGGTCACCAACAACGACAACGACGCGGCAGGCGTGATCGTCGATCCGACCGCGGGTCTCACCACCACCGAGGCGGGCGGGACCGCAGGCTTCACCGTGGTGCTCTCGAGCCAGCCCACCGCCGATGTGACGATCGGGCTCTCGAGCTCGGACCTGACCGAGGGCACGGTGGCGCCCGCGAGTCTCACCTTCACCACCGCCAACTGGAGCGTGGCGCAGGCGGTCACCGTCACCGGCGCCGACGACCTGGTCACGGATGGCGGCGTCGCGTACACGATCGTGACCGCGGCCGCGAGCAGCACCGACCCGGCCTACAACGGCGCCAACCCCGCCGACGTCTCCGTCACCAACACCGACAACGACGCCGTGGGGATCGCGGTCAATCCGACCTCGGGCCTCACCACCAGCGAGGCAGGCGGAACGGCCCAGTTCACGATGGTGCTCTCGAGCCAGCCGGTTGCGGACGTGACCATCGCGCTCTCGAGCTCGGACCTCACCGAGGGCACGGTCGCGCCCGCGAGCCTCACCTTCACCCCGGCCAACTGGAATGCCGCGCGCACCGTGACGGTGACGGGCGTGGACGACCCGGCGGTGGACGGCGCGGTCGCGTACTCGATCGTGACCGCCGCTGCGGTGAGCGCCGATCCGCTCTACCACGGCCAGGACCCGGCCAACGTGGCGGTGACCAACACCGACAACGACGCGGTCGGGTTCACGGTGAACCCGCTGGCGGGATTGACCACCACCGAGGCGGGCGGGGCCGCCACGTTCACGGTCGTCCTCAACAGCCAGCCGACCGCCAGCGTCTCGATCCCGATCCAGAGCTCGGATGCGACCGAGGGCACGGTCGCCCCCTCGACCCTGGTGTTCACGACCGCCGACTGGAACGTGCCACAGACCGTGACGGTGACCGGTGTCGACGACTTTGTCGACGACGGCAACGTCAACTACTCGGTGTTCGTGCTCCCGGTCACCAGCCTCGATCCGGCCTACAGCGGCCAGAACCCGCCGAACCCGGCGCTCACCAACATCGACAATGACGTCGCCGGCATCACGGTGAATCCCACCGCCGGGCTCACCACCACCGAGGCGGGAGGGACCGCGACGTTCACGGTCGTGCTCACCAGCCAGCCCACCGCGAACGTCACGATCGGGCTCTCGAGCAACGATGTCACCGAGGGCACGGTCGCCCCGGCCAGCCTCACGTTCACCGCGGCCAACTGGAACGTGGCGCAGACCGCCACCGTGACCGGCGTCGACGATCCGACGGTCGACGGGCCGGTCGCCTATACGGTGGTGACGGGGGCGGGGACCAGCACCGACGGCAACTACGGCGGCCGGAACGCGGCCGACGTGTCGGTGACCAACAGCGACAACGACGCCGCGGGCTTCACCGTCGCGCCCACCGCCGGCCTGGTCACCAGCGAAGCGGGCGGCACCGCCACGTTCACCGTGGCGCTCACCAGCCAGCCTGCCGCCGACGTCACGATCGGGCTCACCAGCACCGACGTCAGCGAGGGCACCGTCGCCCCGGCGGGCCTCACCTTCAGCGCCGGCAACTGGAACGTGGCGCAGACCGTCACCGTCACCGGCGTCGACGATCTCGGCGCGGACGGCCCGATCGCCTACACGATCGTGACCTCGGCCGCCGTGAGCGCGGACGGCAACTACAACGGCCGGAACCCCGCGGATGTGTCGGTGACCAACACCGACAACGATGCGGCGGGCATCACGGTCAGTCCCACCGCGGGCCTGGTGACCACCGAGGCCGGCGGAACCGCCACCTTCACGGTGGTGCTCAATACCCAGCCGATCGCCGACGTTACGATCTCGCTCTCGAGCAACGACGTATCGGAGGGAACCGTCTCGCCGGGCGGACTCACGTTCACGCCGTTCAACTGGAACCTGCCGCAGACGGTGACCGTGTCCGGCGTGAATGATCCGTTCGTCGACGGCGCGATCGGCTACACGATCGTCACCGGGCTCGCCGTCAGCCTCGATCCCACCTACGTGGGCATCAATCCCGCGAACGTCTCGGTGACCAACACCGACAACGATGTCGCGGGCGTCACCGTCACCCCGACTGCGGGTCTGGTCACCAGCGAGGCGGGCGGGACCGCGACGTTCACGGTGGTGCTCACCAGCCAGCCCTCCGCCAACGTCACGATCGGGATCGCCAGCTCGGATGTCACCGAGGGCACGGCCGCGCCGGCGAGCCTCACGTTCAGCTCGGCCAACTGGAGCTCGCCCCGGACCGTGACCGTGACCGGCGTCGACGACCCGGCGGTGGACGGACCGGTCGCCTACACGGTGGTGACGGCGTCTGCGACCAGCTCGGATGCCAACTACAACGGCATGAACCCGGCGGACGTCTCGGTGTCGAACACCGACAACGACGCCGCGGGCATCACCGTCACGCCGACCTCGGGCCTGGTCACCAGCGAGGCGGGAGGGACCGCGACCTTCACGGTGAGGCTCAACAGCCAGCCCGCCGCGGACGTCACCATCGGCCTCATGACCTCCGACGTGACCGAGGGCACGGTCGCCCCCGCCAGCCTCACGTTCACGTCCGCCAACTGGAACGTGCCCCAGACCGCGACCGTGACCGGCGTCGACGATCTCATCGACGACGGAAGCGTGGGGTACACGATCAACACGTCGAACGCCTCGAGCACCGACCCCAACTACAACGGGCGGAATACTGCAGACGTGTCGGTGACCAACACCGACAACGACGCGGCGGGCATCACCGTGACGCCGACCGCGGGCCTGGTCACCAGCGAAGCCGGAGGCACCGCCTCTTTCACGGTGGTGCTCAACAGCCAGCCCACCGCCAACGTGGCGATCGGGCTCTCGAGCAACGATGTCACCGAGGGCACGGTGGCCCCCGCGAGCCTCACGTTCACCGCCGCCGACTGGAACGTGCCGCAGACCGTGACTCTGACGGGCGTCGACGACCTGGTCGACGACGGCGACCTCGCCTACTCGATCCTCACCGCGTCGGCGACCAGCGCGGATGGCGTCTACAACGGTATGAATCCGCCCAACGTGTCGGTCAGCAACACCGACGACGACACCGCCGGCATCACGGTCGACCCGGTCGCCGGCCTCACCACCAGCGAAGGCGGCGGCACCGCTTCGTTCACCGTGGTGCTCGCCAGCCAGCCGGTCGCGAGCGTGACGATCGGGCTCTCCAGCTCCGATCCCACCGAAGGCACGGTCGCCGCGGGGATCACGTTCACCGCCGCCGACTGGAACGTGCCGCAGACCGTGACCGTCACCGGCGTCGATGACGCCTCGGTGGACGGTGCGATCGCCTACACCATCGTGACCGCGGCCGCCGCCGGCTCCGATCCGGTCTACAACGGACAAGACCCGCCCGACGTTTCGGCCACCAACCTCGACGACGACGCGGCGGGTATCTCGGTCACGCCGGTCTCGGGCCTGATCACCACCGAGGCGGGCGGCCAGGCGCACTTCAACGTGGTGCTCACCAGCCAGCCGTCGGCCGACGTGACGCTCGGCCTGACGAGCGGTGACGCGACCGAGGGCGCCGTCACGCCCGCCAGCCTCACCTTCACCCCGGCCAACTGGAACGTGTCCCGGATCGTCACGGTGACCGGCGCCGACGACTTCATCGACGACGGCGACGTCGTCTACCTGATCCAGACCGGCATCGCCGCGAGCGGCGACCCCGCCTACGCCGGCCTGGATCCGGCCGATGTCTCGGCGACCAACATCGACGACGATGCGGGTGCGGCGGTGGTGCTCGAGCTGATCCCGGATCGCGACCGCGTCGAGCCGGGGCGCCCGGTGCGCTACACGCTGGCGGTCCGCAACCTGACCAAGCTGCCGGTGACCACGCTCGAGATCCGCCACGCGCTCCCGGAGCGGTTCGGCTACCTCAACGGCAGCGCCGCGCGCGACGGGCGCGCGATCTCCGATCCGCAGGGCGGACGCGTCCAGCGGTTCGCCATCGACACGCTCGCCGCGTTCGTCGACGGGAACGGCGACGGGGTTCCCGGGCCGGGCGAGCCCGGGTACATGACCATCGGCTGGACCCTGGCCCCGGGCGCGAGCGCCACGCCGGGTGCCTACCGCAATACGGCGGTCGCGGTCGCGGTCGGCGCCTGCTCGAGCTGCGTGATCTCGAACCAGGCCGAGGCGAGCGTGCGGGTCGAAGAGGACGGGGTGTTCGCGCACGGCACGGTGCTCGGGCGCGTGTTCGAGGACAAGGACCGCGACGGGCGCATGGACGCCAACGAGACCGGCGTGCGGGGCGCGGTGATCGCCCTGGACGACGGCACCCGGGTCACCACCGACGCCGAGGGGCAGTTCCACCTCCCGGACCTGGACGCGGGCCCGCGCCTCATCAAGCTGGACGTGGCGTCGCTCGGCATCCCGGCGACCGCGACCACCGACGTGGCCCAGGTGATGAACGTGTCGCCCGGCCTGATGGCGACCGCACGGTTCGGCGTGTCGTTCTCGCGCGACACGGTGACGATCGGCCAGCCGGCCGCCGAGGGCCTGGCGATCATCACCAACGAGCTCGAGCACGCGGTGCACATCGCCGGCAATGCGTTCCGGACCGCGCTGATCGTGAACGGCCGCGCCGTGGGCGTGCGCACCGTGGACGCGCGACTCAATCCCGAGGGCTCCGAGGAGCTGGTGCGGCTGGTCGCGGACTCGCTCGAATCGCACGCGGTGTTCCAGACCGAAGTGGGCGACACGCTCGGCCTAGGCCACTGGCGGTTCGAGATCCGCACCGCGCGGAACGATCTGGTCCGCCTCATCGAGGGGGACGGCGTCCCGCCGGCGCGGATCAAGTGGGACGGACGGTTCAACAGCTCGCGCCAGCTGCGGGGCGGGGACATCTACGCCTACCAGCTGATCGCCGGGTATGCGGACGGCGACCAGGTCCAGGGTCCGCGCCGCACGTTCGGCGTGGACCGCTGGACGTCGATCGCCGCGACGCTGGGCAGCGACGCGTTCGCCAGCGACGGCACGACGCTCAGCACCGGCGGGAAGCTCGGGCTCGCGCGCGTGGCGCGTGCCATGCGGCTCTCTCCGCGCGAGGTGGTGGTCATCGAAGGCCACATGGATTCGACCGGTTCGCCGGAAGCGAGCCGCTTGCTGTCGCGCCGCCGCGCCGAGGCGGTGCTCGACCACCTGGTCCTGCGCGAGCGCGTTCCGCGCGGCCGGCTGGTGGTCGAAGCGTACGGCGAGGCGCGTCCGGTGGCCGGCAACGACACCGAGGGCGGCCGCGAGCTCAACCGCCGCATCGAGATCTACGGCATGGCGACCGAAGTCAAGCGCGCCAAGCTCTACGACGTTCCCCATCGCGACGCATCCGCGCGCGTGGGCCGCGTCGAGGTGAAGGTGGACTCGGTGGGACGCTTCGCGATCGAGCTACCGGTGACCGGGAGCGACACCATCGAGGTGGCGCTCACCAACCGCCGCGGCCGGATCGGCATCGCCCGCATGCGCATGCCGCTGCTGGCAATCGACGAGCCGCGCGGCGAGGTGCGCCTGCGCTTCGGCGAGTCCGCGAAGGGCGTACGCGTCGAGCCCCGCGCGGCGCTCGAGACCGAGAGCGAGCCGGTCGCGAGCCTGGTGGCCACCAACGGCGAGCGCCCGGTGGCGCACGCGCGGCTGCTGGGGCGGACCGATGCCGGCAACCGGGTCGAGGTGGACGGCGTCCCGGTGGACGTGAGCCGCGACGGCGTCTTCACCACCGACCTGGCGCTGCACGTGGGCGAGAACGCGTTCTCGGTGACGGCCCGTGACCGCCGCGGCACGCAGCGGCTCGCGAGCCTGCTGGTGAACGTCGTGGACCGCGGGCCCGACGGCCGCAACATCCTCGCGGTGACACGCATTCCGGATCTACTGGTCGAGCTCCCGCCCGCGGGCACGGTGCTCGAGGCCCGCGAGCTCCGGCTCGACGGCCACACGCGCCCCGGCTTCCGGGTGCTCGCAAACGACGACACCCTCGAGGTGCAGGAGGACGGCGCGTTCACGGGCCGGACCACGCTCCCCGAGGGCCGGAGCGTGCTCAAGGTCACGGTGGTCGACTCGCTCGGCAACCACGGTGTCATCGAGCGCGACGTCGAGGTGCGCTCGAAGCGCCTGTTCCTGGTGGCGCTCGCCGACGGCGTGGTGGGACGCGCCCGCGGCCAGGGCTTCCTGAGCGCGCCCGACGACGCGCGCACCCGCACCGAGGGCCGGATCGCCTACCAGCTCAAGGGCTGGATCGGCGGCAAGTATCTCGTGACCTCCGCGTTCGACACCCGCCGGCGCGAGTTCGGATCGCTCTTCAAGGACCTGGACGACGCGGGGCGCGACCGGCTGCTCGTGAATCTCGATCCCGACCGGCTCTACCCGGTGTTCGGGGACTCCAGCGAGGTGACCTACGGGGGCCCGGGCGGCGGGCGCTTCTTCCTCGCGGTCGAGTCGGACCTGGTGCGCGGCTCGATCGGCGACTTCCCGATCGCGTTCGACGAAGTCGAGCTCGCCTCGTTCCACCGCACGCTCTACGGCGCCCAGCTCCGGCTCGCCACGCCGGCGTCGGAGGGACGCGAAGCGGGCAGGACCTCGGTGGCGCTGTTCGGCGCCCAGGCGCGCAACATCCACGTCCGCGACGCGATCCGTGCGACCGGCGGCACGCTCTACTACCTGAGCCACGCCGAGGTCATCGAAGGCAGCGTCCAGGTGGCGCTGGTGGTCAACGACCGCGACACCGGGCTGCCGCTGCGGCGGGTGCCGCTGGTGCGCGGCCTGGACTACACCGCCAAGGAGCTCGAAGGGCGCATTCTGTTCGCCCGGCCGATCTCGGGCGTGTGGGACGACGGCTCGCTGGTGAGCGGCGACGCGCTGAGCGGCCACCCGGTGACGATCGAGGTCGACTACGAGACCCGCGGCGGCGTGGGCGAGAAGGCGGCCGCCGGGGCGCGCGTGCGCCAGGGCCTGGGACCGCTCTCGGTGGGCGGAACGCTGATCGACGACAAGGCGGGCGCCGGCCAGTACCAGCTCCGGGGCGGCGACGCGACGGTGCGCCTGGGCGACGTGTCGCGTCTCGGGTTCGAGCTCGCCGAGAGCGAGGGCCGGGTCGGCCACACGTTCGCGAGCGACGACGGCGGCCTGGGCTTCGTGTCCGCCGACACTGCGGGCGTGCAGAGCGGTCGCGCGTGGAAGCTCGCCGCCGAGCTGGCGCCGGGCGACTGGGGCCGCGCCGACGGGCTGCGCGTGGGCGGCTACGTGCGCAGGATCGAGCCGGGATTCGCGTCGCAGGAGCGCGGCGCCGGCGAGGCGCTCGAACAGTTCGGCCTCCGGGGCCAGCTCGATGCCGGCCGCTGGGGCATGTGGAGCGCGCGCTACGACCAGGACACGCGCGGCAAGAGCGATTCGACCGCCGGGCGCAGCCGCGACGTGCTGGGGCTGCACTGGCACCGCGACGGCAAGCGGACCGGTGTCGCGACCGAGTTCGAGCAGCGCAGCCTCACCGGCTGGGGCGTCGCCGACTCGAGCGCGAGCAGCGTCGCCGGACGGTTCTGGTGGTCGCCGATCGCCCCGCTGCGCGCCACGATCGAGCGCCGGCAGAGCGTCGGCGGTCCGGACCTGAACCGCACCGCGCTCGGCATCCAGTGGCAGGTGCTCTCGAAGCTCGCGCTCGGCATGCGCGCCTCGGACGGCACCACCGGCAGCGAGCTCCGCGGCGACGCCACGATCACGCTCGGCCGCCGCAGCGCCTACCTGCGACAGGAGCGCTTCGACGAGTTCGGTCGGCGACGCACCGGCACGCTGCTCGGCGTCCAGGCGCCGCTCGGGGCGATGGGACGCACCTACAGCGAGTACCAGTGGCAGCGTGACGCGAGCGGCGACCGCGCGCTCTCGGTGATGGGCGTCGAGCAGGGCTGGCGCACGCCGGGTGGCCTGCTCTGGCGCATCGCCGGCGAGCACGGCAACCGCGCCGGCGTACCGGGCACGATCGGGTCGACGCCCACCACCGGCGTGGTGGCGGCGAACACCGGCGAGCGCACCACCGTGTCGTCGGACCTGTCGTTCCGCGGCAAGTTCCCGGTGAGCGGCGGCACCCGCGGCGAGTACCGCATGGACAAGGGCGCGGGGCGGCAGGAGCAGTTCCTGTCGAGCACCCACCTCGAGTGGTCGCTGATCGGCGGCTTCGCGCTGCGCGGCGACTACCGCCTGAGCGTGACCCGCCAGCTCGATCTTCAGCGGACGCCGGCGCGGTTCGAGGAGAGCTCGATCGGGCTCGCCTACCGCCCGGTCCGGTCCGACCGGGTGCAGGCGCTGGCGCGCTGGACGCGCCTCGACGACCGCCGCGCGCTGGTGCCCGGCGACTCGCTGAGCTCGGAGAGCGGGCTGGACGTGGCTGCGCTGGAGACCAGCGTGCGCCTCACCGAGACCATCGAATGGTCGGGCAAGGGCGCGGCGCGCATCATCCGCGACGGGCGCGAGGGCCTGGCCCCGGTCGCCACCCACGGCTCGCTGTGGATCAGCCGCGTGGACTACGCGGTGCGGAAGCCGGTGAAGCTGGGCGTCGAGTACCGGCTGCTCGCCCAGCGCGAGACGAACGACAAGCGGCGCGGCTGGCTGCAGGAAGTTTCGTGGGACCCGGCGGCGCACTTCCGGCTCGGGCTGGGCTACAACTTCACGCACTTCTCGGGCGACCTGCTCGATCGCGGCGAGGAAGACTCGCGCGGCTGGTTCATTCGCGCGCAGAGCCGGTACTAGGTCGGACGGGTGATCGGCGCTCGACGCGCCGCGAATACGAATTCACTTGACGGGTTCTCGAGAGAATTCGCCCGCGCCTCGCGCGTACCGCTTCCCTGCGTGTGTCAGCGTGCGCAGGACGGGCGCTGACGGTCCGAATCGCTTTCAGCCCACGGAAAAGCGTCTCGCCTCGATTCGTGACCGCAGCGCGCAAACCTGAGCGCTGAAAACGCGCGTGGTACAAGTAGCGAGTCAGCCCTCGACGCACTCGCCCCCGTCGAGGTTCGCCGTGAAGTTCTACGAATTGTCCCATCTGGCTGATCAGACCCTGGCGCGCGAAGTCATCGCCTCCGACGCGCGGATCGGTGCCGCCACCGGCCGGCATCTCGCCTTTCTGGCCGAATTCGATGAACGCAAACTGTTCGCGCCCGCCGGACATCCGTCCATGATCGCCTTCTGCATGGATGAGCTTCATCTATGCAAGGGCGCGGCCCACAAGCGCATCACCGCCGCCCGCACTGCCCGCCGGTACCCGGAGATCTTCGAGTCGATGGACCGGGGCGCGCTCCACATGAGCGCGGTCCTCCTGCTCGCCCCATACCTGACTGAAGGGACTGCCGATGAGCTCCTGGCCGCCGCCGTCCACAAGAGCAAGACCGAGATCGTGGAGTTGCTGGCGGCGCGGTTCCCCAAGTCGGACGTATTCGACTGGGTCGAGCAGCCGGTGGCACCGCAGGCAGGGCCGGTCGTTCCGGAACGAAAAGGGAGTGCGTGCCAACTCGCCCCGGGGCGAGTTGAGTCACCGTCGCAGGTGACACCGTTGTCGTCCGACTCGTTCCGGATCCAGCTCAACCTGACCCGGGAGGAGAAGGCGGTGGTGGACCGTTGTCAGGAGCTGAGCCCCGCGGACGTCAAGGAAGTCATTATGCAATCGGTGAAGGAGCGAGTCGCCAGGCTCGAGAAGCGCAAGTACGGGGCGACCGACAAGCCAAGCCGCAGGACTCGCCCCACCCGCAGCGCCCGCCACATCCCCGCCCACGTGCGGCGCGTCGTCCGTCAGCGGGATGGAGAACAGTGCGCGTTCGTGAGCGACGACGGTCACCGCTGCCGGGCGCGCAGACACCTGGAGTTCGATCACATCGAGCCGGTGGCGCGGGGAGGCGAAGCGACCGTGGCCAACACTCGCCTGCTATGCCGGACTCACAACCAATACCAGGCCGAGCGCACCTTCGGCGCTGAGTTCATGCGCCACAAGCGGGAAGAGAGCCGCGCACGCACCAGCGCCAAGCGCCAAGAAGATCCCGACCACGACGTGACGCCGTGGCTGCGATCCCTGGGCTACCGAGGCGAGCAGCTCCGCCGCGGGGAGGAATTCGCCGCGGCGATCCCGGACGCGTCGATCGAGGAACGGGTGCGCGTGGCCCTGTCCGGACTCGTGCGTCAACGGCGCATGGCCGGGTAACGGCCGCCACGCTGCGCCGTCTCGCCCGCACGGACTCGCGGACCGCAATGATCGCGCTCCGCGCTGCAAGGCCCCGGTCAAGTGTGCCGCGATCGCTGGAGATCACGCTCGCGAGCGCCGTAGCGTCGGGTAACGGGGACCACACCCCGAGACCAAGGAGGGGGCATGGGTCGCTCATCACAACCGATCTCGACGTTTCGGCTGCGGACGCGCGTGGCAGCCTTCCTCTTGCTGTGCGTGTCAGTGGTGGCCCTGGTGATCGCGTGTCAGCCCGCGCGACAGAGTCCCGAGGCGGCGCAGATCGCCCGGGGGCGCGAGATCTTCTTCAAGGAGACGTTCGGCGGCAACGGCCGCACGTGCGGAACCTGCCACCGGCAGGAGGAGAGCTTCACCCTCACGCCCGACTTCATCGCCACGCTGCCGGCGGACGATCCGTTGTTCGTCGCCGAGTTCGTGCCGGCCCTCAAGCAGAATTTCGAGAACCCGCGCCTCATGCGCGAGTTCGGCCTCATCATGGAGAACCTCGACGGCTTCGACGACGTGGCGAACCGCTTCACCATGCGCGGGATCCCCCACACGCTGGCGCTCCCGACCTCGATCGACAGTCCGAACGGGCCGCGCACCGGGTGGTCGGGCGACGGCGCGCCGGCGGACGGCTCGCTCCGATCGTTCGCGGTGGGGGCGGTGATCCAGCACTTCACGAAGCGTCTCGATCGCGTCCCGGGGGTCGACTTCCGTCTGCCGACCGACGAGGAGCTGGACGCGCTCGAGGCGTTCCAGCGCTCCCTGGGGCGCCAAAAGGATTTGGCGCTGCCGCTCCCGCTCAAGGGCGTGGTGGCGGCACGCGGCCAGGTGCTGTTCATGGACAACAACGTCGGCAAGTGCAACATCTGCCATCGCAACGCGGGCGCGAACGCGACGCTCGGCATCGTCGACGCGGGCAACGCCAACTTCAACACCGGCGTCGAGGACCTGCCCGACCAGCCGGCGCGGCTCACCAGCGAGCGGATCCCGCGCGACGACGGCCTGGGGATCCCCGGCGACAGCACGTTCAACGTGCCGCCGCTGGTCGAGGCTGCCGACACCGGGCCGTTCTTCCACAACAACGCCATCCAGACCATCGAGGGCGCGGTGGCGTTCTACGACGGCGAATCGTTCAACAATTCACCGTCCGGGCGGTTCCTGGCGAGTCTCGACCCCGAAGGGGCGGGGATCGAGCTGGACGGGACGCAGATCGTCGCAATCGCGGCGTTCCTCCGCGTCATCAATACGCTGGAGAACATCCGGGAGTCGAACCAGAGCCTCGAGCAGTCGGCGGCGCTGGGGTTCTTCCAGCGCACGCAGGCCCGGGTGCTGCTGGGACGGGCTGCGAACGAGACCCGGGACGCGATCGACGTGCTGTCGGGCGCCGGGCTCCATCCGGACGCGGTGGCACACCTGCGGCGGGCGCGGGAGCTGATCGTCAGGGCCGACCGCAGCCTGTTCAACCGTCCGGGGCTCGCACGGGACGCGATCCGCGCGCAGGAGCAGGCGCGGGCGGCACTGGTCGAGGATCGGCCATGAGACACGAACGCAGGGGAGGTTCCATCATGCGTCGCTTGGCGACCGGGCTCGGGCTGGCGATCACGCTGTTGTGCGCCACCTCGCATGCCCATGGACAGAAGGCGACCGAGCAGTACATCCCGATCGGGCAGTCGCCGGGGATCTCGGGGAAGTACACCTCGCTCGGAGTGATCGCCGAGGTCAACCTGCGCGATCAGACCATTACGATCGCCGACCCCGCGGGCGCGAAGACCGTGAAGATCACCGGCAAGAGCCGGATCTTCCTCGATCGCACCCCGCTCAAGCTCTCGAACTTGCGCGGGGTGTTCGCCGATCTCCAGAAGGGACGCCGGGCCGAGGTGAAGTACCTCGACCCGGACCGTCGCAGCGACAGCGTCAAATCCCAGATCGCCGACTGGGTGAAGGTGGAGATCACGCAGCAGTAAACGGTGTCTCTGGCCTGACACCGACGAGTTCGGTCTTTCTCAACTCTAATGCTCGCCGGCCGGGTGGGCGGTGAGATTGTTCTTTTCTCAGCCGCCTCGACCGGTCCACACTTCCGCTCGCCTTCAGGCCGCTGACGGAGACGTTCGCATTGTCCTCCGCACGTGCCCGCTGAGGTCGCTCCGGGCGCACTTCCTCTGGCCGCCCCCGGCGATGATCGACGGCAAGGGGAAGGAGAGCCGCGCATGAAATCCACTGCCATCCGCACCGCTTCGCTCGTGGGAGTCCTCATCGGCTCCGTTGGTATTCTTTCATCGACATCAGCCTGGGCGACGGGCTACCCGCCTCCCGCCTCGCCGCCGACGGGAATCAATCGACCTGCAAATCCCAATGCGATCACCGGGCTGATCTTCACCAACACCCACAGCTATGCCTACAACGCGAATCCCGCGGCGGTCGTGATCAAGGTCGAAGTGTTCGATAATTTCGCCGGCGATTTCACCAAGTACCACTGGGTCTACACGGTCACGAACAACGGGTACGATCCCAACCCGCCGCAGACGAACGGTTTCTCCGGTTTCGAGACCGCCCTGCCGGCGCCGGTGCCGGACCTGGGTGACGTGAGCGCTCCGGACGGCATTCCGCCCTGGATCATCAACACCTACTCCGGACTCCCTGTGGAGTGGGACCTCCCCAACACGCCCGGAGCCCCCGTGGGCGGAGGAACCCTCCCCGGCCAGACCGAGGTCTACTCGTTCACCAGTTCGCCGCGGTTGATCACGGTGAGCACGGGCTGGTTCCATACCTGGCTGAACGACGGCCAGGCGATCATCGTGAACTATCCGGAAGGGGACGGCCCCGAAGTGCCGGACGTGCTGGCCCCGCCGAACCAGGAGCTCTGCTGCCATCAGGGACCCGCCGGCTACCTCTGTGAAGTGTTGCCCGCGGGTCAGTGTGCGGCGATCGGCGGCGTCATCGTGGTCAACTGCGAGCAATGCCCGCCGAACACCCCTGTGAAGCGCAATACCTGGGGCAGCGTCAAGAGGGGCTACCGCTAGTCGTTCAGGAATACGCCACATGACCCTTGCCCCGGCGCTCGCGCTCGCCTTCGGGCTCCTGGTCGGCCCAGCGATCGCCGGGGCGGCGCCGCCGCTCGCCCCGGCCGAACCCGGACTTCCCGTCGCCGGGAGCCCTCCGGAGGCGGAGCTTTCGCATATTCCAGCGCGGATCTGGGTGTCCCTGCGCCCGGCCCTTGCGCGTCTCGAACGCGAGGTCCCAAAGCTGGTCGATTCGGGCGGCCGCTTCGAGCGCGAGCGGGACGGCCCTGAGTTCCGCTACCGCATCGAGCGCGGTCCGATCGAGCTCACGGCCCGCAACGACACCCTGTTCGTGCGCGCGCCGGTGTCCTATCGGTTGTCGGCGCGCCTGTCCGGTCACGACCCGATCGAGTGCGGATCCGCAGGGGAGCCGCTCAAGGTGTCGGTCGGGTCGATGGCGCGCATCGGCTGGGACGAGGCGTGGGGGCTCGACGCGCGCGTGACCGCCCTGCCGATCACGCATGATCGCAAGTGCGGGCCGGAGGAGGAGGGCATCGACCTCACCGAGATCATCAACGAGAAGATTCTGGAGGGCATCTCACGACCGCTCGCCGGCGCAATGCGGAAGGCGCTCGCCGAGGAAGTGCCGCTGCGCCCGCGGGTCGAAGCGATGTGGGAGGCGCTGCGCGACCCGGTCGAGCTGGGCCGCGGAGGGGAGCGGTGGCTGGATTACGGGCTCCTCGGCATGCTGGCCGGACCACTCATCGGCTCCGGGGACTCGCTCCGCGTCGACCTCGCCGTCCAGATGCGACCGCGCCTGGTCTCTTCAGCTCCCGCCGGGTCACGCGATTCCCTCTCGGAGCCGCGCGTGCGACTCTATGGCGATCAGACCCGCATCGCGTTCGACTGCAGCATCAGCCTGGATTCGCTCGCCCATCGGATTCGGGCCTGGTGCCGCGCGGCGGACGACGAGCGGCCGGTGGGTGTCCAGGTGGGTTCGGTGACGGTGCGCGGCAGCGGCGACCGGCTGGCGGTGACCCTCGAAACCGCCGGCCGCCTGACCGGAAGAGTTCACCTGGTCGGCCGGGTCCGATACGACGATCGCACCCACGTGATGTCCGCGAGCGAGCTCGACTACTCGACCGAGACGCGTTCCGCACTCCGGGGCCAGCCCGCGGCGGTCCGCGAGGCTCTGCAGCTCATTCGCGAACGCGTCGGACAGGCGCTCACGCTCGAAATGGCGGGACAAGTCGTGGCCGCAGCGAGCCCGATCGGGCGGGCGGTCAATCGCGCCCTGACCGAGCACGTGTCCATCTCGGGCGGCATGAACCAGCGCCAGCTACTCGGTGTGATGGTCACCGATCGGGCAGTGGTGGCACGTCTGGTTGCCACCGGCCGCACCTGGCTCGACGTTCGCTGAGCTTCCGGCGGGACGGCCGCCGGAAGCTCAGGGGGCCAGAAGCGCCCGTTACGGAACGACCGCACCCGCCGGGTCCACCTTGACCTCGGTGAGGGTCTTGCCGGTCACCACGTGCGCCTCGTAGTAGGCGAGCTTGCCCATCATCGTCACGCTCTCGACCATGCGAATCTTGCGCTTGCCGGCGCTCTTCAAGAACTGCGCCCGCACCGGAGCGGGGAGCGCCGCGAGCGTCATCTGACGCTCGGCGACCAGCAGCGTTCCGTCGTCGCCGATGTTGATGTCCTTGGTGAGCCCGCCCAGCACCATCTCGATCTCGTAGACGGTCTTGCCTTCCTCGTCGATCTCCTTGCTCATGCCCTTAACCGTCGCCCCGGCGGTCTCGGCCTTCACGGTCTTCTGCACCGCCTCCGGCATCTCGGTGATCGACTTGATCTTGACCGGCGGCGCGGGGGTGGCGGCGCCGGCGGCGGCAGCCAGGCAGAGGCCGGCGATCAGGGCAAGGGAGAGGGGGGTGGCGGCACGGCGCATGGCAAAACCTCCGGAAGCGATGGGAAGCGGGGTATCGAAGGCAACAATGATATCGCTCAACCGCGTACCGGTGAACGTCTATCTTCCCGCGCATGGGGTCGAGGGGGCCGGGATCGCGGTGGCAGCGGATCCTCTATGCATCCGGATCGCTGGGGGTGGCGCTCTCGTACCAGGCGTTCGGGACCTACGTCCAGTTCCTCTACATCGACATCCTGGGCCTGAAGGCGTCGCTGGTCGGCGTCGGCTGGAGCCTCTACGGCATCTGGAACGCGGTCAACGACCCGCTCGCCGGCCACCTCTCGGACCGCACCCGCTCCCGATGGGGGCGCCGCAGGCCGTGGCTCGCGGGCGCGTTCATCCCGGCGGGCCTGTTCTTCTACCTGATCTGGGTGCCGCCCGCGCCGCTCGTCCAGGGCGGCCACGCGCCGCTGTTTGCGTGGTTCATGGGCGCAATTCTCATGTTCGACCTGCTCTGGACGATCGTGGTCATGAACTGGTCGGCGGTCTTCCCGGAGATGATCCCCTCGCCCCGCGAGCGCGCGGTGGTCTCGGGGTGGCGCCAGCTGTTCTCGGTGATCGGCCTGCTGGTGGGGGTGGCGCTTCCGCCGGTGCTGGTGGGCGCTGACTGGCACGGCCGGGGACCGATGGCGCTGCTGCTCGCCACGGTCACGACCGTGAGCTTCGGGCTGGCGCTGCTCGGCATTCGCGAGCCGGACACATCGCAGCGCGCCGAGCCGTTCCCGCTGCGGGAGGCCCTGGCGGCTTCGCTGCGCAGCCTGGCGTTCCGATGGTTCCTGGTCGCCAACCTCCACAAGGAGTTCATCTACAGCATGCTCAGCGCGTCGGTGCCGTTCTGGGCCAAGTACGCACTGCGCGTCCAGGCACCCACCACGCTCTTCGGCGCCACGCTCGGCCCCGAGCTCCAGAACTCGCTGCTGCTCGCCGCGACGTTCGTCATGGCGCTGCCCGCCCTGCCAGTGTGGACCGCGATCGCCCATCGCCTCGGGCCCCGTCGCGGCTGGCAGGCCGCGCAGGCGGGCTTCGCGCTGGCGATGCTCGGCGTGTTCCTCGCGCGGGACTTCGCCCAGGGGCTCGCCGCGATGTCGCTCACCGGCCTGTGCCTCTCGGGCCTGCTGGTGTTCCCGGACCTCGTGATCTCGGAGGTGATCGACGAGGACGCGACCGTGACCGGCCGGCGCCGGGAGGGGATGTATTTCGGCCTCAATGGATTCGCGATCCGGCTCGCGTTCACGATGCAGGGGATCGCCACCGGCACGGTGCTCCAGCTCACGCGCTACGTCAGCGCCTCGCCGGGCGACCTCTATCCCCAGCAGCCTCCGTCCGCGGTGCTCGGGATCCGGGGGCTGATGGCGCTGCTGCCGATCGCGGCGTCGCTGGTGGTGATCGTCGCACTCGAGCGCTATCCGCTCCGGCCGCGGGCGCCCTTGCGCGGCTCATCGTGAAGCGCCATCCTGCGCTTCTGCCCATGATCTTCGACCCCAAGACCATCACGCCCGGCGACTTCTATCGCTTCATGATCAGCGTGGTCGTGCCGCGCCCGATCGCGTTCGTTTCCACCATGAACGCCGCCGGGCAGCTCAACGTGGCGCCGTTCTCGTACTACAACGCGATCACCAACGAGCCACCGCTGATCGGCATCTCGGTCAACCGCCGTCGCGGCGAGCTCAAGGACACGCTGCGCAACATCGAGCAGACCGGCGAGTTCGTGGTGAACACCGTCGACGAGGCGCTCGGGGCACGCATGGTTCACACCTCGGGCGAGTGGCCGGAGGACGTGGACGAGTTCAAGCTCACCGGCCTCACCCCGGTGGCCTCCGACCGGGTTCGCCCGCCCCGGGTGGGCGAGTCGCCGGTCAGCATGGAGTGCCGCAGCTACGAGGTCATCGAGCTCGGAAATACCCACTTCGTGGTGGGCGAGATCCTGGTCGCGCACGTCAAGGACGAGGTGCTCACCGACGGCCGCGTCGACATCACCAAGCTCAAGCCGCTGGGACGCCTGGGTGGCGACGGCTATTCGGTGGTGCGCGACGTCGTCCACATGCCGCGGCCCAGGGTCGCGCGCTGAGCGGAGCACGCATGCGGTCCATCCTCCGCCGTTTCGCCATTCTCGCCGGGCTCGCCATGATCCTGGGACTCGCCCCGGCGCCCGCGAGCGCGCCCGCCGCGCCCACCGCCGCCGGCGAGGATCTCACCGACGACGCGCCCGCCGACTCGTTCCTGAGCCAGCTCGCCGCCACCAGCCGCTTCCGGCGCGGCCGGCCCACTGCCATCAAGGTCACGCCCGACGGCCGCAGCGTGCTGTTCCTGCGCTCCGGGCCGAGGAGCTTCGTCCAGGATCTCTACGAGTACGACGTGGCCAGACGCGAGGAGCGCGTGCTGCTCACCTCGGAGAGCATCCTCAAGGGCGCCGACGAGCGGCTCACCGCCGAGGAGCTGGCGCGCCGCGAACGCCAGCGCGAGACCGCGCGCGGCATCGCTTCGTTCCGGCTCTCGCACGACGGGCGGCGCATCCTGGTGCCGCTCTCCGGGCGCCTGTTCGTGATCGAGCGCGCGACCGGCGCGGTGCGGGAGCTGAAGGGCGGATCGGGATTCCCGCTCGACCCGCGCTTCTCGCGCGACGGCTCGCAGGTGGCGTGCGTGCGCGACCAGAACCTGTTCGTGATCGACCTCGCGAGCGGCGCCGAGCGCCGGCTCACCGGGGGCGGCGGGGGCACGGTGTCCTATGGCGAGGCCGAGTTCGTGGCGCAGGAGGAGATGGACCGCAACGAGGGCTACTGGTGGTCGCCCGACGGCCGCACCATCGCCTGCCAGCGCACCGACGTCGCCGGGGTCGAGGTGCTGAGCATTCCCGATCCCGCGCACCCCGAGCGCCCGCCCCAGACCTGGCCCTACCCGCGTCCCGGGAAGAAGAACGCCGAGGTGACGCTCGAGCTGATCCCGGTGGCGGGCGGCACCTCGACGCCGGTGCGGTGGGATCGCGAGCGCTACCCGTACCTGACCACCGTGACCTGGGAGCCGGGGGCGCCGCTCACGCTCCTGGTCCAGAACCGGCTCCAGACCGAGGAGGTGCTGCTCGCGGTCGACACGCTCTCCGGCGCCACCACGACGCTCCTCACCGAGAAGGACGAGGCGTGGCTGAATCTGATGAGCGGCAACCCCACCTGGCTCGCCGAGGGCCGGTCGTTCCTCTGGATGACGGAGCGGAACGGGGCGGCCCAGCTCGAGCTGCGCGGGAGGGACGGCGCCCTGATCCGCACGCTCACCGGTCCCGAGCCGGGGCTGCGCGACGGCTTCCACCTGTGCGAGTCGCAGGGCGTGGTGTGGGTCAAGGGCGGCGACGACCCCACCCAGATCCAGCTCTTCCGCGTGCCGCTCGATCCGAAGCGCGGCAAGCGCGTCCAGGTCACGAGCGAGCCCGGCATCCAC
>DATEMP010000193.1:0-7203 GCA_035275545.1 Candidatus Eiseniibacteriota bacterium | reverse complement strand
CCCGATCCCTCCGCGCGCAACCGGCTCGTCCGGCCACAGCGAGGCCCGCAGGCGCGCGGTCGCAGGGGAGATCGTGAACCGCACCCGCCGCTCGCGCGCGGAGCCGACGCCGGAGAGCCGCACGAGCAGGCGCGCCTCGTGATCGCCGGCGGACCAGGGCACGGGATTGCGCCATTCGAGCCGGTTGGCGCGGCGCTCGGGGCTCACGGCGACGCCATCCACGTCGAGTCGCACCTCGTCGAACTCGCCGCGCACCCACGCCCGGAGGCGCGGCATGCCGGCCACGAACACCGAGTCCTCGGGAGGCCCTTCGGGATCGAACGCCTCGAAGGTCTCGATCGCCGGCACGCGCCGCGCGAAGTAGCGCGCGATGCCGATCAGGAGCGCCTGCGCCTCGAGCAGTTGCTTCTCCGGCGACCGCAGCCGTTTCTCGACCTCGGGGAACGTGATGTAGCTGGTCTCGGTGAGGATCCCGGGCGCCTCGCTCTGGCGCAGCACCAGGTAGTTCCCGGGCACCACTTTGTGCGGGCGGATGCCGACGTTGCGCACCAGCGCGCGGTGCACGTCCTGGGCGACGTCGAGCGAGGGACCGTCGTCGCCCAGCTTGTAGTAGGTCTGGGTCTCGTTGACGTCGTGGGTGCCGCCGGCGTCAGCGTTGTGATGGATCGACACGAACAGGTCGGGGCCGAATGCGTTGGCGAGCCGCGAGCGCTCGATCAGGTCGGTGCGCAGCGTGCTGTCGCTCGCGGTCAGGAAGTCACGGTCGCGGTCGCGGGTGAGGAACACCACCGCGCCGCGGGCGGCCAGCAGGTCGCGGAGGTTCAAGGCGACCGCGAGGTTGACCTCGGCCTCGGTGAGACCGTTGACGCCCAGCGCGCCACGGAACCAGCCCCCGTGGCCCGGGTCGATCGCGATGCGGCGCCCGGCGAGGCCGGTCGTGTCCAGGGCGGCGATGCTGTCGGCGAGTTGCTCGTAGCCGGGAACGGCGCGCGAGGGGGTGGGCGGGACCGGCACAGGCGAGGGGGCACGCCGGCCGCATCCTGACGCCCCGACGAGCAGCACGGCGACCAGGAGCGGCGCTGCGGCGCGGCGCTTCCGTGCGCGCGGGGCCTTCATGGACCGCACTCTAGCAGCGTGCGCGGAGGACCGGCAAACCCAGCCGCCATGCGCATTGCGCTTGCTTCGGCGCGCGCGCGCGTGCTACCTGTTCCCGGCTCTTCCCAAGCCCACGTCGGCCTCGCAGGCCGCCGTCACTCGCACGCCGCTGTGCCCGAGCCGTCGCGCGGCTCCCGGCATCGGTCCGGATTCGGCAAGGAGAACGATGATGAGGTCTCGCACCCTTCTGTGCTCTGGCTTGGCGGCGGTCCTGGCGCTGGTCGTGGCGGTCGCCGGATGCGGCAAGACCACCAAGGACGAGCTGGTCATCGGCGAATACGGCTCGCTCACCGGCGGCGACGCGACGTTCGGGCAGTCGACCAAGGCGGGCGTCGAGGTGGCGCTCGACGAGCTGACCAAGAGCGCCGAGGGCAAGATCGGCGGCATGACCGTGCGCGCCGTGGTCGAGGACGACCAGGGCCGCCCCGAAGAGGCGGCGAGCGTGGTCCAGAAGCTCATCAACCAGGACCGCGTCATCGCGGTGGTGGGTGAGGTCGCCTCGTCGCGCAGCCTCGCCGGCGGCCCGATCTGCCAGCAGAACGGGGTGCCGATGATCTCGCCCTCCTCGACCAATCCGGGCGTGACCCAGATCGGCGACTTCATCTTCCGCATGTGCTACCTCGACGACTTCCAGGGCGCGGTGATGGCGCGGTTCACCGCGCAGAACCTGGGGCTCAAGCGGGTGGCGATGCTCAAGGACATCAAGAACGACTACAGCGTCGCGCTCGCGCAGTACTTCACCGAGGAGTGGAAGAAGCTGGGCGGCACGATCCTGATCGAGCAGTCGTACCAGTCGGGCGACCAGGACTTCCGCGCCCAGCTCACCGCCATCAAGGCGCGCAATCCCGAGGCGATCATCCTGCCCGGCTACTACACCGAGGCGGGGCTGATCGGCCGGCAGGCGCGCGAGCTCGGGCTGAACATGCCGATCATCGGCGGCGACGGGTGGGAGAGCGCCAAGCTGATCGAGATCGGCGGCGAGGCGATGAACGGCTGCTACTACGCGAACCACTGGTCGCTCGACCAGCCGAACCCGAAGCTGCAGGCGTTCCTCACCGCCTATCGCGCCAAGTTCAACACCGACCCGGACGCGATCGGCGGGCTCGCCTACGACGCGGCGACCGTCCTGTTCGGATGCATGCAGCGGCTGGCGGCCGACGACCCCGCCACGTTCGCCGCGCTCGGGTCCTCCAAGGCGGGGACCGACGCACGCAAGGCCGCGACCGCCAAGCTGCGCGACCTGATCGCCGCCACCGCCAACTACGAGGGGGCGACCGGCATGATCACCCTCGACGAGAACCGCAATCCTAAGAAGCCGATCGTCGTGATCGCGGTCAAGGGCGGGAAGAAGGTGTTCGAGACGTCGATCGCTCCGTAGCCGCGTGTCCGAGTTCCTCCAGCAGCTCGTCAACGGCATCACGTGGGGGAGCGTGTACGCCCTGATCGCCCTGGGCTACACGATGGTCTACGGCATCCTGCGGCTCATCAATTTCGCCCACGGCGACGTCTACATGCTGGGGGCGTTCTTCGCCTACTACACGGCGCGGTTCACCGGGGCGGCGACCAACCCCAGCCCGCTCATGGCGGCGTTCACGCTGCTGGTCGCGATGCTGGGCTGCGCCGTGGTCGGCTTCGTCATCGAGCGGTTCGCCTACAAGCCGGTGCGCCGGTCCTCGCGGCTCTCGGCGCTCATCACCGCGATCGGCGTGTCACTGCTGCTCGAGAACGGCGGCCAGCTCATCTTCGGCGCCGACCCCAAGTTCTTCCCGCAGATCATCCGCGCCACGAACATTCCGCTCGGGATGGGCGTGACGATCTCCAACCAGCAGGTCATCATCCTGGTCGTGTCGCTCTCGCTCATGCTGGCGCTGCGCTTCATCGTGCTCCACACCCGCGCCGGCAAGGCGATGCGCGCGGTGTCCTACAGCCACACCGCCGCCGCGCTCATGGGCATCTCGGTCGACCGGATCATCACGATGACCTTCGTGCTGGGATCGATGCTCGCGGCCGCCGCCGGCGTGCTGGTGGCGCTCCAGAACCCGCGCATCGAGCCCTACATGGGCATCATGCCGGGCCTCAAGGCGTTCGTGGCCGCGGTGCTGGGCGGGATCGGCAACATCCCGGGCGCGGTGCTCGGCGGCCTGGTCATGGGGGTCGCCGAGGTGATGGTGGTCGGCTACCTGTCGCCGACCTGGCGCGATGCGATCGCGTTCGTGCTGCTCATCCTCATCCTGCTGGTGCGGCCCCAGGGCCTGCTCGGGCAGCCGCCGGCCGAGAAGGTCTGACGTGCGCCAGCTCGCGTGGCTGCTGGGGGCGATGGCGGTGCTGGCGGTCATCAACGCCGTGCTGCCCTCGGTCGCGAACCCCTACGTGACGCGCGTCATCATGCTGTGCGGGATCAACATCGTGCTGGCGGTGTCGCTGAACCTCATCAACGGCTTCACGGGCCAGTTCTCGATCGGGCACGCCGGGTTCATGGCGATCGGCGGGTACGGCTCGGCGATGTTCTCGCTGCACATCGGCCGCCACTGGGTGACCGCCCTGGCCGCGGCGGGTCTGCCGGTGGTGGTCGCCCAGGGCATGGCGCTGGTGGTCGCCCTGGTGATCGCCGGGCTGCTGGCGGCGATCGCCGGCTACCTGGTCGGGCTGCCGTCGCTCCGCCTGCGCGGCGACTACCTGGCGATCGTCACGCTCGGCTTCGGCGAGATCATCCGGGTGCTGATCCTCAACGTGAACGTGATCGGCGGGGCGCGCGGGCTGCCCGGCATCCCGGGATGGTCGAACTTCTTCTGGGTCGGATTCGTGGTCATGGCGGTGGTCCTGCTCGCGCGCCATCTCGCGACCAGCACCCACGGCCGGGCGCTGTTCGCGATCCGCGACGACGAGGTCGCGGCCGAGTCGCTGGGCGTGGACACCACCTCCTACAAGGTGCTGGCGTTCGTGCTCGGCGCCTCGTTCGCCGGGGTCGCCGGCGGGCTCGCGGCGCACAACGACTCCTACCTCAATCCCAGCTCGTTCACCTTCATCCGCAGCATCGAGGTGATCGCGATGGTGGTGCTGGGGGGGATGGGCAGCATCTCGGGTTCGATCCTCGCCGCGATCCTGCTCACGCTCCTGCCCGAGGTGCTGCGCCCGGTGAAGGACTACCGGATGGTCATCTACTCGCTCATGCTCATCACCCTCATGATCACGCGGCCCGGCGGACTGCTCGGCAACCGCGAGATCTCGCTCGCGCGGCTGTTCAAGCGCGCCCGCCCCGCGCGGGAGCGCGCATGAGCGGCCCGGTGCTCGAGCTGAAAACGGTCACCATGCAGTTCGGCGGCCTCAAGGCGGTCTGCGACCTCGACCTCGCGATCGGCGAGGGCGAGCTGGTGGGGCTGATCGGCCCCAACGGCGCGGGCAAGACCACGGTGTTCAACGTGGTCACCGGCGTCTACGCGCCGACCCAGGGTGACGTGCTGTTCAAGGGCCGGTCGATCCGCGGCCTGCGCCCGCACGCGATCGCGCACCGCGGTATCACCCGCACGTTCCAGAACATCCGCCTGTTCGGGTCGCGCTGCTGCCGCGACAACGTGTCCATCGCCGCCCACCAGCACGCGAAGGCCAACCTGCTCGACGCGGTGGTGCGCAACGGTCGCTTCGAGCGCGACGAGCGCGCCCTGCGCGAGCAGGCTGACGAGCTGCTCGCATTCTTCGGGCTCGCCCCCTGGGCGGAATCGATCGCCGGCGAGCTGCCCTACGGCCAGCAGCGGCGCCTCGAGATCGCCCGCGCGCTCGCCGGCCGGCCGGGCCTGTTGCTGCTCGACGAGCCGGCGGCCGGGCTCAATCCGCAGGAGAGCGATGCGCTCATGCACCTGATCCAGGAGATCCGCACCCGCTTCAAGGTCACCATCCTGCTCATCGAGCACGACATGCGCGTGGTGATGGGGATCTGCCAGTGGATCGCGGTGCTCGACTACGGCATCAAGATCGCCCAGGGGACGCCGGCGGAGATCCGCACCGACCCCAAGGTGATCGAGGCCTACCTCGGCGAGGAGATGCCCGCCGATCTCGGCGCGGGGGCCTGATCGTGCTCGAGGTCGAATCCCTCGATGTCTACTACGGCGCGGTCCATGCCCTGAAGGGCGTGACGCTGCGCGCCGAGGCGGGGGAGATCGTCACGCTGATCGGTGCCAACGGGGCCGGCAAGACCACGCTGCTCCGGTCGATCTCCGGCCTGGTGCCCGCGCGCGCCGGCCGCGTGACGTTCGAGGGCAAGGACATCACGCGCGTGCCGCCCCACGAGATCGTGGCGCTCGGCATCTCCCAGGCCCCCGAGGGCCGCATGGTGTTCGCGAACCTCTCGGTCGAGGACAACCTCGAGCTGGGCGCCTACCGCCGCAAGGACCGCGCGCTCATCCGCCGGGACTTCGACGGCATGTACAGCCTGTTCCCGCGGCTCCTGGAACGCCGCCGCCAGACCGCGGGAACGCTCTCGGGCGGCGAGCAGCAGATGCTGGCGATCGCCCGCGCGCTCATGTCGCGTCCGCGGCTGCTGCTGCTCGACGAGCCGTCACTGGGGATCGCGCCGATCCTGGTGCGCGAGATCATCCGCACGATCCGCGAGATCAACCAGCGCGGGGTGACGGTGCTGCTCGTGGAGCAGAACGCCCACCTCGCCCTCGCGATCGCCCGCCGCGGCTACGTGCTCGAGACCGGGTGCGTGAAGATCGAAGACGAAGCCGCGAAGCTGCTCCAGAACGAGGACGTGAAGCGCGCCTATCTCGGCGGCTAGTTACGCCGCCTTCTCGAGCTTCCGGTCCGCCGCGAGGCGCACCACCGCCTCGATGTCCTCGATGCTGAACGGCTTCGGCACCACGGTCTGGGCCCCCGCCCGCCGCACGCGGTCGAGGTCGACCCCTTCGCCCCATCCGGTCACGAACGCGATCGTGACCGCCTGGTCGAGCGCGCGCATGGACTGGCAGACCTGCCAGCCGTCGACCCCCGGCATGCCGAGATCGGTCAGGACCAGGTCGAACCGCGAGGGCCGGAATCCCTCGAGGGCGGCAGCACCCCCGGTGCGTCCCTCGGCGGGAACCCCGAGCGATCCCAGGATGTCGATGAGCAGCTCGCGCACCGAGGGCTCGTCGTCGACCACCATGACCGAGAGCGCGGCGGGGGGCGCCGGGGCCAGTGCGTCGGGCGGTGCCTCCTCCCGCGGCGGCGCGGCCGCGAACGACATCGCGATGCGGGTGCCGCGTCCCGGCTGGCTCTCCACCTCGATGGTCCCCTCGTGGTTCTTGACGATGCCGTACACCATCGAGAGCCCGAGGCCCGTGCCGTCCATGCCCTTGGTGGTGTAGAAGGGCTCGAACGCGCGCGCCCGCGCCTCCTCGCCCATCCCCATGCCGTCGTCCTCCACGTACGCGCTCACCCGCCCGTCCTGGACCAAACAGCCGATGCGGATGTGCCCGCCGCGAGGCAGGGCGTCCACCGCGTTCAGGATCAGGTTGGTGAACACCTCGCGCAGGTGCGCCGGCGCGCCCTTGACCCAGGCGCCGGCCGTGGAGTCCACGCGCAGGTCGATGTGGGCATCGCCGGTCTCGCCCGCGTTCCGCCAGCGCGGGCGCGTGAACTCGGCCGCCTCGCGGATGATCGCGTCCAGGTCCACCGAGTCGTGGGTGTCCGAGCCCTCGTCGCTGCCGAACCGGCGCAGCCGCCGCACCGTCTCGGCGCCGTCGCGGGCCGCGAGCTCCATCACCCCGAGCGCATCGGTCAGCTCCTTGGTCTGCAGCGTGCCGGCGGTGGCGCGCGTGCGCAGCAGCTGCACGCGGCCCAGGATCGCGGCGAGCACGTTGTTGAACTCGTGGGCGATGCCCGCGGCCAGCTCGCCGGCGACCCGCAGCCGCTCCGACCGCACCAGCTGCTCCCGCGTGCGATCCAGCTCCGAGATCGCAAGCTCGAGCTGATCGCGGAGCTGGGAGGCATGCAGGGCGGCCGCGAGGTGGCTCGCGAGCCCGGCGGCGACCCGCAGCTCGGCGGGGCGGAACGCCGACGCGTCGTGCGACA
>DATEMP010000192.1:0-29904 GCA_035275545.1 Candidatus Eiseniibacteriota bacterium | reverse complement strand
GATGCCGGTCATGGACGGCCTCGAGACCTGCCGTCGCCTCAAGCAGGATGAGCGCACCGCGTTGATCCCGGTGACGATGATCACCGGCTGGAGTGATCCCACCGGCCGCATCCAGGGGATCGAGGCGGGCGCCGACGACTTCCTGACCAAGCCCTTCGACGAGCCGACCCTCAGCGCGCGGATTCGCAGTCAGCTGCGACTCAAGCGGATCACCGACCAGCTCGAGAGCACCGAGTCCGTCATCTTCACGATGGCGCGCTGGGTCGAGATCAAGGACCAGTACACGGAGGGTCACCTGCGCCGGGTCGCGGGGTACGCGGAACGGATCGCGGCCGCGCTCGAGTTCGAGAGGACGGACCTGGTGAACGTCCGCTACGCCGGGATCCTGCACGACATCGGCAAGATCGCGGTGCCCGAGACGATCATCGCCAAGGAGGGTCCCCTGACGTCCGAGGAGCGGGAGGTGCTCGAGAAGCATCCCGACCACGGCGCCGAGATCATCGCGCCCATGCGGTTCGCCCCCGCGGTCGCGCCCATCATTCGCGCCCACCACGAACGCTGGGACGGGATGGGTTACCCGCATCACCTGCGGGGGGAGGACATCCCGGTCGGCGCCCGGATCATCGCGGTCGTGGATGCGTGGGACGCGATGACGACCGACCGCTCCTACCGTCGCGCCCTTGACACCGCCGAAGCCGAGCGCCGGCTGCGGGAGGGCGCCGGCTCGCAGTGGGACCCGGAGATCGTCGAGGTGTTCCTCCAGCTCCGGGCGCGCGGGAATCTGATCCCCATGGGCACGCTGACCCGGGAGCCGATCGCCGGCTAGTCGGTCGATTCCCGCACGTACACGCGCCTGAGCTCGAGCGGCGGGACCCCATCCTCGTACGGCTCGCGCGCCACGGTGAGGGTGAGCGTGCGGCCGTCGGCGCTGAGCTCGAACTTTTGCGATGCACGGGCGCGGCGATCGTCCTGCCGGAGCGCGAGCAGCCGCCCGTCGCTCCATGTGGCCGGGATGTGCACCGCCTCGGGCGCGACCGAGCCCGCCTTGTCCTGAGGCAGGCCGATGACCAGCACCTCGAGCGGCGCGCCTCGGGCGAACAGGACCACGGTGCTGTCGGTCTGCTCGATCACCAGGGTGTCCGGCGGCCGAGTCATCAGCCGCAGCTCGGGGGTTCGCACACCGGGTGGAGGGGCGTCGGGTCGCGCCCCCTGGGTGGCTTCACGCGGCGCAACCATGTTCACGGAGTCGCGGCCAACCCTGGGGCCGCCCACGGTCCTCTGGTGTCCCCAGGTGCTCCGGCCGCGTGAGGCTTCGATCTTCTTGATCGCCGATTCGCTCTTCCCGGCGTCGAGCTTCCACGTCCCGGCGAGCCGCGGCACGTCCGGAGCGTCGGCGGCCGCTGCGATGCGCTGCGGGGCGAAGGAACACCACACCAGCATGGCGACGGTCCACCTGAGAACGCGCCGCGTGCGATACGAGAGCCACGTCATGGTCATCTCTCCGGACCCGGGCATGGGGAGCAGAGGCCCAGCCTAACCCTTTGGACGATCGGGCGCGCGGACGCGGGAATGGTCGGGGGCCTCGGAACAATCCTGTTCCGGACGGTTCCCCGGTGCTAGCGTCGGAGGATGCATCGCTCGCACCCGTTCGTCGCTCTCGCGGTCGCCTTTGCGATCGGCGGCTTCACCAGACCCGCCTTCGCGCAGGACTTCCGCGTGCTGCGCGACACCGTGCCGCCCGACCCGGCCGCCAACCTCGCGCCGGCGCTGGTGCCTGCCGAGCTCATCGCCCCGCGGCTGCTGATCGCCGGCGACAGCTGGGCCCAGTACATGTGGGACGACGGCTCGCACAACCGCATGTTCGATCGCTTCGGGCACGCCGAGAAGCGTGCGGTGAGCCGCTCGCTCGGGAGCGATCCCGGCCCCGGCTACTCCGGGCCCGAGTATGCGGTCTCGGGCAGCGAGGCGCGCCAGTGGGCCAACACCGCGAGCTACCCCTGGATCGCCAACGTGGTTGCCGAGCTCCAGGCGAACCCGACCATCGACCGCGTGCTGCTCTCGATCGGCGGCAACGACGTGCTGGCGGGGAGGTCCGGCGGCGGCTGGTACAAGCAGATGGACCTGGACGTTCCCGGCTCCGAGGCGGCGCTGTTCAACACCATCCACACCCACACCGTGCAGATCATCGACGCGGCACTCGCGGTGCGCCCCGGCCTGCGGGTGATCGTTTCGAGCTACGACTACCCCAACTTCAACACCGGCTTCTGGTGCTTCGCCTACGCCTGCCCCAAGCGCCAGGACCTGAGCCGCGATCCCAACAACGCCCTGGTCACCGACCAGGAGCTGAACGCGATGATCGTGGACGTCGAGCAGGACCGGATCGGCTGGACCAACGCCCACGCACGGTGCGATTTCGACCACGCGGTCGGGCTCATGCACTACATCTATGGTGACGGCGTCGCAGCGCCGCTCACCCTTCCGCGCCCCGGGCAGGTGCCGCCCGCCTACAACCCTTTCCCGGGCGGCAACCCGCAGCGCCCCTCGCTGCGCTCGGTCTTCCGCAACGCCGCGGATCCCATCCATCTCGACCTCGAAGGCTACGAGTACAAGATCGCGCACGAGACCCAGGGAACGTTTCTGCCGCTGTTCCGCGGCAACGCCGCCGCCACGTTCTTCTCGGTGGGCGGCGCCGAGGACGGGTGGACCGATGGCGCCACGATGGGAACGACGGCGATCCGGCTGGGAGACAACGGCACCACGCCGCTGCGCGGCATGATCTCCTTCGACACCTCGTCGCTCCCCGACAACGCCACCGTCACCGGGGCGCGTCTCTACCTGACGCGCGAGGGACTGACCGGCACCAACCCGTTCACCAGCGGTGCGCTCGGCACGCCGACCGTGGACGTGCGCACCGGGACCTTCGGGGCCGCGGCGGTCGAGGTCGCGGATGCCGGCGCCGCCGCCACCGCGACGGACGCCGGCTGGGCGATCGGCAGCCTCACCAGCAACGGCTACGCGCTCGCGATCGATCTCAGGCCCGCGGGGCTGGCGGCGATCAACCGCACCGGTCGCACCCAGCTCCGCGTGAGCTTCCCGCAGGTCGGGAGCAGCGCCGGCGCCGACTACGTGGCGATGAGCGACGGCGACGTGACCGCGCCGCCCGCCGGGTTCCCGACGCTCGCCTCGTACATGGGCACCTCGGCGCCGTTCATGGACGTGACGTACACGCTGCCGGTCGCGGTGGGAGAGACGCCGGCCGGGCGCGCGCGCGTGCTGCCCGCTTCGCCCAACCCGTTCCGGGTCTCGACCAGCATCCGCTTCGAGCTGGCCCAGGCGGCGCCGGTGCGGCTCGAGATCTTCGACATCCGCGGCGCCCGCGTCGCGACGCTCATGGACGGTCGCACGCTGCCCGCGGGCGGCCACGCGACGACGTGGGATGGCCGGGATCGCTCGGGACGGCTTACGCCTGCGGGCGTCTACCTGGTGCGGCTCGAGTCCGGCGGCGGCGCCTGGACCGGCAGGGTGGCGCGGCTGGAGTGACGGCCGCGCTGTTGGCAAGGATGGAGTATGGTTCGAACACAACGCCTGAACGCAGCCTGATTCCAGTCGACAAGGATGTCGATGCCTGGCCAAGGAGGTGCCGCGATGAAGCCGTCGATCGCTATCGGGATGGTGCTGGCGTTTGCTGTTGACGCGTCCCGACCGGTCGCAATCCTCGCTGATCCTCTGTTGTTCAAGTCCCCATTCCACACGCTCGAGATCGGAAGAGGTCCGTCGCGAGTCCTGATGGCCGACTTCAATCACGACGGCCGGCTCGATCTCGCCGCCTCGAATTCGAACGACAACACCATCTCGGTCGCTTTGGGGCGCGGAGACGGGACATTTGCCGCCCCCGTCACGTCTGGAACAGGAGCCTATCCACTGAGCATGGCGATGGGCGACGTGAACGCCGACGGAAAGCTGGATGTCGCGGTCGGATGCATCGCCACCAACACGGTCTCGGTGCTGCTGGGGAAGGGGGACGGGACGTTCGAGACCTATCGTGAGTTCGGCGCTCGCAACGCGCCGATGGGCGTTGCGAGCGCGGATCTGAGTGGCGACGGGAAGTTGGATCTCGTCGTCGCGAACGAGTACGCCAACACGGTCTCCGTCCTTCTGGGGCACGGTGATGGCGGGTTCGATGCGGCGAGAGACTACGCGACGGGCGACCATCCCTATGCTGTTGCGGTTGGGGACCTGAACAACGACGGGCGCCTGGATGTCGTCACGGGGAACTATCATGCGAGCACGGTTTCGGTGCTGCTGGGTAATGGAGATGGAAGCCTTGGGGTGAGGCGCGAAGTGCTGGCCGGATCCAGCACGTGGGTGACGATCACCGACCTCAACTTCGATGCGAAGCTCGACATCGTGGCGGTCTGCTACAACGGGAATTGGGTCTCCGTGCTCCTGGGACGCGGTGACGGGACGTTCGAGACGAAGACCGACTATCCCACCGCCCTGGGTCCCTACGCGGCGGCCGTTCAGGACCTCAACGGCGATGGAAAGGCCGACTTGGCTGTTGGGCTGGCCTATTCCGCGATTCTCTCAGTGTTTCCCGGGAACGGTGACGGGACATTCGGGGCGAAGAGAGACTTCTCATCGGGTCTGGAGGCGTCCTCGGTGGCGACTGGCGACATCAACGGAGACGGGGCGATCGACGTCGCGCTCACGGGGGTTCCCGAGGGCTCCAGCTGCTGTCCAAGCTCAGCCTCGGTGCTGCTGGCCAACGGAGACGGGACCTTCGGCTTTGACCTTCAGTCTTTCCCAACGGCGTCGGGTCCGGAGGACGTGGCGATTGGAGACTTCAATCGTGACGGGATGAAGGACCTGGCCGTCGGAGCCCAAAACGCCACGCGGCTCGTATCCATGCTGCTCGGGAACGGAGGTGGAACCTTTGCACCGAGGGTGGATCTCGAGGCGGGGGAGTCGCCCCGCTCTGTTGCGATCGATGACTTCGATGGCGATGGAAGTCAGGACCTTGCCATCGCCAACTACTACACGCCGGGAAGCGTCTCGGTCCTGATGGGGGACGGGTATGGCTCATTCGGCGCCAGGAGTCAGTACGCGATTGCGTCCGGCACGTTCGCCATCGAGACCGCAGACCTGAACGCCGACGGCAAGAGGGACTTGATCATCGCCAATAGAGGTGCCACCACGGTCACCACTCTGCTTGGACATGGCGACGGAACGTTCGGCCCCCGAAGCGACCTGGCGACGGGTGCCAATGTCACCGGGCTTGCGGTGGGAGATATCGACGGTGATGGAAAGCCGGATGCCGCCGTGACCCATTCCGGCATCACCGGGACCGTCATTGTCCTCCTCGGCAACGGTGACGGGTCTCTCCGTGCCAGGAGCGCCTACGTCACGGGCAGCGTCTCGACATCGGTGGCGATCGGGGACTTGAACGGCGATGGCAAGCCGGACCTTGCGGTAGGAAACGAGTATTCCCACAACGTCTCCATTCTTCTGGCAAACGGAGACGGTACCTTTCAGGCGAGAGCGGACATCGTTACAGGCCGCGCACCCTCAGGCGTCGCGATCGGAGATCTCAATGGTGACGGCAGGCAGGACCTGGCAGTGGCTAACCAGGGGTCCAACACGATCTCAGTCCTGCTCGGCAATGGTGACGGAACCTTTGGCTCGATGGTGGGCTACGGCGCGGGGCGCACCCCCTTCTCGGTCACCATCGCGGACCTCAACGACGACGGACAGCCCGACCTTGCGGTGTCGAACGAGTCGATCAATACGGTGTCGATTCTCCTGCACAAACCCACGGCTGTTCCAACCGCCGTGTTGTTGGCCTTCTTCGAAGGAAACGCAACGCCGCGCGGGATCGAGCTCCGCTGGCGGTTCGAGCCGAACACCATCTGCCTGGGGCATTCGCTCGAGCGCGCGGAAGGCCCATCCGGTCCATGGTCGCTGGTCGGTGGCGAGCGCCGCGTCGAAGGCGGGACGGTGATTCACGTCGACCAGGACGTCCAGGCCGGCCGGACGTACTACTACCGATTGAGCGCCACGTGCCTCGACGGCGAAGGCATCACTTCAGACGTCGTCTCGATCAGGGCGGGCCAACCGCTCGTGTTCGAGCTCGTGTCCGTTGCTCCCAACCCGACTCGCGAGCAAACACAGATTGAGTGGTCCGTCGCTCACGAAGCCCGCGTGCGCCTCAGCGTCGTGGACATTCAGGGCCGCCTGGTCGCTTTGCTTGCGGATGACGTTCGTCAGACCGGACGGCACGTCGCTGTTTGGGATCGCCAAGGGCCCGGGGGCAGCGCGATACCGAACGGGCTGTTTTTCGTGTGCCTAGAAGCCGACGGGATGCGGTGGGTCCGCCGGCTCGTGCTCGCTCGTTAGCGACCTCAGCGCAGCAGGATCAGCCTGCGGGTCTGATCGGTGGCACCCGTGACCAGGCGGTAGAAGTACACGCCCGTAGCGCTCGGCGCGCCGCCGGCGGCGCGGCCGTCCCACGGGATCTCGTGGTGGCCCGCACCCACGCTGCCCCGGACCAGCGTGCGCACCAGCCGCCCGCGAACGTCGTAGACCGCGAGCGTCACGTCGGCGCGCGCCGGGAGGTCGAACCGCAGCGTGGTGCCCGAGTGCCCGGGATTCGGAACGTTGGCGAGCAGCCGCGGAGCGGCCGCGACCGTCGCGGGCGGCACGCCGACATTCGACTGGGGCACGATGCCCGAGATCGCGACCGCGTCGATATTCCATCCGCCGAAGGTGACCGATCCGTCCGACTTCAACGTGAAGCGGATCTTGACCGACGGGTTGCCGTCGGCGAGCGCGGAGATGTCGTAGCTCTGGGGCGCCCAGGCGGGATCGTTGAAGTTTGCCGCCGAGGGGCTCTCGTAGATGGTGGTGCCGTTCACCTGTACGCGCGCGTAGTCGTACTGGCTGCCGTTCGAGCGCTCGACCGCGAGCTTGCGCGCGAACGTGAGCCGCACGCCGGTGGCATCGGAGCAGTCGATCGCCGGCGATTCGAGCCAGGTGTTGACGTTGTTCTCGTAGCGTCCCGCGACCGAGCCCAGCCCGGTGATGTCGGTGCCCGCGATCTTCGTGCCCTCGTACGGGGTCGCGGGGTCTTCGGTAAGCCCGGCGGGAGGGGCGATCTGCCAGTCGTCCCCGGTGCCGCCGTGGATCCATCCCGGCGCACCCGCCTCGAACCCCTCGGCGAGCAGCGTCTGGCGCGGCGCCACCGTGAACTCGTTGAGCACGGCGGGCGCACCCGGCGGATGCACGGCGAGCCGGCCGTCGACGTCGCGCGCGCTCATCCAGTACCTCACCGTGCCGCCCGGCTGCCCGGGGATGCTCGCGTGGTACTGGTCGGGCGGGCCGGTGGGGGTGAGCGGAATGCTCGTGAACGCGCCGCCGGTCGAGTAGTGGAGCTGGAGCGAGTCGGCGACCAGCGTCGCGATCTTGTAGATGGTGGCGACCGCGTCGTAGGGGCCGGTGGTGTTCTCGGTGCTCGCGAGCGGCGTGTGCGCGATGTAGAACGCGCGCGGCCCGGCCAGGTGGGCCACGGTCGCGAGTCCCGCCTTCACCACGTCGGCGGTGAAGTCGGGCAGGTTCCAGCCGGTGGTGTCGCAGGTCTGGTGGTAGCAGGGGTAGCTGTCGTACTCGGACTCGATCGCTAGGAACGCGGGATAGCCCACGTCCTGGAACGGCACGTGATCGGACCCGAAGCTGAAGAGCTGGATCTGGGTGTCGAGCGTGGTGTACTGCCCGCACGCGTCGTCCATCACCGTCATGATCGGCAGCCAGGCGGTCTCGCCCTCGATGTCGATCTGATGGAGCGCGTTGTACCACCCGATCATGTCGTAGATCACCACGCCGTCGATCAGGGCGCCGGCCGCCGCCGCCGCGTTGGCGTAGTGCATGGAGCCGCGGAGGCCCTGCTCCTCGCCGGTGAACGCGATGAACTTGATGGTGGAGCGGAACGAATAGTTCTTGAGGATCTCGGCGGTTGCCAGCACGCCCGCGGCGCCGCTGGCGTTGTCGTTCGCGCCCTTGGCGTTGGTCGAGGCCTGGGGCGAGGTCGAATCGAGATGCCCGCCGATGATGATGATGTGGTTGGGCGTCTCGACCCCCGGCAGGGTGGCGATGACGTTGCGCGCGTTCGTCCCCGAGAACGAGAACGGGTCGTAGACCACGTCCGTGAACCCCATCGCCTGGAAGCGCTCGAACACGTACTGCTCCGCCAGGTCGCACTGCGCGGTCGGGGTCGAGCGGGTCGTGAACGTGTGCGGGTTGCCCCCGATCGTCACCGGGTAGCGGCCCGCGAGCCGCCCGATGTCGGTGATGAGCGCCGGGCCGGACACCTGGTCCACCATCTCCTGGATGATCGGCGCGAACGCGGTCGCGGTCGCCTCCTCCGTGGACTCGACCAGGGCCGGGCGCCGCAGCGGGATCTCGCGGAGCACCTGGCGGTGGTGGTGAAGCAGCGACTCGATCTCCGGCGGACCGTTCGATGCGACGATCGCGTCGCGGCCGCCCTGCCAAAGGACCTGGATGCCCTGTGAGGTGAGCGCCGCCGCGTCGAGCGGCTTCGCCTCGCCGCGCTCCGGGCCCCGCATCAGCGTGACGGTGCGGCCGTCGGCGGGCAGGTCGAGCGCCGCCTCCATTCGGTAGCCCGCGGAGCGCAGCCGATCAGCGGAGGCGTCGTCGTCGACGATCACGGCGTCGGGGAACCGGTCGAGCAGCGTGGCGCCGGTCCCGATCGCCTGCTCCAGCGAGCGGCCGTCGAGCCACACCACCCGGATCTGCCGCGGGGTCGCGGTGGACTGCGCCCGCGCGGGAGCGGGAAGCACGCTCAGGAGCCCGGCCAGGAGCACGAGCAGGATGTGGGGGCGCGGCGACATTGGAGCGAACAGCCTAACTGATCGTCCCCGCCAAGCGCACGGTGTAGTTGCGGGGCGGCGAGATTGCGCTTGACGCTCGCCGGCGCGGCGCCCAGCATGCCTCTGCATCCCCCGATGCTCGACAGGAGGTCTTCCGTGCGCCGCGACCTTCTCCCCACGGGCGTGCTCGCCCTTGCCGCCCTGCTTGCCGCAGCACCGGTCATCGCGCAGACCATGGATCGCGCCCACCTGCGCAAGAAGCCGTTCAAGATCTACGACGGCCATCTCACCGACGACCAGAAGCGCTGTCTCAAGTACGCCCTCAAGCAATGGGTCATGTACGACACCGCGCCGGTCGCGAACGGCACCGACAACCGAAACGAGACCAACGCTCACGTCACCGCGGCCGGGCCCAACCATGCCACCGGCGACGCCAAGGATCACGCGCGCTCGAGCCGTTCGATGTCGGAGGCGGAGCGCAACGCGATGAAGGACCGCTACGGCGCGAGCTCGCCGTTCCACGACAACGGCCAACCGGTGAAGGACCCGACCCAGCCCAACTCGGGATGGTTCACCGACGACGAGGGTGCCGCCGACATCTCGGTCGAGGTGACCGACAACATCCCCGGCGAGAAGCCATCGACCGCCGGCAAGATGGAGTACGGCACCGAGAAGGGAGCGGACCCGGCCACCACCCAGGTGATCACCTACAAGGGGAAGCTCACCACCTCGCAGGCGATTCTCTGGATGAAGACCGCACCCAAGGACAAGACCTGGTGCTATCCGAGCGACACCGACGGCGACGGATGGATCACCAACAAGGACACCAAGTGCCCCAAGGGAACTCTCGACTACTACATGATCATCAAGCACGAACTCGGCCACTACTTCAGCTTTACGCACGCGGGAAACGAGTTCGAGGACGTCGAGACGCCCTCGCCCAGCTACGAGGCGCCGTCGAGCCTGTGCAGCGGGGCCATGTCCCCGCAGGACGACCACGGCGGCTGCGAGGCGCACGGATCGGAGTTCACGCCGTTCGCGGTGCGGCTCTACTTCGCCTCGAACCGGCCCGGAGGTCTGGGCGGCTCGGACATCTGGTACGTCTCGTGGGACGAGACGCTGGCGCGCTGGGCCGATCCACAGAACTGCGGCTCGCCGGTCAACACGCCGTTCGAGGAGAAGGATCCGTTCTCGGAGATGGGGGGGACGCGCTGCTCCACTTCGCGTCCAACCGGCCGGGCGGGCTCGGCGGCTACGACCTCTACACCGCCGAGCGCAACGGACACGCGCAGTGGGATTCGATCGCGGCGTTCATCGGCAGCGTGAACAGTCCGTTCGATGAGACCGGTCCGACCGTGCTGGCCGATCGCATGTACTTCGCGTCGAACCGCCCGGGCGGGTTCGGCGGAAACGACCTCTACCTGTCACGCGTGTCGCCGCAGAGCAACCACGTGTGGCAGCCCGCGCAGAACCTGGGGCCGACGGTCAACTCCAGCGCGAACGATCTGGCCCCGGCGGTGGGGGCGCAGGAGGGCGACCAGATCGCCACCCTCTACTTCGCTTCGAATCGCGTGGGAGGGCTGGGCCAGCTCGACCTGTGGAAGGCCACCATGCAGGGCGGATTGTGGCACGCGCCGCAGAACCTGGGTCCACCCATCAACAGCCCGCTCACCGAGACCGATCCGTCCATCGGGCTGCGGCAGGAACACCTCTACTTCACCACCGACCAGCCTGGCGGGCACGGAGGGAGCGATGTGTTCAGCTCCCGCAACCTGGCGGACCGCGTCACGGTCCAGTGGGACGGAGACGTCGCCGGATTCCCCGGGACGACCGTGCTCATGGACTTCGACGTGACCAACACCGGGTACGCGCCCTTCTCCGGCACGCCGCAGGTGACGACCGATCTCGGCTGGGCCACCCAGTACGATCCGGCCCCGCTCAACCTCGCGCCGCAGGCGACCACGTCGTTCCCGGTGCTGGTGAGCGTCCCGGTCAGCGCCGCGCCCGGGGACTCCTGCGAGGTGACGCTCCAGGTGAGCACGCCCACGGCGGGCGGCCAGGACCACGCGTTCGCGACCGTGCCGCTCTCGCCGGTCGGCGTCGGCGGACACACGGCGGGCATCCACCTGAGCGCGCGGCCCAATCCCCACGCCGGGACCGCCAGCATCACGCTCGCGCTCGGGGCAGGCACGCATGTGAGGCTCGAGCTGTTCGACCTCTCGGGGCGCGTGGTGCGCACCTTGCTCGACGAGGAGCGCGGCCCGGGATTCCACACGGTGGTGTGGGACGGCCGCGACGCGCGCGGCGACGCATGGCCCGCGGGTGTAGTGTTCTGCCGGGTGATCGCGGGAGGGGAGCGGCGCCAGGTGACGCTGGTGCGCCTGAGGTAGCCCTCCGAGTTCTACGGCACCTCCAGATCCGCCAGCAGCGGGAAATGATCCGACGCGGCACGGACCGGTGGCCCGTCCACGATCTCGCAGCGCTTCAACCGCCCGGCCGAGGCGCCCGGCACGAACACGTAGTCGAGGCGCACGTGCGGATCCCAGGTCGGAAACGTGTAGCCCTCGACGCCCGGGTGGAGCGTGCGGTACGCGTCGAGGTAGTGCGCGTCGAGCATGATCCGGATCGTCTGCCACCGGATCGTGCTGCCCCCGAGGAGCGCCAATAGCTGCAGCCCCGGGGGCAGCCGGCCGAGATCGAGCCGCTCGTCCGGGGCGAGCGTGTTGAAGTCGCCGGCGAGCACGTGAAAGCCGTGCTGGTGGCGCGCGATCGAGGCCAGGGTCGCCTTGAGCTCGCGCACCCGCCACCGCTCGGTCCAGTTGCTGTGAAGCGGGGTGAGGTGGATCCCGAACACGCGCATGTTCGAGCCGGCCAGCACGATCTCGAGGAACGCGCGCAAGGTTCCGCGCGGCCGGTACCAGTGGTGCTCCGCAACGTCGATCCGGCTCATGAACCCGACCGAGTGCCCGCGCGTCGAGGCCCAGGCTTTCATGCCGGTGGCCGCGGCCACCCGCGACACGACGTCGGGCCGTGTCGCCTCCTGGAGCACGACCAGGTCGGGTGACGCGGACTCGATGGTGGCCGCGATCTGCGCTTCGCGGCCCGCGCCGCCGAACTGGATGTTGTAGGTGAGGAGCCGGAGGATCACGAGGCCTCGACCTTGCCGAGCAGCGTGAGATAGGGCTGGCCCATGATGTGGTCGCGCACGTACATGATCCAGTCCTTCGTACCCTGGATGTCCACCGGCCGCCCCACCATGGCGACCAGCCTCTGTCGCAGCGGGAGCAGCTTCGGCGCAATGTCCGGATCCTTGTCACTGAGCGGCTTGGTGTGCACGCCGGCGATGTAGAAGCCGTGTGGCTCGTAGAGATTCAGGATCTCGCCGCCCACGAGCGTGAGGTCGAGGTCGCTGGTGCCCGGTCCCTCGGCATCGAACGGGGCGCCGTCCATCCATCGCGCCCCGGTCACGGAGCTGCCCCGCAGCACCGCCGCGGTGTCGATCGGCACCGCGCGGGTCAGCTCGGCGCAGAACGCTTCGAGGCGCCCGGGGTCGCCTCCGAACGCGAGCCGGATGACGTTCTCGCGCATCTCGGTCTCGCTCATCCCGGCGTGCCTCTCTTCCCGGGGCTCCTGGGCTTCGTGGGCCATGCCCTCGAGACTCCTTTCGCGGCCCAACTGAGTATACTGATGGCTCGGGGCCGCACCCCGGATCGAACCCGGCCGCCTTCGCGTGGGCCGTGGAGGGTGCATGCGGAGACGCGGTTCAGGCCCCGCCTGGCCGGTGACGCTGAGCCTGTGGCTCGTGCTCGTGCTCGCGGTGCCGGGCCCGGCCCGGGCGCAGGAGCCCGACACCACCCGGACGAACGACCTGTCCGAGATGTCCCTCGAGCAGCTGGGCAACATCCACGTTACGTCGGTGTCGCGGCGCGCGGAGAAGCTGTCCGAGGCCGCGGCCTCGGTCTACGTCATCACCGCAGAGGACATCCGCCGCTCGGGCGCCCGCACCCTGCCCGAGGCGCTGCGCCTCGCACCGTCGCTGGAAGTGGCCCGGGCAGACGCGAGCCAGTACGCCATCAGCGCGCGCGGCATGCTGAGCGTGCTCGCCAACAAGATGCTGGTCCTGATCGACGGGCGCACCGTGTACTCGCCGCTCTTCTCGGGAGTGTTCTGGGAAGCGCAGGACATCGTGCTCGAGGACGTCGACCGGATCGAGGTGATCAGCGGGCCGGGCGGCGCGTCCTGGGGCACCAACGCCGTGAACGGCGTGATCAACATCATCAGCCGCACCTCCGCCGAGACGCGAGGGGTGATGGTCAGCGGTGGAGCCGGCGACCAGGCCCGCGGCGGAGGCGCCCGCGTGGGCTGGGGCTCGGGACCCTACTTCCGCGTCAGCGGCAAGTACGTCGAGCACGACCCCAGCCGGCTCGCGGACGGCACCGCGGCGCAGGATGACTGGCGCCGCTGGCTGGTCGGCGGGCGCGGCCGCTGGGTGGAAGAAACCCGGACCGTCTACGTCGACGCCGGCGGCTACCGCAACCGGATCGACCAGCTCCCCTCGGAGCGTGACGTTTCGGGCTACCACGTGCTCGGCGCCTTGAGCCACCATCCGCCGCGCGGCCCGAGCTCGCGGGTGCAGGCGTACTACGAGCGTTCGCGCCGCGACCAGCCGGGAGCGGTCAAGGACGTGCTCGACACCTGGGACCTCGACTACCAGAGCACCGTGGCGGTCTCGCGCCACGAAGTCACCTGGGGCGCCGGGTACCGCGACCAGAACGACCAGGTCGACAACCTGAGCCCGGCCTTCGCGTTCGTCCCGGGCGACCGCCGGCTTCGCTACGCGAACGCGTTCGTCGAGGATCAGTGGGCGATCGCGGACCGCGTGGAGCTGACCGGCGGCTTGAGGCTCGAACACAACGTCTACACCGACTGGGAGTACCTGCCGACCGTGCGGCTCTCGTGGCGGCCAGCCGGTGCCCACTTCCTCTGGCTCGCCGCCTCGCGGGCGGTGCGGGCTCCGTCACGTATCGACCGCGAGTTCACGTCTTCCGTCTTCGTCGGCGGACCGAACTTCCGCTCGGAGATCCTCCACGCCCTGGAGGTCGGCTACCGCGCGCAACCGATGGCCGCCGTGTCGTACTCGGTCTCCGCGTACGCGAACTTCTACGACCGCCTGCGCTCGATCGAGCCGGCTCCGGGCGGACTCGCGCTCGAGAACGGTCTCAAAGGCGACGTGCATGGCGCCGAGGTCTGGATCAACAGCCGCGTCACCTCATGGTTCCGGCTCAGCGCCGGCGGGGCCGCGCAACGGACCGAGATCGAGCGCAAGCCCGGCAGCAACGACATGGGGGGCCAGAACTCGCTCGGGATCGACCCCGACCACTGGTGGTCGCTGCGCGCGGCGGTCGACGCCGGACATCAGATCGAGCTGGATGCGATCGTGAGGCAGGTGGGGGCGCTCCGCATCTCCGGTGTGCCCCGCTACACGACCTTGAACGCGCGCGCCGGGTGGCGGCCGATCAGCGCGCTCGAGCTCTCGGTGACCGGCACCGATCTGCTCGGACCCCGGCACGCCGAGTGGGGATCGGCGCCGAACCGGGTCACCCTCGGCCGCCAGGCGTTCGCGCAATTCCTATGGCGCTACTGATGAGGGGCAGGACCGCGCGTTGGGGGACAGGGCTGGCCCTGC
Source organism: Candidatus Eiseniibacteriota bacterium (assembly GCA_035275545.1). Taxonomy (GTDB): domain Bacteria; phylum Eisenbacteria; class RBG-16-71-46; order RBG-16-71-46; family RBG-16-71-46; genus WS-11. The sequence goes on along the minus strand of DATEMP010000192.1, from coordinate 15,339 downwards.
TGTGCCTGACATTGCCGCTCGCGCCCCGTGATGCGGTGGCCCAGGAGTCCGCGAGCGTGCTCGAGGTGCGGCTCAAGGCCGCGTTCCTCTACAAGTTCGCGGGCTACGTCGAGTGGCCGGTGGGGACGGCGCAGGAGCCGCTCCGGTTCGGAATCATCGGCGACGACGAGGTGGCGCGCGTGCTGTCACACCTGGTCCGCGATCGTGGCGCCGGAGCCCGGCCGGTCGAGGTGGTCCGGATGCGCGCCTTCGAGCCGCTGCCGCCGCTCCACGTGCTCTTCATCGGCCGCTCCGAGTCCGACCGGCTCCCGTCGCTGATCCGCACCACCCGCGGCCAGCCGGTGCTGGTCGTCACCGACACCGAGGGCGCTCTGGCATCGGGCAGCATGATCAACTTCAAGGTGGTGGGTGGGCACATGCGCTTCGACGTCGGCCTGGGTTCCGCGAAGCGGAGCGGGCTCACGCTCAGCTCGCGGCTGCTCTCCGTGGCCCAGGTCGTCTCGACCAGGACGCCCTAGTGTTCCGGAACATTCCCTCCATCCGCCTCAAGATGATGTTGATCGTGCTCATCACGTCGCTGTCGGCGCTGCTCATCGCATCGATCGTGCTGGCGGTCTACGACGTCCGCTTTCACCGGATCTCGTGGGCGGGCGATCTCATGACCCAGGCCGAGATGGTGGGCCGCGCGAGCGCCCCGGCGATCGTGTTCGGTGACTCGCTCACCGCGCACCAGAGCCTGGCGCTGCTCGCGGTGCGGCCCGAGATCTCGGCGGCCGCCGTCTACACGCCGGACGGACGACCGTTCGCGACCTTCGCCCGCCGGCCCGAGGACGCGGTGTTCCCGGTGACGGTGACGCCGAGCGGCTTTCGATTCGACCACAACCGTCTCCAGCTCTTCCGCGCGATCGAGGACCCGGACGGCATCGTGGGCACCGTGTACCTGAGCGCGCGCTACGATCTCGCCGGGCGGCTGGGACGCTACCTGCCGGTGCTGACCGCGATCATGCTCGGCAGCCTGGCGATCGTGCTGGCGATGTCGCAGAGCCTGCAGGCCTCGGTGATCCGGCCGGTGCTCTCCATCGCGCGCGCCGCGGACCAGGTGCGGCAGGAGCGCAACTTCGCGCTGCGCGTCGAGAAGGAGACCAACGACGAGACCGGCAAGCTGGTGGACGCCTTCAACGCGATGCTGGCCGAGGTGGCGGAAGCCGAACGGTCGCTGCTCGAATCGAACCGCCGCAAGGACGACTTCCTCGCCACGCTCGCGCACGAGCTCAGGAACCCGCTGGGCCCGATCCGCAACGCCACCCAGTACCTGCGCTACAAGGACACCCATCCCGAATCGCGCCAGAGCCTCGAGCTCATCGACCGGCAGGTCCAGCACATGGTGCGCCTGATCGAGGACCTGCTCGACATCTCGCGCATCACCCGCGACGCGCTCGAGCTGCGGCTCTCGAGCTTCTCCGCCGCCGACCTGCTGCGCGACGTGGTCGAGGCCACCCAGTACGTGGTCGAGGAGAGCGAGCTCACGCTGCGCACCCGCAACGACGCGGGACCGGTGACGCTCTACGCGGACCGCGCGCGGCTGGTCCAGGTGGCGTCCAACATCGTGAACAACGCGGTCAAGTTCACGCCCGCCGGCGGTGCGATCGATCTGGTGCTGGCGCGCCAGCGCCGCAATCTGATCGTCACCGTGACCGACACCGGGATCGGGATCCCACCCGAGCGCTTGAAGGAAATCTTCGAGCCGTTCTCCCAGCTCGACCGCTCGCTCGAGAAGACCCGCGGCGGGCTCGGCATCGGCCTCGCCCTGTCGCAGCGGCTGATCGCGCTCCACGGCGGGACCATCGAGGCGCGGAGCGAGGGGCCGGGCAGAGGCAGCGCGTTCCACATCGAGCTGCCGATCGTGAGCGACGAGCCCATCCCCGCACCCGCGGTCGCTCCGCTGCCGATCACCGTCACGGACGGTCACCGGATCCTGGTCGCCGACGACAACGTGGACGGCGCCGCGAGCCTCGGGCTGCTCCTCAAGGCGATGGGGCATCAGGTCACGGTGGCGCACAACGGGGCCGAGGCGCTCGAGAAGCTCGACGTCAACGGCTTCGAGGCCGCGATCCTCGACATCGGCATGCCCCGCATCAACGGATACGACCTGGCCCGAATGATCCGCGCGCGCGGCCATAAGATCCTCCTGGTGGCGCTGACCGGCTGGGGACAGGCGGAGGACAAGCGCCGTGCCTTCGACGCCGGCTTCGACACGCACCTCACCAAGCCGGTTCAGACCGATCAGCTCGCGCACGCGCTCTCGGTCCTCAAGGAGCGGAAGCTCCGCGAAGGCTGATCGCCTGACGTAACACGTTGGCTGTGTGGCGCATGCCGCTGCGATCGCACGTGTTGCGTCACCCGGGCGCACCCCACTCAAGCCCCGCTCAAGCCCCGCGGCTCAGGCTTCACCACGAGATCCAGAGGCGACCGGATGTCGCTGCCGCCTCTTCGCGATCGCGTTCCGCCGTCGCCACGGAGGTGATCCCATGCCGTCTTGCCCGGACTCCACCGCCCCGGTCCGACTCCCGCGCCTGCTCGCCGCGTCGGTCCTGGTGGCGCTCTCCTTCACGGGGGCAGCCGCCCGCGCCGATCGCACCGCGACGTACGTGCCCGGCACGATCGCGTTCAGCCAGAACGTCACCCTCCGGGCGCCGGTCACCACGCGCGATGGCGAACCCAGCCTGCGCGTCGACGTGCGGGGCAACTGCTACGTGGGCGGCATCCGCGGCGTGCCCGCGGGCGTCGACCTGTGGCGCTTCGATCTGAACCCCGCGAGCGCGACGTTCGATCCCGGGATGCAGAACCCCACCTACCTCGGCCAGCCCGACGCGTTCCTGCCCCAGGATCCCGAGGACCCCGAGGCGGGCGGGGCCGACGGCGGGGGAGACATCGACATCTCGCTGAGCGTGCCGAACCATCCGGATTCGATCCCGGTGTTGACGATCACCAGCCTGGCGCTGGCGAACATCTCCTCCGCCGTCTCCTTTGACCGCGGCGAGAACTTCAACCTGTCGCCGGCCACCGCGATCGCTCCGGCCGACGACCGCCAGTGGAACGAGTCCACCGGTCACAACCGCGTCTACCTCTTCTACCGCGCCCCGATCCCGGCCTCCGCGCTGTTCGTCCAGCGCTCCGACGATCATGGGGCCAGCTATCTCAACCCCGGCCTGGTGAGTGCCAACGGCACGAGCCCGGGCTACATCGACGTCGATCACGGGAACGGGCGGGTCTACGTGTCGCACCAGAACGGCACCCAGGGCCTGGTCTCGCGCTCGACCAACAACGGCATGTCCTGGCAGACGGTCACCGTGGACAACACCACCGGGCATGGCTCGTTGTTCGACGTGGTCAAGGTGGGCGACGACGGCACCGTGTACCTCGTGTGGTCGGACCAGCAGAACATCTGGCTGTCGCACTCGACCAACGGGGGCGCGAGCTGGGCGCAGAAGGTGCGGGTGAACGACAACGCGGTCTACAAGAGCAACATCATGCCGTGGATCGAGGCGGGCAGCGACGGCCGCGTGTGCGTGGTCTGGTACGGCTCGACCAGCCCGGTCAACAACGGCTCGGCGAACTGGGTGGTGCTGTTCGCCCAGAGCCTGAACGGCCACTCCGACACGCCCACGTTCGCGCAGCAGGTGATCAGCGACCACACGATCCACGGCAGCAACATGAGCCTGATGGGACTCGGGGGCGGCAACAACCGCAACCTGCTCGACTACTTCCAGGTGGCGCTCGATTCGCAGGGCGCCGCGGTGATCGCCTTCACCGACGACCACAACGATTTCGAGGGCCATGTCTACGTCACCCGCCAGCTCGACGGGCCGAGCCTCAAGGCTGCGGCCAACGGCAACGGCACGGTGACACCCGCGAGCCCGCCGCCACTGCCGCTTCAGGATTTCAACCTGCCGGAGGTCACCGACTTCCTCCACGATGCGACCACCGGGCTGCTGCTGCCGATCACCACCGACAATCCATTCGACATCCTGTCGATCGACTACGGCTGCGAGCTCGGCGCCAACGGCCCGATGATCACGGCGACCATGAAGCTCTCGAGCCTGGCGGTGATCCCGAACGGCGTGCAGTGGCGGATCAACCTGAGCGCCGACGCTCCGGGCGCGTCGCCCGGCGTGCCCGGGCTCTCGGACCGCGGGCAACAGTTCTTCATGCGCGCCGGCGTCGACGACAACGCCGTCCAGGCGTTCGTGTGGGGTACGGCGTCCCGCGCCGACAGCGGGCACGTCAACTACCTCGAGCGCGGCACCTGCGACTTCGGCGCGTTCGACCAGATCAACGGCACGGTGACGATGAAGGTGGCGCTCGCCCAGCTCAACGCGTTCGCCAACCCCGATCTCGCACCGGGCACGCTGCTGAGCGGCCTTCGCGGCCAGACGCTCGAGCCCGGCTTCGAAGGACCTCCCGGCAACCGGCATCCGTTCCGCGACCACACCCGCGGCGGCGGCACGTTCACGATTCCCGCGTGCGGCGGCGTGGTGGCGGTGCCTGCGGCGCTGGAGACGCCCGAGCGCTCGCGGTTCATCGCGCCGCCGGCGCCCAATCCGGCAGCGGGGGACGCATCGGTCCAGTTCGAGGTGGCGCGCGCCGGCTTCGTCGAGCTGGCGGTGTTCGATCCCTCCGGCCGACGGGTGCGGACCATCCAGGCCGGGCCCATGGCGGCGGGGCGCTACACGCGCCGCTGGGACGGCCGCACGGATCGGTTCATGAACGCGGCACCCGGGCTCTACTTCTTCGTGCTCAATACCGCCGAGGGTGTGCAGAGCGAGCGCGTGGCGTTGTTGCGGTAGATCCTCTGGCGTGCGGCCGTCGCGCGACAGGGCGATCGGAGACTGAACCGCCCGACCCGCGTGGCCGCCGCGTCGCCGGTGAAAGGCCGGTGGCACCACGTTTGCAGCTGGGTGCCGCGCCCTTTCCCGACGGACGGAGGATGACATGAAGCTTCACAGGAGACCTTTCACCGGATGGCTGCTCGTGGTCGCGACCGCGCTCGCGGCGCTCGCTCCCATCGCCTCGGCCGACGATGACCGCGACGACCGCGATCGCCGCGACGGCCGGCGCTACGAGAGCCGGCGCGATCGCGACCGCCGGGGCGACGTCCGCCGCGACCGGGACTACGATCAGCGCGCGCGAAAGACGGTGCGCTGGGCGTACCGGGCGTTCGGTGGCCGCGACGAGCGCTCGTACTTCTACCGCGAGGTCTCGACCGGGCGGACGCACAGTCACATCACCTTCTTCAGGCCCGATCACGCCGGCCGGGCCAACGGACCGATCGAGATGATCGACAAACGCAGCGGTTGTGTTCTCCACGTGTACGTCTGGGACGGCGACGAGTGGGACGAGTGCGGAGCGGACTACGCCCGGTACCAGGGCAGGGGACGCGGACGGGATCAGTACGTCTACAACGACGGGTACCACCGCTAACCACGGCCGAAAAGGAGCACGAACGCCGCCCGAATCGACTCGGGCGGCGTTGTGCTTGGGTCTCGCGCTACGGCGTCAGGTATTCCGCGAGCGCATCCAGGCGCTCGTCCCAGAACGCCTTGGTCTTCGCCGCGGCCTCCCTGCTGGGCAGCTTGCGATGCGCCACCTGGGCACTGCTCTTCCCGCCCTTGGCGGTGAGCCACACTTCCACCGAGGTGCCGTCGTCCCAGGTGATGCGCACCGACCGGTGGGGCGTTGCCTTGCGCACCGTGAGCTTCACGCCCGGCAGCCACCGGGCGCGCGGCCTCGCCTCGGCGAACGCCTGGAACAGCTTCGCCACTGGCACCGCGAACGTGCGGCTCTTGGTGGCCTCGTAGCTGCCGCCGCGCCGCTGGCCGATCTCGCGCAGCCCGCGGATCCGCTCGTAGCCCACGACCACGGTCTGCGTCCACCAGTCGCGCACCTTGAACTTCTCCTGCACGTAGTCGGCGATCTTGCGGTGGGGCCAGGTGTGCGCCTCGACGTAGTCGAGCGCGTCCACCCAGCGCTTCCAGTCGCAGCCGGTCGCCGCCTTCACCGCCGCGTCGCTCATGCCTGCGAGCTTCGCGTAGTCGGCGGGCTTCGCGCGCGCCGCGGTCGCCGGCTTCACGGGCGCCGCGGTCGCGGGCGTGCCGTTGGTCGAGCGGGAGGGACGGGCCTTGACGAGATGGGCGCGGGCGGCGGTGTAGGACTCGCCCGTCTTCTGCATGCGCCGGCGGACCAGGCGCTTGAGATCCTTTTGGGTCGGCATCGATCGGTCCTCATGGTTGGCCGCGGACACGCGCCCCCCAGCGGCGACGCACCGCGGCGTCACCACAAGTCCGTTCGATACCGACCCGGGAGTGTGCCCCCCTTTGCCTCGCCTAGGCCCATGCTGGGGAAGGGCCGCTGAGGTTGGGCGTGGATCGCCGCCGCGGGCGCCATTCTGCCGTCGCCCGGCGGCGACGCGCAAGCAGGAATTGTCGGGCGGGGGCGATGGGGTAGATTCGCGCCGCGCATGATCCGTCCGGGCCTCACGCTCGTCCTTCTGGGCCTCGCCACGCTCACCTCGTGCGGGGCGCCATCCCCGCTGCGCGAGGCATGCGAGCCCGACTCGATCCCGGACGCCTACGCGCGCGCCGGCGCCGCGCTCATGTGGCCCGGCATGCCGCGCGCGTTCCACGTCGACGATCGCGGCCAGCTCTCGAACGGGCTCTGGCGGATGCGATTCCGCTTCGCCTCGGGATCGGAGCGGGCACCGCGTCGGGTCGCGTACCAGGACCGCTGGCTCCCGATCGTCCACTGGGCCTGCCATGACGGCGCGGTGCGCTGGGACTTCGAAGCGGTCGCGTTCCCGGCGCGCTCCGAACTGGACTCGGTGCTCGCGGTCTCGCTGGTCGCCGAGGCCACGAACACATCGCCGGCGGCCGCGGTCGCCGAGCTGGCCGCGACGCTCGACACGCTCTCGAGCCCGGTGTTCGTCGCCGTCGAGGGCGAGACGCCCGAGTCCGTCGACCTGCGCTGGGGATCGGGCCATGGCTCCGGCCTCGCGGTCGCGCGGGCCGAGGCGCCCGGCGGCGTGCGGTGGTCGCTGCGCCCCGGCGAACGGCGGCGAACCCGCTTCGTGCTCACCAGCCATCGCGTGGACGAGCGCGACCTGGAGGACGTGGCCCGCCCGTCGCACGCGCAGCGACAGGGCATGGTGCGCGACTACTGGACGCGGCAGATGGACGCGGGGACCGCGTTCGAGCTGAACGATCCCGAGCTCGAGGCGGCGATGCGCGCCGCCCGGGTGGTGCTGCTCGCCTGCCGCGAGCGCTGGAACGGAGGCTGGATCCCGATCGGCGGTCCGTTCCAGTACCGGGACACCTGGCTGCGTGACGGAGCGCGGCTGGTCAGCGCGCTCGCGGTGACCGGATACACGAACGAGGCGCGGGAGGCGGCACTCGGGTTCGCGAAGCTCCAGTGGCCGCACGGTCCGTTCCTCACCCAGCGCGGCCAGCTCGACGGTCCCGGCCAGGCGTTGTGGCTCTTCGATCAAGCGTTCCTGCGGCCCCCCGGGTACGCGGAGCTCCCGGCGATCGCCGCGCAGGCGGCGCGCTGCTGGCGCTGGTCCGAGAGCCAGCGCGATCTCGGGCGCCAGTCCGGCTGGCGATTCGGACGCATGCTCCCGTTCGCGGAGCCGCGCGACAACGAGCTCACCCGGGCCCAGCTGGTCGGGAACGACGCGTGGATGATCGCCGGATACGCGGCCGCGGCGCGGCTCGCCGGTGCGGCGGGGCAGAGGAGCGACAGCATCGCGATCGAGCAGACCCGCGTCGCCTACCTGGACGACTTCCGCGCGGCGCTGGCGCTCACCGGCTCGGACGACGTCCCGCCGAGCTGGCAGGGCGTCGGCCGGGACTGGGGCAACATCGCCGCCTGCTGGCCGGCCCGCGTGCTCGATCCGCAAGACCCCCGATGCGAGCGCCTCGCGGCCCGGCTGTGGGCGCGCTCGGGCGGGGCGATGCTCACCTACGCGAACGCGGACAGCCTCCAGAGCTACGTGGGGGCCGACCTCGGGACGTGGGCGCTGCTCGACGGCCGGCCCGCGGCCGCCGACTCGGTGCTGCGCGAGCTGCTCTTCTGGCGCAACGCGAGCGGCGCCCACGCCGAGTACTTCTCGCGCTCCGCGCGCGACTTCGGCCGCAACCTGCCGCCGCATCCCACGCCCGCGGCGGCGCTGCTGAGCCTGGTGCGCAACGCGCTGGTCTACGACGACGGCGACACACTCATGCTCACGCTCGGCGCGCGCGCCGACTGGTGGCGCGGCGCGAGCGTGAAGCGGGCGCCGACCCGCTGGGGAACCATCGATCTTCGCTTCGAGCGGGACGGAGACGACGCCACGTGGGAGTGGACGCCGATGCCCGTGTGGACGCTGTTGCGCCTGCCTCCAGGCGCGCGTGTCGACGGCGCTCCCGCTCCGCCGCTCCTTCCCGGGCCCGATCCGACCTCGGTGCTCGCGCCGCCCGGGACCGGCCGAGCGCGGGTGCGTGTGGGGGAGGGCTCGTGAGCGGGCGGTGGCTCGCGGTCGCGGCGGTGATCGCCGCGCTCACCGCACTGGCATGCGCGCAGCGTCCCGACCATCGCGTCGCCCACCGGCCCGCCGCGATCGACATGCCGCCCGCCGCCGCCTACGACACGGCCACCGCGCTCGTGGTGCGCAAGGAGTACCGCGCCAGCCTGCCCTACTATCGTTACGCGCTGGGCCGGCTGCAGGACGACCACTGGAGTCCGCACGTCGCGTTCGCGGTGGCGCTCGGCAACGCCACGCTCGGATACACCACGCGCTGCGGCGTGATGGTGGCCGAGACCCGCTCGAGCGCCGAGCGCATCCAGCTCCTGCAGGAGGCGTTCGCCCACTTCGAGCGCGCCGCACAGCTCGCGCCCGACGGCCCGACGCGCGCGCGCATCCTCGGCGCGGTCGCGAATCTCTTCTTCGTGTACGGCTTCTCGTGGGACTCGTTCGTCGCCTACCGGCAGGCCCACGAGGCGAATCCGAAGGCCGCGGTGTGGGCGCGCGATGGAGACGCACTCATGGACATGCTCCACGACCCCCTCCACGCCACGCGGGCGCCCTCGCCGCCGGACAGCGTCGCCGCCCGCCCCTGAGGTCGACGCGGTAGGAACTGCTCCTGCGCGTGCATCTGCTACCGACCCCGAACGACACGCCTTTGTTCAACCGGTCGCGGCGCCGTTGCTGCGTGCGGCGATAGGCGAATGGCCGCTCTGGCGCACGTCTTGCGAAGTCCGTTCCCGGACGAGATTGCCGCGTGAATGGAGGCACACCATGAAGTCACATCCTTTGGCCAAGCACTGCCGCCACGCCACCGCAGTTCTCGTGCTGCCGGTCCTGCTGGTCGCGGGTGGATGCGCCACCATGGGCGTCAACTCCGGCGACGTGAATCTCATCGGGCTCAACGAAGAGTGGCAGATGGGCCAGCAGCTCGAGCGTCAGCTCGCCGGGGAGCTCAAGCTCGTGAACGACGCGGCGACGGTCGCGTACGTCAACGACATCGGTCAGCGGATCGTCCGCCAGACCGAGCTCGCGGGCGCACCGTGGACGTTCCATGTCGTGAACAGCCCCGAGATCAACGCGTTCAACGTTCCCGGCGGGCACGTGTACGTCAACACCGGGCTGATCAAGGCGGCCGGGAACACGTCCGAGCTGGCCGCGGTGATGGCGCACGAGATCGGGCACGGCGTGTCGCGTCACGCCACCGAGCGCATCAGCAAGGTGTACGGGTTGAACCTCGGCGCTGGCCTGCTGCTGGGAGACCATCCCTCGACGCTGAAGAAGATCGCCGCGCAGCTCGCGGCCGGCGGCCTGGTCGCCAGGTTCTCGCGCGCCGACGAGAACGAGGCGGACCGGCTCGGCATCCGCTACATGTACGATGCCGGCTATGATCCTCGCGGCATGGCGGGCATGTTCGGCAAGCTGCTGGACGCGCGGAAGCGCCGCCCCAGCTCGGTCGAGCAGTTCTTCTCGACGCACCCGCTCGCCGAGGACCGGATCGCGTCCGCGCGCGCACAAGCGAATGCGCTGCCGCGCAAGTCCGGGCTGATCGCGAACGACGGGCGCCTGGCCACGATCAAGCAGCGTGTGAGCCGGTATCAGGGATAGGATCGACCCGCGCTACGCGGTGCTGCGAGGCGGGGCGATGGATCGCCCCGCCTCATTCACAACGAGGGAGCCCACCGTGATGCTCCGTCCGGCAGCGATGCTTCTGGCCGTCACCCTGATGGGCTGCGCTTCCGCGACTCAGGAGCGGGCCGACTCTCATCCGGGTTCCAGCGACAGCGTGCCCGTCACCGAGCCCGCGGCGGTGGTCGATTCGACCGCCCACGCCAGTGGATTCGGACCGGTGCGCGCCGGCATGACGCTGGCTGAGGCCGAGCACGCACTCGGCGCACCGCTGGTGCTGCTCGGGCCGAAGATGGAGCCGTGCCACTACGTCATGGTCCAGGGACGGCCCGGGATCGCATTCATGGTGATCGACGGCCGGATTGCACGCCTCGACGTTCGGCCGCAGGGCACCGTGAAGACCGCCGAAGGCGCCGGGATCGGCGACACCGAAGAGCGCATCCAGGCGCTCTATCCGGGACGCGTCGAGGTGCAGCCCCACAAGTACGTCGACGGGCACTACCTGATCGTGACCCCGGCGGCACCCGCGGACAGCAGCTATCGGATGATCTTCGAGACCGACGGCAAGCGGGTCACGGGTTATCGCACCGGCAGGCTGCCGGAGGTCCGCTGGATCGAGGGCTGCTCGTAGCGCGCACCACCCTTTCAATACGCGGCGCGATGCGCCATTGTCGGGGCATGAGCGAGAGCCTGACCGACGCCCTCTGCACCACCTGCGGCCTGTGCTGCGACGGCACCCTGTTCGCCGACGTGGAGCTCGGCCAGGCGGAGGTCGCGCGGCTCGAGAACCTGGGTCTCGAGCCCGAGGAGCATGGGGTGCGCGCCGGGCTGCTGTCGCAGCCGTGCCCGGCGCTCAAGGGCACGCGGTGCAGCATCTACGCACATCGGCCCAAGTGCTGCCGAACCTTCGAGTGCCAGCTCCTGCTCGACGCGCGGCGCGGCGCGGTGACGGTGGGCGTGGCTCAGGAACGGATCGCCGAGGCGATGATTCGGATCCGGCGCGTGAGGGAGCTGCTCGCGCAGATCGGGGAGGGAGACGCCAGTCTCCCTCTGAAGGAGCGCTGCACCGAGGCGCTCGCGGGAACGCCGGCCACACCCGAGATCAAGCGCAAGCGCGCGGCGTTGGAAGCCGCGATGTCCGCGGTCGAGACCATGATCTGGGAGTCGTTCCTGGGCAGCGGAGCACCGATCGCGCGCAGTTGAGTCCTACTGATCGCCCAAGTGCAATCGTGGCCGTCGGATGCACCCGGCATTCTTAGGTCAAGACCCGGTCAAACCTTTGGCGTATTCTGTTGCGCGTCAGGACCGGATTGCGGGAGCCGGCAACCGACCTCCCGCCTTGCGCACGGAATGGGAAGGAGATCCCCATGACCTTCGGCTTCCGCTTGTCGCTGCGTTTCGCGTCACTCCTCATTCTCATCTGCTGTTCCATCCCCGCCCTCGCCGCGCAACGGCGCGTGATGATCGAGGAGCTCACCAGTCAGACCTGTGGACCCTGCTACTCGGCCAATCCCGGCGTCAACACCATGATCGCCGGCTACGGAAGCCAGGTGGCGTCGGTCAAGTGGCACGTGTGGTGGCCCACGCCCGGTGACGACTGGTTCTATCTGATCAACAACGCGGTCACCCAGAACCGCGTCCTGACCGTCTATCCGTCCGCGTCGCACGCCGCCCCGTCGCTCTACATCGACGGCGGACCGGCGACGTTCATCGGCTCGAACGAAGTGGCGCAGATCAACTCCCGGCTCCTGATTCCTAGCCCGCTCACCATCACCGGTACGGCGGTGAGGCAGCCCACGGTCGTCAACGTCTCGCTGGACATCAACGTGGAGACGGCGACGCCGGCACCTCCGGGGGGCAGCAACCGGCTCTTCGTCGCGCTGGTCGAAAAGCACGTGACCAGCGGGGCGACCTATACCGGCACGATCGCGTTCGGCAGCAATATCGTGACCGGCATCTCGGGCACCCAGTACCTGCTCAAGGGCTCGATCGTTTGCGGCGCAGCAGGCCTGCCGGCCTGCCCGGGGCCTCAGAGCTCCACGCCCGCCAGAGTTTTCAGCATCGACTCGCCCACCCAGATCAGTCTGAATCGGACCGCGTCCCAGGACGGCCTTCGGACCCTCGAGTTCAAGAGCTACAACTGGGAAACGCAGCACCACGACGTCTACCGCACGATCAACAACGCTGCGACTCCGTCGGCGACCGGTCAGCCGATCGACATGAGCGCCACCGGGCCGCAGCACTTCGACGTCGCCCTGTCGCTCCCCCCTCAGCCGTTCCCCACCGAGTGGGTACCGGAAGAGTTCGCCATCGTCGCCTGGGTGCAGGGAATCACATCGGCCGGCTCCTCGACCGAGATCCATCAGACCACCGAGATCGCGACTACGGATGACGTGACCGGGGTCGACCCGCAGCAGCCGTTGACGGCCTGGTTGGGCCGGAGCTGGCCCAACCCGTTCACGCAGGACGCCTCGATCCCGTTCGCCATCGAGCGTGAGGGCCACGTGGATCTCGCGATCTACGACGTGTCCGGCCGTCTCGTGCGTCAGATCGTGAGCGGCCAGCGCATCGTCGGCACCTATACCGAGCATTGGGACGGCCGCGACAACGACGGCGCCCGGGCGAGCAACGGCGTCTATTACTACCGGCTGCGCATCGGTGGCGCCGACATCACGCGCCGGATGGTGCTGGTCCACTAGAGGACCATGAAGCCGGTACGCCGCTCGACATGTCTGGCGCTCCTGGGCCTGGTCGGCCTGCTCGCGCTGTCGTGTGGCCAGAAGGATCCGACGTTCAGCCCTGCGGCGCTCATCCTGCTGCCGCAGGGCGACATCGTGGTCACGGCGTCCGTCACCGGTGCCGCCATCTCGCTCGACGGGCAACCCACGGGGCTGTTCACGCCCGATACGTTGCTGGGGGTCCGGGAGGGGGGGCACCGGGTGTCGGTCTACCGCGAGTGCCACTACCCGGTGAGTGACTCGATCACCGTGACCCCGGGTGCGGTGCTCGCCATGCATTTCGACGTGCTTCCGATTCCCAACACCGGGGCGCTGGCGGTCGACGCCCCGTGGCCGGCGGTCATCGTGCTCGACGGCACGCCCACCGATTCCTACGCGCCCGACACGCTGTGCGTGCCGCCGGGCAACCACGTCGTGACGCTCGCCCTGCCCGGGTTCCGGTCACAGCCTTCGAGCGTCCCCGCCACCGTGGTGGGCGGTGGCTTCGCCAGTGCGACGTTCGACCTGACCGTGCCCAAGCGGGTCCTGTGCGAGGACTTCTCCAACTACGACTGCGTTCCCTGCCCACCGGCCGAGGAGGCGATGCAACGCGTGATCGCGGGCGCAAACGGAGTCGAGCCGGGACGGCTGATCTCGATCAATCCGCACATGTACTGGCCCAACCCCACCGACCCCTTGTTCAGGTTCAATCCGCCGGCTCACTGTTCCCGGAAGTGGACCCAGTCCGTGGTGGCGTTGCCGGCGATCTTCGTGGATGGCGCCCTGGCGCCGGGGAATCCGCCCAGCGACACGGACATCCACACTCTGGTCCAGGCGCGCTCCATGCCGACCGCCCCGATCGCCGTCGGCGTGACGGGGAGCCTGGTCGGCAGCAACTACCACATCACCGTGGATGTCTGGGGCGTGGGGGCGGCGGTTCCTTCGCCGCTTCAACTCGCCACCTGCGTCGTGGAGCGTTCGGTCACGCTCGCCACCGCCCCCAACGGCCAGCTCCACTACACCAACGTCCTGCGGGCGATCCTTCCCGCGCCGACCGTGACCTGCCAGGCCGGAGGCGGGGTGGCCGGAACCGCGGTGTCGCTCGCGGTGGGAGAGCACCAGACCTTACAATTCGACTATGCGGTCCCCGGCGGCGTCGATCCCGCCCAGCTGGCGGTCATCGCGTTTCTTCAGGACCTCTCGACCAAGGAAGTCATCCAGACCGGCACCACGTTCGACCCCTAGAAACCGCAGCGCCCGGCCGGAGAACCGGCAAGGAAGGACAACGCGCATGAGGTGGGACACCATGAACGCGACACGCCGCCAGGGGATCGTAGGGATCGTGGTGCTCCTGGGTGCGCTGGGCTGGAGCTCGGCGCACGCCAGCTTCACGTACAACCTGACGCAGGCGATCCACACCGGACCGGCCAACGAGGTCTACATCGAGAACCACTGCCAGGTCACGAACACCGGCGCGGTCGCCGACAGCTTCCGTCTCCACCGGGTGAACGTGCAGATCCCGACCGGGTGGAGCAGCTCCATCTGTGTCGAGGGCTCGTGTCTCTCTCCCGAGACGGCCAACTGGGGAGTCTGGATCCTCCCCAGCCAGACCCAGGATATCTCGATCTATTTCACCCCGAACTATCTGGACGAGAACTTCAATCTGGTTCCCGTCGAAGGCAGTGGTTACGCGACCTTGAACATCGCGCAGAAGACGGACCTCCTGAACCCCAAGTCCCACACGCTGGGGGCGGTCACCGACGGCTGCGACGTGCTGATCGTGGATGACGACGAGGGCGGATCCGTCGAGAGCTTCTATCAGAGCGCCATCTCGGGTCGCATCGCCGGCGTCTGGAGGCGCCGACCCAACCCGACCGTGCCGGGCTCCGAAACCCAGGGGAAGCTGGACGCCACGGTGTCGACCTTCCCGCTCATGGTGTGGGCGACCGGCGCCGGCACCAACACCCTCAACGCGGACGACCGCGCGGCGATCGATGCCTATCGTGCCGCGGGCGGCAAGCTCCTGCTCACCGGCCAGGACATCGCCTTCGACCTGTGCGACCCCGCCAGCCCGAACCGCACCGCGGCCACCGAGAGCTGGTTCGAGAACCTGTTCAAGGTGAACTACACCAGCAATGCCTCCGCCAGCCTCGCGCTCAACGCGGTGGCGGGCGATCCGATCGCCCAGGGCCTCGCCTTGAGCATCAGCGGGGGCACCGGCGCCAACAACCAGACCGATCCCGACGTGGTGACGGCGCTCGCCGGGGCCAGCCCCGCCTGGACCTACGCGAACGGCGCGGGCGGTGCCGCCGTGCGCTCCCTCTACCCGATCCGGTCGGTGTTCTTCGGATTCGGGTTCGAGGCCATCTCCACCGCCGCCAACCGCACCACGGTGATGACGCGGACGCTGGACTGGCTGAGCCTGGGGCCGACGGGTGT
>DATEMP010000191.1:0-4648 GCA_035275545.1 Candidatus Eiseniibacteriota bacterium | reverse complement strand
GCTCGGCCACCTCGCGCTTGGGGAGCACCGGGAGCGCCTTCGCGCGCTTGGGCTCGACCAGCGTCACCTGGTTCGTGTCTCCGCCGATCCCGGCGCGCGGCGAGTTGAGCACCACCAGATCGAGCCCCTTCGCCTTGAGCTTGGCGCGCGCGTTGGCGACCCCGCGCGTGGTCTCGAGCGCGAATCCCACCATCGTCTGGCCCGGGCGGCGCCGCGCCGCGAGCCCGGCGAGGATGTCGGGGTTCGGCACCAGCGACACGCTCAGCGCACCCGCGCCGCGCTTCATCTTCTGCGACGCCTCGCGCGCCGGCCGGTAGTCGGCGACCGCGGCCGCCATGAGCACCAGGTCGGCGCGCGTCACGTGCGCGCGCATCGCCTTCTCCATCTCGGCGGCGGTGCTGACCGCGACGCGGGTGATGCCCGCGGGCGGCTCGACGCTGGTGGCGCCGGTGACGACCGTCACCGCGGCGCCGCGATCACGGGCCGCCTCGGCGAGCGCGAAGCCCATGCGGCCGCTCGAGCGGTTGGTGAGCACGCGCACCGGATCGAGCGGCTCCTCGGTGCGCCCGGCGCCGATCAGCACGCGCAGGCCCTTCATGCTCTGGCGCCGCGCCACCGCGCGCTCGACCGCTGCACCGATCGCGTCGATCCCCGCGAGCCGCCCCGGCCCCGAAAGCCCGGAGGCGAGCGGGCCGCTGTCGGGGCCGACGAACGTCGCCCCGCGCGCGCGCAGTGTTCCGACGTTGGCCTGGGTCGCGGGCTGGCGCCACATCTCGAGATCCATCGCCGGGCAGATCACGAGCGGCGCGGGGCACGCCAGGGCGATCGCGGTGAGCGCATCGGGCGCTTCGCCATGCACGAGGCGCGCCATGAGGTCGGCGGTCGCCGGCGCGATCACCAGGCAGTCGGCCGCCTCGGCCACGTCCACGTGCTCGACGCGGCCCCCCACCTTGGCGGCCCCGGCGGGAGGCAGATCGAACCCGGGGCGCTGGTCGCCCCACAGGTCCCGCACCACCGGATTGCCCGACAGGGCCTGGAACGTGAGCGGGGTGACGAACTCGGTCGCGGCGGGCGTCATCGCGACGATCACCGACGCGCCCCGCTCGGCCAGCCAGCGCACCAGCTCACATGCCTTGTAGGCGGCGATCCCTCCCGAGACCCCGACCACCACGGTGCGCCCGCTGAGCATGAACCTCTCCTACGGTTGCGGGAACTCCTCGTACGTGAACGGCACCTCGCCATGCAGCACGCGCTCGAGCGCCACCGCGGTCACCTTGCCGGGCAGGGTCTCGCCGTTGCGCTTCGACCACTCGTTGAGCCGGCGCGCCTCGCGCGCGGCGACGATCGCCAGCTCGTACTTGTTGGTGCCCGGGGGCGGGAACAACGCTGCCAGTTTGGTCATGCCGTGCATCCTCCTCGTGTGGCGTGAAGACCTCCGTCCGGGGGACGGAGCGTCCGGATCATTCCACCTTCAACCGCTTCACCCGCGAGCGCTCGGCGTCCACGATCGCCGTGAGGCGCTCGACCGCCTGCTCGAGATCGTCGTTCACCACCAGGTAATCGTACTCGCGGTACTGCTTGATCTCTCCCGGCGCATTCTGGAGGCGGACCTCCACGACCTCCGGCAGATCGGTCTGCCGCTGGAGCAGCCGCTTGCGCAGCGCCTCGATCGACGGCGGGTAGATGAACACCGACACCGCGTCGGGCCGCGCGTGCCGCACGCTCGCCCCGCCCTGCACGTCCACGTCCAGCACCACCACCTGCCCCGCACGCACGCCTTCGTCCACGAACCGGCTCGGGGTCGCGTAGAGGTGCCCGTGCACCTCCGCCCACTCGAGAAACAAGCCGCCCGCGCGGCGCCGCTCGAACTCCTCGCGGGTGACGAACTCGTACTGCACGCCGTCCACCTCGTTCGTGCGGCGCGGGCGCGTGGTCGCCGAGATCGAGAACGTGCACTCCGGGCGCACCGCCACCAGCCGGTCGACCAGCGTGCCCTTGCCGGCCCCCGAGGGGCCCGAGAGCACCAGCAGGAAACCGCCGGGGATGAACCGCGACGGGATCGAGGTCGCCGCGTCCGGCATCGGACCCGCCGCGCCGCTCACGCCGCGGCCCCCGTCACTCGACGTTCTGCACCTGCTCGCGCAGGCGCTCCAGCTCTTCCTTGATGACCACCACCGCGTGGGCGATGTCGACGTCGTTCGCCTTGGAGCCGATCGTGTTCGCCTCGCGGTTCATCTCCTGGAGCAGGAAGTTGAGCTTGCGTCCCGCCGGCTCCGGCCCCTCGGCGAGATGCCGGAACTGGTCGAGGTGTGCCGCGAGCCGCACGCACTCCTCGGTGCAGTCGAGCCGGTCCGCCATGAGCGCCACCTCCTGCGCGATCCGCACCGGATCCATGTCCACGCCGTTGAGCAGCGCCTTGAGGCGCGTCTCGAGGCGCTCCTTGGCCTCGACCGGGCGGTTCGGGGCGCGCTCCGCCACCAGGTCGAGCTGGGCGCGGATCAGGCCGAGCCGGTGCACGAGGTCCCGCGCGAGCGCGTCGCCCTCGCGCGCCTTCATCGCGTTCATGTTCTCGCACGCCTGCCCGACCACGCCCTGGAGCAGCGCCCAGGTCTCGTCGTCCGAGAGCGCGGTGTGCTCCCACGTGAACACGTCCGGCAGGGTCGCGAGCGTGCGCACGTCCAGGCCGCTGTCGAGGCGGTAGCGCTGGCGGAGCTGCTCGAGCAGGGCCACGTAGCGGTCGGTGACCACCTCGTTGACCCGCAGCACCTCGCCGCTGTCGCCCACCCCGCTCCAGGTGATGGTGAGGCTGAACTTGCCGCGCGAGAAGCGGTCCGCGATCAGCTGGCGGATCTGGTCCTCGAACAGGCCCACGAGCTTGGGGGCGCGCAGCGAGACCTCGCAGTACCGGTGGTTCACCGAACGAATCTCGGCGCTCAGGCGCTGGCCGTCCCGCTCCAGGTCGGCGGCGCCATACCCGGTCATGCTTCGGATCATCCCGTACCCTCCTGTCGGAACCCGGTAAAGTACGGCAGCGAGGCGCTGTAGGTCAAACCGCCGGGCTCACTTGCGGGGATTCTGCGGGCGCCGAGCCGGTCCGGATTGCCCACTCCTTATACACCCCGCCGGGTGGAGAGTCGTGGGAGATGAAGCAGGGCGCGGAGATGGCCGCGGTCGAGCTCCCGGCAACTCTACGGGGAGAGTCGCCCCATCCGCCGTACTGCGGATGATCACTCGAAATCGTACGAGAGCGTGAGGCTGCCCGGCGGCTCGTGCGTCGCCACCGCGCTGCCCTCGCCAGTGATGCCCTTGAGGTCGCCGGTGCCCGAGCCGGGTGCCACGGACCAGGTCATGGTCGCCTTGCCCTGGGTCTGCTCGTAGCCGCCGCGGCCCAGGAGCACGAAGCTTCCTTTGCGCCCGCCCAGCGTGCCGATCACGCGCTGGAGGCCGACGTAGCTCGCCGAGCCGTCGTCGCGATAGCTCATCACGTACTCGATCGCCGCTTCACCCTGGATGTCGCCCTCGAAGGACTGGGTGACGCTGGCGTGGGTCACCTTCGGCAATCCTTCCACCTGCTGGACGGGCTTCTCGTCCCAGTTCTTGATCTTGAACGTCGCCTTGGCCTGCTTCATGGCTGCTCCTTCTGTCGATGCGGCCACACGGTGGTCGTCTAGTCCTCGGACGCCGGAGGCTTCTTGAACAGGGCGTCGAGCCTGGCGCGCGCGTCGGTGACACGATCGGGCGTCGCCTTTGCGCCGCCGAATAGCCCCTCCAGCTTGGCGCGCGCCTGGGATTCGCGGCTCGCGTCGCGGGCCTGGCCACGGAACGGCGCCGGATTGAAGTCGAAGAACTCGCAGAAGTTCCGCCGCTCCTTGTCCTCGACCAGGTCCGCCTCGGTTTCGCGGCACGCGTTGTTGCGCGACGGATCGTAGTGCCGGCACTGCTTGCACGCGCGGTAGTCGTGGCGGCAGCTCTCGCACGACGACTCGCGTGGAATCGGCGCGGACAGCGTCACCGGCGCACCGCAGAACTGGCACTGCAGAGGCATGGGACAGTCTCCTTGCATCAAGGGTGCCCTTGCGACGCGGGGCGCGTCAACGGCGCGTTGCCCGGCCTTCGCCGTTGCACTACGTTTCGCGCACCCATGACCACCCGGTCGAGCACGGAGGCGATGGCCGAGCGCCGCGTCGAGGTCGCGCGGGCGCTGCGCCGCTACCACGCGCGTCTCGCCCGCCGCGTCGAAGCCCTGCGCGGCGATCTGGTCGAGGCCCGGCGCGCCGGGGAGTTCCGTACCTGGGGCGAGACGCTGCTCGCCTACCTGCGCCAGGTGCCGGCACGCGCCGCCTCGGTCGTGCTGCCCGACCCCGCCGATCCCGCGCGCAACCTGACCATCGAGCTCGACGCACGCGTGAGTGCCCAGGCGAACGCCGCGCGCTACTTCAAGCGCGCCGCCAAGGCCGAGCGCGGATTGAAGCAGGTGCCGCCGCGCCTGAGCGCGACCGAGGCCGAAGCCCACGAGCTGGAGGTGCTGCTGGCGCGCTTCGATGCGCTCGAGGAGGGCGGCTCCGACAGCGTGCGGGTGGACGATCCGACGCTGGATGGCGACCTGGATGCGGCGCTCGCGCGCCTGCCGGTGGGGCTTCGCGGCGTG
>DATEMP010000190.1:0-4292 GCA_035275545.1 Candidatus Eiseniibacteriota bacterium | reverse complement strand
GCGACCCTGATGGGGCTCGCCGGCCTGGCGCTGTTCATGGCGGCGGGATGGGCGATCGACGGCGCGTTCCACGGGGTGCTGGCCACCGCGCTCAAGCTGCTGCTGATCCCGGCCGCGGTGGTGGTGGCGTTTGCGACCGGGCTGGTCACGCGCTACGACCTGGAAAAGGTATCTTCCGTGCCGCTGAACGTCACCTGGATGCGTCGCACCCGCGACTCGGCGGTCGCCGCCGGAGACCGGCTGGCGCGCGCCGTCGCCCTGCGGAGGTCCCCATGAGCACCGGCCGGGTGCTGGTGATCGTGCCCGCGCACAACGAAGAGGAGAGCCTGCCCGTCACGCTCGACGAGCTCGCGCGCAAGGCTCCGGACTTCGACGTGCTCGTGGTCGACGACGGCTCCCGCGACGGCACGGCCGAGGTGGCGCGCGCGCGCGGGATCCCGGTGATCTCCCACGCCGTGAACCTGGGTGTGGGCGGGGCGCTGCAGACCGGATTCCGCTGGGCGGTCCGGAGCGGCTACGCGATCGGCGTCCAGCTGGACGCCGACGGTCAGCACGATCCCGGCTTCCTCCCGGTGCTGCTCGCGCCGGTGCTGTCCGGCGCGTGCGACGTGAGCATCGGCTCGCGCTACGTGTCCCGCTCCGGCTACCGCGCACCGCTCGCGCGGCGCATGGGGATGCTGCTGTTCTCGACGGTGTTCCGGGTCGCGGTCGGGCAGCGCATCACCGACACCACCTCGGGCTACCGCGCCTACGACCGGGCGGTCATGGAGGTGTGCCAGCACGAGTTCCCGAAGGACTTCCCGGACGCCCCGCTGCTCATCGATCTCGCACGCCGGGGGTTCCGGCTCACCGAGGTGCCGGTCGAGATGCGCGCCCGCGAGGCGGGCCGCTCCTTCTACACGCTGGGCAAGTCGCTCTACTACCCGTACAAGAACCTGTTGGCGTCGCTCATGGTGCTGCTCAAGCGCCCGGGCTGAGACGAGAGGAGAACCATGGAATTCCTGTCACGCACGCAGCTGATCACCGCCCTGGCCGCGGTCGCGCTCGCGCTCTACGTGCTCGACCTGGTGCGGCGTCGCCGGCTCTCCGAGGAGTACTCGTTCCTGTGGGTGGCGGCCAGCGTCCTGATCGCGGTGCTCGGCTTCTCGACCCCGGTGCTCAAGGCGATCACCCGGGCGCTCGGCATCATGTACGAGGGCTCGACGGTATTCTTCTTCGGCCTCGCATTCGCGACCGTGATGCTGCTGCACGTCTCGATCAAGCTGTCGCGGCTCGGCCAGGAGAACCACGCGCTCACCCGCGAGCTGGCGCTGGTGCGCTTCGACCTCGAGCGCCTGCGCTCCGGCGGCGGCGATGCGGGCCCGCGGAACGATGGGGGCGGCGCCGCGTGAAGTACCGGGTCCAGCTCGCCATCGGGATCCTGATCTCCGCGGTCGCGGTGTGGTTCTCCATGCGCGACGTCGACCCGGGCGCGGTGTGGGCGGCGCTCAAGGGCGCCAACTACGTGGGGTTCGCGATCGCGGTGGCGAGCACGCTGCTCGGCTTCTGGCTGCGCGCGGTCCGCTGGCGCTCGCTGATCGCCTCGCCGCGGCCGATCGGCATCGGCCCGCTGTTCTCGGCGACCATGATCGGCTTCATGGCCAACAACGTGCTGCCGCTCCGGCTCGGCGAGATCGTGCGCCCCTGGGCGCTGGCGCGCCGCGCCGGGCTCCCGCGCAGCACCCTGTTCGCCACCGTGGTGGTCGAGCGCGCGGTGGACATGATCACCCTGCTCGCCATCCTGGGGATCGCGCTCATCATCCACCCGATCTCGGCGGCCACCGAGGCGGGCCGCATGGTGCGCGCGGGCGCGGGCGTGCTGGTGGGGACCTGCATCGTGCTCACGCTGTTCGTCGTCGCCCTGGAGCGGCAGCCGCGGCTCGCCCACTCCGCGGTCGGGCTGCTCGCGTCGCCGCTGCCGCAGCGCATCCGCTCGCGGGTCGCCGGCATGCTCACCCACTTCGTCGAGGGCCTGGGCCTGTTCCGGGACCTGGGCCGGCTCTCGTGGGTGTTCCTGCTTTCGTTCCTCATGTTCGGGGTGGTCATCATCGGGCTGCAGGCGAGCATGTGGGCGCTCGGCATCCACCTGCCCTGGTACGCGGGGCTCATCATGCTGGTCATCACCGCGATCGGCATCATGGTGCCCGCCGCCCCCGGCTACATCGGCACCATGAACGTGGCCTGTATCGCCGGGCTCGCGCTGCTCAAGGTGGGGAAGGACCTGGCGGTCCCGTTCTCGTGGTTCTACTGGGCGAGCCAGTGGCTGCCGGTGACGCTGGTGGGCCTCTACTACCTGCAGCGGGAAGGGCTCTCGCTGCGCTCCCTCGAGCAGGCCCAGAAGGACGCGCCGTGAGGGCGCGGGCCTCAGCGGCGGTAGTGCGCGACGATCTTGCGCACCGCCGCGCACACGTCGTCCAGGTCCCGGTCGGTCATGCGCGGGAAGAGCGGCAGCGTGATCGCGCGATGGTACGCGTCCTCGGCGACCGGAAAGGCACCGGGCACGTGGCCGAGCGTGTCGCGGAAGTGCGGGTGCAGGTGGATCGGGATGAAGTTCACGGTGGTGCCGATGTTCTCGGCGCGCAGCTCCTCGATGAAGCGCGCCCGGTCGCACCCGAGGCGCTCGAGCTCGAGGCCGATCGCGTAGAGGTGCCAGGCGTGGGTCGCCCCGGGGCGCACCCGCGGGCGGCGGATCTCGGGCAGGTCCGCGAGCCGCGCGTCGTAGCCCTGGGCGAGCTCGGCGCGCCGGCGCTGCATCTCCGGGAAGCGCTCGAGCTGGGCGATCCCGATCGCCGCCAGGACGTCGCTCAGGTTGTACTTGTAGCCGGGCGCGGACACCTCGTAGAACCACGAGCCCGCGGCGCTGTAGCGCTTCCACGCGTCGCGGCTCATGCCGTGGAGCGAGAGCACCGCCATCCGCTCCATGAGTCCGGGGTCGTCGGTGACCACCGTGCCCCCTTCGCCGGTGGTGAGGTTCTTGGTGGCGTAGAACGAGAACCCGGTGATGGTCGCGAGCGACCCGACCGGCCGGCCCTGCCACGCCGCACCCAGCGCGTGCGCGGCGTCGGCGACCACCGGGAGCTTCCGGTCGCGCGCGATCGCCGATACGGCGTCGTAGTCGCAGGGGTGACCGCCGTAGTCGACGGTGAGGATCGCGCGGGTGCGCGGGGTGATCGCGCGCTCGATCGCGGCGGGATCGACGCACAGGGTCTCCGGGTCCACGTCCGCGAGCACCGGCTTGGCGCCGACGTGCTCGATGACGTTGACCGACGCGGCGAACGTGTAGGGCGAGGTGACCACCTCGTCGCCCGGCCCGACGTCGAGCGCGACCAGGCCCAGGTGGAGTGCCGCGGTGCAGGAGCTGAGCGCCAGCCCGTGCTTGGCACCGCCGAGGGCGGCGACCCGCTCGCCCAGCTCCAGGGCGCGCTTCCCGCTGGTGATCCAGCCCGACTCGAGGGTCTCGAGCACCAGCTGCTTCTCGCGCTCGCCGATCCACGGCGACGCGACCGGGAGCCACGTGTCCCGCACCGGCGCGCCGCCGCGCGAGGCGAGCGCCGGGCCGGTTCCGGGACGGCCGGGCACGGGGGTCGCGGTCACGAACGTCCGGAAACGCGGGGGAGGAGGGTGCGCATGCGAGCGACGATTCTATGCCACCGCCTCGCGCCCGGCCAAGCACGGGACTGAGGAGCGCGGATCCCCCTTGCACGCCCGGACCTTTCTTCGTGATGCGCTGGGCACCGCGCTCAGCCAGTACGTGGCGCGCGCCGCGGTGCTCCTGCGCGGCGTGGTGGCGGCGGCGGCGCTGGGCCCGCTCGGCTACGGGGCGTGGAACGCGCTGAACCTCCTGCTGGACTACGGCACCTACACCTCGGCGGGGGCGCTCCAGGGCATGGACCTCGAGCTGCCGCCCGCGGCGGAGCGCGGCGACCGCGCGCGCGGGGCGCGGCTGATGGCGGGTGCGTGGTCGGTGGTGATCGCGGGCGCGACCCTGTTCACGCTGAGCGTCGGGGTCTATCTCGCCAGCGGCCACCATCGCATCGCCGACCCGTGGGGCTGGGGTGCGCCCGCCCTGATGCTGGTCGCGGTGGTGCTCCAGCTCGCGATCCAGTACCACACCGGTGCGCTGCGCGCGCACGGCGACTTCCAGCGCGTGAGCGCGGCGCTCGCGACCCAGGCGGTGCTGGGCGGCGGGCTGGGGCTGGCGCTGGTCGGGTGGTGGTCGGTGTGGGGACTGCTCGGAGGATGGATCGCGGGCT
>DATEMP010000189.1:0-17795 GCA_035275545.1 Candidatus Eiseniibacteriota bacterium | reverse complement strand
GACGGCCGCGGCGCGCGCGCGCTCCTCGCGGGCACGCTGCAGCTCGTGCTCGTGCTTGCGCGCCAGCTCCTCCTTGACCGCGGTGGTCTCCTGCGCCATCTCGGCGCGGATCTTGTCCACGGTCTCGGGCAGCAGTGTGCTCATGTGGTTCTTGGCTTCCACGCCCAGACGCTTGACGATCTGGAGCACCGCCTCGCTCGACATGCCGAGGTCCTTGGCGATCTCGTAGACGCGTGCCTTCTTGACCGCGGGCGCCTTAGCCACGGGACTCCTCCTGCACGCCGCCGTCGCCGTTGGGCGTCGCCGCGTGCTCGTCCCCGTCGGTGGACGCGTCGGCTGCGGGCTCGGCGGCGCTCACGGCCTCCGCGGGTGCCTCGGACGGCACCGCCACCGCGATCTCCTCCGCGGGCGACCCAGCCTCAGGGGCAGCCTCGGCGTGCTCCGCGGCCGGGGCGGGCTCGGCCGCCGCCTCCATCTCGGGCGTGAACGACGACTCGGACGCCGCCTCGGGCAGCACCGGGGGATGGGCCTCGAGATACTCCTGCGCGGCGGCCAGCAGCTTCTCGGCGGTCTTCTCGCCGATGCCGGGGATCTCGACCAGCGTCTCGAGAGGCGTGGCGACCAGCTCGTGCACGGTCTCGATGCCGGCCGAGATGAGCTTCTCGGTGGTGGCCTCGCCCAGCTCGAGCTTCTCGACCTCGATGCGGTTCGCCCGCTCCAGGTCCTGGCGCTTCTTCTCCTCGCTCTTCGAGACCAGGTCGATCTTCCAGCCGGTCAGGCGCGCGGCCAGGCGCGCGTTCTGGCCGCCCTTGCCGATGGCCAGCGAGAGCTGATCGTCGGCGACCACCACCACCATGCGCTTGTCGGCCTCCTGGACCCGCACGTCCATCACCTTGGCCGGGGAGAGCGCGCGCGACACGAACACGCTCGGGTCCTGCGACCAGGGCACGATGTCGATGCGCTCGCCGCCCAGCTCGCGCACGATGCTCTGGACGCGCGAGCCCTTGAGGCCCACGCACGAGCCCACGGCATCGACGCGCGGATCGGTCGAGTAGACGGAGATCTTGGAGCGGAAGCCCGCCTCGCGGGCAACGGCTTTGACTTCGACAATTCCCTCGGCGATCTCGGGCACCTCGCTCTCGAACAGCCGCCGCAGGAAGTCGGGATGGGTGCGCGAGAGGATCACCTGCGGCCCCTTCGCCGACTTGTCGACGATCGTGACCACGGCGCGCACGTACTCGCCCTGCCGGTGGTAGGACCTCGGGATCTGCTCGCGCGCCGGGAGGAAGCCCTCCGAGTGGTCGAGCTTGACGATCACGTTGCCGCGGTCGACCTGCTGGACCACGCCGCGCACCAGCGTGCCGATCTTGTCCGAGTACTCCTTGAACACACGCTCGCGCTCCGCCTCGCGGACGCGCTGGATGAGCACCTGCTTGGCGGTCTGGATGGCGTTGCGGCCGAACTCGGCGATCGGCAGCGGGAAGGTGAGCACGTCGCCGATCTGGGCGCCCGACTTGTGGGCGCGCGCCTCCTCGAGCGTGAGCTGGAGCGCGGCGTCCTCGACGGTCTCGACCACGGTCTTCTTGAGCGCCACGGTGATCGCGCCGGTGTCGTTGGAGAACTTCACCTCGACGTCCGCGGTGGCGCCGTGCTTCTTGCGCACGGCGCTGGCGAGCCCGGCCTCGAGCGTCTCGACCAGCAGCTGCCGGTCGACGCTCTTCTCGCGCGTGATCTGACTCAGCGCGTCCAGGATCTCGTAGTTCATCGCGAACCTCCGCCCTGGCGTGGGGCGCCCGCGCGCCGTCCCGCCCAGGGATCGACTACCAGGTGGGCGGCCTTCACCTCCGCCCACACAAACCAATGTTCTGTACCTTCGTCGGTTCGGATCCCCGCCCGGCCGTCGCGGGGTCCCAGCAGCTCGCCCTCGTAGTTGCGGCGACCATCGATCGCCGCCACCGTGGTCAGCGACGCGCGCTGACCTGCGAACCGCTCGACCGTCTCGAGCGTCTTGATCGGGCGCTGCACACCCGGCGAGCTGACCTCGAGGAAATAACGCCCCGGGACGGTCTGATTCATATCGAGACAATCCGACAATCGTCGGCTGAATCGTGCGCAATCCCCGACCTGGATCCCGCCTGGCCGATCGAGAAGAACGCGGATGGTCCGGCGGCCCCCCTGGACGGTCAGCTCGACGTCGACGAGCTCCAGTCCATCTTCCGCGGCGAGGGGATCCGCCAATCGGCGAACCTCTTCTCGGACTTCCAAATCGGACTCCCGGTTGAGACAAAAAACGGAGTGGTCGCACCTGCACCACTCCTAGCCGCGCAGACTACCGCAGCACCTCAAAATCGGCAAGTAGGGACTGGGCCGGCGCCTGGCACGCGGGTGCCGGTGGTCCGGCCGTGGCACCCGCGTCGCCGCCTCCCCCCGGCGCCCCGCCCGTGGACCCGCCCGGGAACCCTCATGTTCTCAACGTCATGCCCGCGAGGCACGGTCCAGGGGCCGGAGGTATCAGGCGGCGGCGGGCCCGAGCATGCGTCCGGGAAAGACCGAGACCGGTGAGCCTTCGGCGACCAGGACCAGCGTGGGTGGGCGGTCCAGCGCCGGCCCCCACTCGGCGCCGTACACGGCGCGGACGTCCATGTCGATGCTCCACGCCTCAGCCGGCCACACGCGCCACGGCGGGTGCTGGACGCGGTACTCCCGCGCGCCGCCGTTGCGCAGCGCGGTGGTCCCCCAGTAGTGCTCGATCGTGAACTCGGCCTCGGAGCCGGGCGCCGGGAGCGCGGGGGCTCCGCTCACCCGGGCGCCGATCGAATGCCAGCGGCCGCCGAGCTTCCACTCGTACGCGATCGAGGCGAGCGGCGCCTCGGGCGATGGCCCGGCCTCGACGCGATGGTGCATCGGCACCGCCTGGTAGGGCTCCTGGTAGCAGAGCCGCGCCAGGGTCGCGATCGCCGGGCGCGGCACCAGCTCCTTCACGAACGCGACCGAGCGGCGCCACCCGCCGGCGGCGTCGCGGCTGCGCACGTAGAAGCGCAGGTTGACTTCCTCGAAATCGCGGTGCCCCGGGACCGGCACGCCCAGCACCCGCGTGTCGAGGAAGAGGAAACCCACCACGCTCACGAGCGTGCGCCCTTCGAACGGATCGAGCACCGTGCCGGCCGGGATGCGCGCGGCGAGCAGCGCCGGATCGACTTCGAAGTTGGCGATCACCAGCCAGCGCCAGTCGGCGGTGAGGAACGGAGTGGTGCGGTCGTGAGGCTCGGGAGGATCGGAGGCGGCCATGGCCCCGCTCACCGCACCCGGGCGAGCGGACTCCGATACACGATCCACGCGGCGACGCGCGAGGCCTCGGCGAGGCTCGCGGCCGAGACCTGGTCGGGCAGGTCCCGGTGCGTGTGCCAAGCGGGGTAGTCGAAGTCGATGATGTCGACCGCGGGGATGCCGGCGTCGAGCAGCGGCACGTGGTCGTCGGTGACGCGATGCCGCGGGTCCTCCTTGAACGCCCGCGCCCGCACGGCGCGCGCGCCCTCGAGCACCAGCGCGACCAGATTGGCGGCCTCCTCGCTGGAGCGTACCTCCGGGTGGATCTCCATGTCGCGGCCGCCCACCATGTCGAACAGGAACGCGGCGGTCGGCTTGGGATCGGGCAGGCGTCGCGCGTAGCCCATGGCGCCGCGCGAGAACTCCTCGGGATGGTCGCTCCGGCCCTGGTCCTCGCCGTCGAAGAACACCAGGTCGACCGTGACCGCCGGGGCCGTCTTCGCCATGAGCTCGGCGACCTCGAGGAGCACCGCCACCCCCGAGCCCGCGTCGTTGGCACCCGGCAGCGGGTCCGCGCGCCGCGCCGAGTCCGGGTCCTGGTCGCACCACGGGCGCGTGTCGTAGTGGGCACACAGCACGATCCGCCGCCCTCCCCCGGGAGAGCCACCCCCCGGCGCCGGGCCGAAGCTCCCGATCAGGTTCACCAGCGGCATCGGCGCGCCGCGCAGGGAGTCGGTGAAGCTCTGGCGCTCGACCCGTCCCCCGAGCCGCGCGAGCTCGGCGGCGATCCAGTCCCGCACCGTCGCGTGTCCCGGTGTCCCCGGGATGCGGGGCCCCGCCTCGACCTGGCGCACCACCCGCGCGAGCGCGCGCTCACCGTTCACCTTCGCGACCGGATCGGAATGGCACGCGGTGCCCACGGAGACCGCCAGCAGCGCCGCCGCCACCACCCGGCGGTCGGGGCGCATCAGAAGGTGAACTGGGCGCGCAGCTCGACCCGGATGCTGCGGCGCACGATGTCCGTCTGCTTGTCGCGGTTCTGGCTGAACCCCAGCTCGGCGTTGCCGGTCACGTTGTTGCTGAAGCCGTACGACCCGCGCGCGTTCACGTTGAGCCGGTCCTCGGAGACCGGGTTGAACGGCCGGTCGACGCCCGCCTGGCGGGTCTCGCTCTTGCGCCGCGAGTACGCCGCGGTGAGCCCGAGGCTGATGTTGGCCTTCACGGTGCTCGACTTGCCCATGAAGTTCATCTTCTGCCCCTTGGTGTACGAGCGGTTGAGGCTCAGGTCGACGTCGGTGTTGGCCTCGGTGGTCACCGAGTTGCCCACCTGGCGGTACTCGGCCTCGGTGCCGCGGTGCTGGATGCGGAACTCCGCGCGCGTGCCGTTCTTGAGGTCGCCGGTGAGCCCGACCAGAGGCCGCCACTCCGTGCTGGTCGAGATGTTGGTGGGTGTGGTGCTGTTCGCGAACTCGGTGGTCCGGCTGCGGCTGTAGGCGCTGCGCAGCTTGGGATTGACGAAGATCTTCCGGAGCCCGATCAGCTCCGGCAGCTTGCCGTACTCCATGTCGAAGCTCGGGAACCCCACCCGGCGCACGCGGTTGATGATGGTGTTGTAGGTGGCCCGCCGCGCGCTGAACTCGGCATTGGTCTGGATGGTCGCGCCGCGTCCCACCGCCAGCCGGGTGCGGCCGCCGGTGCGCCAGTCCTGGTTCTCGGTGCTCGAGTTGCCGAAGCTCGCCTGCACCCGCCCGGTGGAATCGGCGTGCAGGCCCGGGTCCCCCGAGAAGCCGGTGAGGTACTTGATGGCCGGCGTGCCGGTGAGGCGGGTGAACCCGGTGGTGCGCGAGAACGAAGCATCGAGCGACAGGGCGCCGAGCCGGGCGAGCATCGGCTTCCAGACCGGGACCGACGCCGGCTTCCTGGTGGTGTCCCGGGTGGAGGTGCGGGGCGCGGCGACCAGCTGATCGAACGGCAGCGCCCAGGTGACGTTCACCGTCTGGGAGTTGTTGATCGAGCGGACTGCGAGGCTGGGCGAGAGCTCCGGCCCGTTGTTCTGGAAGTAGCTGCTGTTCCAGCTCAGCTGCGGCCGCAGCCACAGCCCGCGGTTCGCCGCGTAGCGGGAGCTGAACGACTGGTTCCACTGCACCACCTTGCCGAGGTTGATGAACCCGATCCGCTCGTTGAACGGATCGGCCAGGGTGAGGTTGCGCTTGGCCTGGAACTGGTGGTGCAGGAGATCGAAGGGCCGGGAGTCGGCGCCGAAGTCGATGAACGCGGTGCGCCCGTTGTTGGCGTTGCGCAGCACCAGCGCGCCGTCGTCGCGGCGGCGGTCGTAGGTGCGGCTCGACGCGGTCGCCACCGAGTAGTTCCAGAAGAACCGCTCGGGCAGCGGATAGAAGCGCGCCTTGAGGCCCGGGATCGGCACCGGCAGCAGCCGCCGCGGCGCGATCGTGTAACCCACGCCGGCGTTCATGGTCTTGAGCGTGTCGACCGAGGCGGGATTGCTGTTCTCGCTGCGCGACTGGCTCATGTTGGCGCTGATGCCGCCCAGCGTATAGCGCAGGAACGGGTTCGACCGCTCGCCCCAGCTGCGCGTGTAGCTGACGCTGTAGCCGCGGTTGCCGGTGCGGCTCTCGCTCGCCTCCGCGAGCGCGCCGGTGCGCACCACGTCCTCCCCCGCCGTATAGCGCGGCTGCGAGTGGCTGCCCGCCAGGTTCAGGGTGATGGGCAGGACGATGCCGGTGCCGGCGAAGAACCGGTGCAGGTCGATGTTGGTGGTGGCGGCGTAGCTGTTGGAGCGGGTGCCGGAGCCGCGCGTCTCGCCGACGCTCAGGAAGTCCTCGTCGCGGGCGTTGTACGAGACGCTGTAGCCGAACAGGTTCGACATGCGCCCGGTGACCGAGACCCGCTGGGCGTTGCCGGGGTCCCGCGCCACGTCGGTGGCGCGCATCTCGTCGAGCCACACCCGGCCGCGCGAGAACACCGACTGGTTCTCCAGATTCACGATGCCGAACGAGATCCGTCGCAACCGGGTGAACGACGGGCGTCCCTTGACGGTGAGCGTCACGCCCGGCGTGGGCCCGGGCGCCACGATCGTGTCGCGGTTCAGGAACGCGGGATCGAGCTTGAGGTTCGAGAGGTCGGTGAGCTTGAGGAGGATCTCCGACCACTGGATCGTGCCGCCCCGCGACGAGGGGTTCGGCACCGGGGCGCGGTACTCGTAGAAGTTGACGCCCCGCTCGTCCGAGGCGAAGCGCACGAAGTAGAACAGGCTGTCGCTGATGATCCCGCCCACCGGCGGCGTGTAGTCGGGGATCTCGAAGCCCGCCACGTAGAACCGGAGCGTCCCGTAGCGCGAGTAGTTCTCGTCGAGCGAGAAGGTCTTGAACGCCTCGAGGGTGTCGTCGGGGGCCAGGTTCTCGAACTCGACCTCGAGCGACTGCTCGCGCCGGGTGAGGTCCTGGGCGCCGTTGCGCGTGCTGCCGGGGTCGAACGGCGGCGCGTAGATGTCGGCGTTGTCCACGTTGTTCACCGAGTTGAGGGTGAGCGTGGTGCCGAGCGTCGACTGCTGGGGCGTGAGATCGGAGGCGAGCCAGCGGCTGCCGACGATCTCCATCCCGCCCAGCATGAGGAGCGGACGCTTGGCGCCGATGGCCGGGTTGATGAGGTCGTCGGTGTTGGTGATCCCCTCGACCCAGATCCGGACGTGACGCGCCAGGGTCAGGTCGGGTGAGCCGAACCGCACCCGCAGCGTGTCGGAGATCGGGATCCGGTAGCGCCGCCAGCCGTTGTCGGGCGGGATCGCCTCGGAAGGGTTGTTGGTGTAGACGCGCCCGGGCGCGTACACCCGGTCCGCGAAGTACGGGTAGGTCGTGGTCGTGTCCCCGAGGTCGATCGTGTACTCGAAGTAGTCCTCGTCGAGATCGAGGCTGTTGCTGAGGTTCAGGTCTTCGGTGTCGGGCACCGGTTTCGCGTTCTTGTTCCCCTCGGTCCCGTTGATGTAGAACCATTTGTCCGGGTCCAGATTGAGCACCGGGTTGTTATTGTCGGTTTCGGGGGTTTGGAAGTTGTCGCGCGCCGGATCGTTGGAGGATGGCCTCGGTCCCAGCGACAGGCTGGCATCGTCCAGCTCCGGCAGGACCTGGGTGGGGCGCCCGTCGAGCCCGGTGTCCTCGTTGTTGTTGTCGGTCACCGTGAGCTGGTTGTCGCGCGGCGGCAGATCCTCGCTGTCGAGCACCCGGTTGGCCGCGATCCCCGGCGAGCGGCGCTGGTCCTCGCTCACCACCCCCAGGTCGATGTGGAGCTTGAGCGAGCTGCCGGGCACGCGCGGCACCTTCTGGACGTCGTTGAAGTCGTTCACCCACAGCTCGATGAACTGGGACCGGGAGAGGTCGATCCCGACCGCGTCGAGCGGGTAGGTGAGCCCCAGCCACAGCGGATCGGTGGGGGCCGCGGTCGAGGGCCGCTGCGGGGCGGAGATCGCCAGCACCTGGCGGGAATTCTGGGCGCCCTGGGCGTCGGTCAGGTTGGGCTTGAGCTCGCGCTCCTTGACCGCGTTGAGCGGCGTGTACCAGTGGGTCTCGACATTCTTCTGCGGTCCCTGGATGCTGTCCCCGGCCGCCGGGGTCCGGTTCGGCACGCTCGACCAGCTCCAGCGCTCGGGGGTCATGGTCAGGTTCACCGCGTCGCGCACCCCCTCCATGTCGTCGATGAACACCTCGTTGAAGGTGTTGGGGTTCGGGAACGACGCCCCCATCTCTGCCGACACGGCGAACTCGGACGGGGCGGTGGTGCGCACCCCCGGCAGGGCGTCGACCCAGCGGGTCAGGAAGGCGGGCTTGGTGCGCCAC
This sequence comes from Candidatus Eiseniibacteriota bacterium, assembly GCA_035275545.1. Lineage (GTDB taxonomy): Bacteria > Eisenbacteria > RBG-16-71-46 > RBG-16-71-46 > RBG-16-71-46 > WS-11. The sequence goes on along the minus strand of DATEMP010000189.1, from coordinate 9,678 downwards.
TCCCCGTTCAGGTCGCCGATCATCACCCGCGACGGCTCCTCGCCGATGCGCGGACGCAGGTCCTGGGCGCTCTTGCTCTCGTACATGAACGCGCCGCCCACGTGCCGCTCGCGCCCCGCCAGCCGGAACGCGCTCCCCAGCAGCGTGCGCCCCGCCTGCTGGAAGAGCGGGGCATAGGAGTAGTCGACGCTCACTGCGTCCGAGGGGCCGGGGGTGGCCTTGAGCTGCACCCGGCCCAGGTCGTAGTCGATGGTGTAGTCCCGGTCGCGCTCCAGCGTCCGCCCGTTGATGCGCACCGCGTCCGAGCCCTCGATGATGTTGCTGCGCCCGAGGTTGATCTCGTTGCCGGCGCGCGAGGCGGTGAACTCGAGGTCGATGTAGTACTGGGTGTCCTGCGAGCGCAGCGGGTTGCGCTTGTCGTAGATCTCGCGGTTGCGGGCGTTCGGCGTGCCCGGCCCGCCGACCAGCGAGTCGCGGCGGAACAGCACGTTGCTGAGCGCCTGGTCGAACGGACGCGCGGGATAGCTCGCGTCGGCGGTGATCCGGGGCGCGAACGGCCGGAGGTCGAAGAAGAACAGCGTCCCGTTCTCGTAGTCCACGAACAGGCGGCTGGTCGAGTTCGGCAGGGTCCCGTCCACCTTGCCGTCGTGCTGGCGCGGGATGGGCGCCCCCTGGGTCTCGTCGAAGTTGTCGAGCCCCAGCACCTCGGTGTACGGCACCGGGATGCCTCCGCTGGTGGTGAGGAACGTGACGCGCGGCTCGTCCACGCCCCGGCGGATCGAGAGGCTGAAGCTCTTGGGATCGATGCGCTGCCCGGAGAGCTGGTAGAAGTTCCGCAGCTCGAGCTCGCGGGTGGGCGCGAACGCGGAGGTGACGTCGAAGAAGCCGTCGGCGTCCGCCGGCAGGCGGTTGAGCGGCGCGCGCAGGAGCTTCATGGTGCGCGCGCGCTGCCCGTCGGTGTCGACGGTGTCGGCCCCGCCCATCGCCAGCAGCGGCCCGGTCGCGACGTCGCCGATCACCTGCCGGTAGGTGTAGGTGACCGCCAGGCGCTGCTGCTCGCTGGTGATCGAGCGCTTGAGCCGGATCACCTTGAAGCGCGGCCCGTAGACGTTGTTCAGGATCTCGTAGTCGTTCTCGGCCCCGGACTTGAGCAGCCGGAACACGCCGCGCACCGACGGGGTGGGCAGCGACTCGGGCGGGCAGGTCGCGGTGACGCACGAGTCGAGCTTGGCGACGCGCGGATCGACGAACGCGCGCCCCCGCTCCGAGTCCACCTGGTTCGCGTAGTTGTTCGCGTCGTCCAGGTAGAGGCGGATGCTGCCCTCGTCGATCTCCTCGACGCCGAAGGTGGGATCGCTCGGGTCGTAGAGCATGAAGTAGGTGCCGCGCACGTAGTCGTAGTCGTTGAGCGACTGCTCGGTGCGCGACGAGCCGCCGGTGTACGAGGCGCGCTCGCTCTTGCCCTCCTGCTTGCTGGCCAGCACCGTGAAGTCGAGGGGGCCGAAGCGCGTGGACGCCTTCATGCCGAACAGCCCCTCGTTGCGGCCGCTATAGGAGACGTACTGGGTGCCGGGGAGCGCCAGGTTGGTGTTGCCCAGGTCGAGCGACTGGACCAGGTCGTCCTCGTCGCCCTTGTAGTTGATCGCGATCTTGTTGGCGAGCGGGATCTGGGTTGCCGAGTTCTGGAGCAGGTTGACCTTGACGCGGTCCGAGAGCTGGCCCTCGAGGCGGATGTCCAGGTCCTGCTCCATGTCGAGCGACGGGAACAGGCTGCGTCGCTGCCCGAGCAGGCCGGTCTGCTGGTTGCTCCACTCGCTGGTGCCGGCGAGCTTGATGTTCTCCGAGCCCGAGACGTTGATCGCCGGCTGCCCTGGGCCGAGGAACCGGTTGTAGACCTTGGGCAGGGCGACCGGGAGCGCGAACTGGAGCCCGCCGCGGGTGGTGCCGCCGATCTGGTTGCCGGCGATCGCGTTGACGCTCTCGCGCGAGCGCTGGGCCCACAGGCGCCGGAAGTTCTCCTGCGCCAGGTCGCGGTTGAACTGAGCCATGGGCACCCGGGACCCCTGTCCGAGGGTGACCTCACCCACCTCGGGCACCGCGCTCACCGTGCCCGAGTCCGAGTCGACCGAGATCTGGACCCGCCGCGGGTCCTGCTGGATCTTGAACGCCCCGACCCGTGGGCCGACCGGCCGCAGCGAGGACATGACGAACTGGTTCTCGAGCGCCAGCAGAGGGGCGGGCTTCCATACCGGGGGGATCGTGTCCTGCACCGCCTTGTGGGGCAAGAAGCTGGAAACCTTCTTCAATCCCGGGATGCCGGGAAAGCCCACGAAGATGGCGTAGACGACGACAAACGGCGGGATCAGGGCAGAGATCATTCGGTAGGGTGGCTGCGGCCGCCGTCCGGGGAGCGGAGCCGGGCGCGACCGTAGCAGGGCAAGCCCCGGCGGTCAAAGCCTTTAGGGCTGATTTGGGTCGCTCTGCTCGCGACCGTTGGGGTAGGCTGCGCAGCCGTGCGTATCCTCCATTCGTACATCCTTCGCCTGCACCTGGTTCCGTTCGTCTTGGGCTTCGCGGTCGTAACCTTCGTGCTGGTGATGGACGTGCTCTTCGATTACCTGGACCTGGTCCTGAACCGCGGGGTCGCGGTGCTGGTGGTCCTGCAGCTGTTTCTGCTGTCCCTGGGCTACATCGTCGCCCTCTCGGCCCCCTGCGCGGTGCTGGTCGCCGTGCTCATGACCTTCGGACGGCTCTCCCAGGACCACGAGATCACCGCCCTCAAGGCGAGCGGCATCAACATGGCGAGCGTGCTGGCGGTGCCGCTGCTGGCGGCCACCCTGCTCGCCGGCTTCCTGACCTTCTTCAACGACCGCATCCTGCCCGAGACCAACCACGCGTTCGCGAACCTGCTCATCGACATCGGCCGCATGCGGCCGACCGTCAAGCTCCAGGAGGGGGTGTTCATCACCGACTTCCCCGGGTACGACATGCTGGTCCAGTCGGTCAACGGGCGCACCAACGAAATGAAGGGCATCACCATCTACCAATTGAACCCCGGAGGCCACCCGACCACGATCCTGGCCAAGAGCGGGTTCCTCTCCTACACGCCCGACGGGCGCACCGCGGTCCTCGAGCTGCGCGACGGTGAGATCCACGACATCCCGGCCGAGGAGAAGAACGACACCCGCAAGTACCGGCGCCTCATGTTCAAGACCCACGTCATCTACATCGCCGGCGCGGGCGCGATCCTCGAGCGCTCGGTGCGCACCCAGCGCAGCGATCGCGAGCTGAGCGCCGGGGCCCTGGCGACCATCCGGGACAGCCTGGTGACCCACTACCGGTTCCAGCTCGACGAGAAGCGGCGGCACGTCCGGGCCGCCGGGCTGGGGGCCGGAGACGCCCAGGCGCTGGCACCCGAGGCGGCGCCGCTTCCGACGCGCCTCCGCTCCCTGTGGCTCCGGATGCGCGGGCGCGGCGACGCCATGGACGCGCTGGCGCGCAAGGCGCCGCAGCTGGGCACCGAGCTGGCGCTGTGGCGGGTCGAGCGCCAGGCGATCGTCAAGCGGATCGCCGAGCTCTCGGTCGAGATCCACAAGAAGTTCTCGCTGCCGATGGCGTGCATCGTGTTCGTGCTGGTGGGCGCCCCGCTCGGCATGCGGGTACGGCGCGCCGGGCCGGCGGTGGCGTTCCTCTCGATCGCGTTCTTCATCTTCTACTGGATGTGCCTGGTGGGCGGCGAGGAGCTGGCGCGACGCTCGCTGTTCCCGCCCTGGCTCGCGATGTGGCTGCCCAACATCGTGCTCGGGATCCTGGGCATCGACCTGACGCTGCGCGCCTGCGAGATCCGCGTGCCGTGGCACCGCCCGCGCACGCCGCGCGCGCTCAAGGGCGGGATCGTGGTGCGGACCGCGGCGTGAGGATCCTGGACCGCTACCTGTTCCGGGAGTTCGCGAGCTACCTGGTGCTGGGGCTGCTCGGCTTCATCGGCATCGTCACGGTCGTGGACGTGATCGAGAAGATCGACGTGTTCCTCGACCACCGGGCCCCCGCGGCGCTCATCCTGCGCTACTACCTGTGCCGCTCGCCCGAAGTGATCGTGCAGACGCTCCCGGTGGCGCTGCTGCTCGCCACCTTCCTCTCGCTCGGGCAGCTCAACAAGTTCGGCGAGCTCACCGCGATGCGCTCCGCCGGGCTCTCGCTCGGGCGCATCCTCGCGCCTGTGTTCGCCACCGCCGCCCTGGGCGTGCTGGTGGCGCTCACGCTCTCCGAGATCGTCGTGCCGCGCGCCAACCGCGAGCGGGACCGGATCTACGAGGAGCAGATCCAGCGGCTCACCCAGGGGGCGCCCAACGAGCGCGCCGACGTCACCTACCTGGGGAGCGACGGCAAGATCTACTACATGCGCCTCTACGTCATCTCGGAGAGGCGGATGCACGAGGTCTCGGTGCAGCGGTTCAGCGCCGGCCGGCTGGTGATGCGGGTCGACGCCGCCGAGGCGACCTGGGACGGCCGGCGCTGGGCGTTCTCGAGCGGCTACGTGCGCACCTTCCGCGGCCGGCAGGGCGAGCAGGAGGAGGCGCGCGCCTTCGACCGGCTGGCGCTCGACGACATCGCCGAGCCCCCCGAGAACTTCGCCCGCGAGGGCCGCAAGCCCGACCAGATGAACTATTTCGAGCTGCGACGGCACGTCGCCAAGATGCGCGCGAGCGGCGCACGGGTCGCGAATTACCTGGTCGACCTCAACATGAAGCTGTCGTTCCCGCTCATCAACTTCATCGTCATCCTGATCGGGGCGCCGGTGGCGACCCGGCTGCGCGCCAACAGCGTCGCGCTGGGCTTCGGGCTCGCGATCACGATCTCGTTCGCCTACTACGCGTTCATGCAGTCCGGGAAGGCGCTCGGGCACAACGGCGCGCTCCCTCCCTACCTGGCGGCGTGGCTGGGCGACATCGTGTTCGGGGCGGTTGGCGCGGTGATGATGTATCGCGCGCAGCACAAATAGGCGCCCGCCTAGACCTCGAACACGCGCTCGATCGTGTCGAGCCCCGCACACATCTCGAGATCGCGTCGGTAGGCGTCACCCATGGTGGCCAGGTCGCGGGCGTGCGCCGACCCGGCGACCAGCGCGCGCACCTCGTCCTGGTCCCGAGGCGCCAGCGTTCTCGCTAGCCGCGCGGCGGCACCCTCGGGAACGCCGCCGTGCGCCTCGAGGCGCGCGATCAGGAGCCCGGCGCACGCGGCGTCTTCGAGGCTGAAGCCGCCGAGCTTGCCCGCGCACACGATCGCGAGCGCGCGCTCCTCGCGCACCGATGCGACCACCGTGCGCGCGTTCACGAACGCCCCGAGCACGCGCCGTCCGGCGCCGCGTGCCGCGATCAGGGCCAGCGAGCCGTTGGTGGAGGCGAACGCGAGCGTCCTGCCGCCCACGCGCTCGGCGGTGTACTCGAACGGCGAGTTGCCCAGGTCGAAGCCCGGGACGATCCGTCCGTCGCGCTCGCCGCAGGCGAGTGTGCCGGGCGTGGCGGCGCGGAGCGCCAGCGCCTCGGCGGGCGTTCCCACCGGGATCACGGCGCGGGCGCCGTGGGCGAGCGCCACGGTCAGCGTGGTGGTGGCGCGCAGCACGTCCACGATCACCGCGCAGGGGCCGGTGACCGTGGCGTTCGCAGGCGAGAGGTGGACCGAGATGCGCACGGGCCGGGAGGCTAGCAGAGCCGCCCGGCCCGTGTGCGCAACGATGGAGCGTCTAGCGTTCGGCCGGCTTCGCCACGCCGCTCTCGATCCACTCCCGCGTCAGACCGCCGAGCTGGCGCTGGATCTTCTTCGAGATCTCCGCCTGCTGGCGCCCGAGCTCCGCCTGCTGCTCGCCCAGCGCCGCCTGCCGCTCGCCCAGCTCCGCCTGCCGCGATCCCAGCTCCGACTGGAGCTCGCCGACCTCGGACTGCTGCTGGCTCACCTCGTCGATCTGCCGGTCGAGGCTCGCGGTCTCGATGTCGCGACGGCCGCGCGAGGCCTGCTCGACCGAGAGTCGCGCCTGGATGCGGCCCAGCTTCGCCTGGATCTGGCCCAGCTCGGCCTGCTTGCGGCCCAGCTCGCCCTGCCGCGCGCCCAGCACGCCCTGCCGTCCGCCCAGCTCGCCCTGCTTGCGGCCCAGCTCCTCCTGGGGCGCGAACATCTCCGCGAGCCGCTCGAGGGCCGCGGCGTCGGTCACCACGTAGCGCTCCTCACCGCGGCGGAACCAGAAGAGATCGCCGTCGGCGCGATCGAGCAGCTCCTGGACTTCGTCCCAGTCGCGCTCCGAGCCGCTGTTGTTCCGCCAGTGGCCGTGGTCGCGCGAGAGCATCCAGGCGTCCACTTCCTGAGGGCCGTCCTCGTCGTCGGAGGTGGTGGTCGAGAAGTAGGAACCCTTCGAGGTCTCTTTGCGCACCTCGCTGCGCTTGCCCTTGCCGGACGAGCTGCTCGACCAGGTGGTCGAGCCAGAGCGCTTGCTCTCCCCCGCGCGCGAGGCGCCGACGAACAGCGCCGCGACCATCGCGAGGACCAGGAACGAGGCGATCGCGCCCAGGAGCGGGAGCCACCGCGAACGGGTCGGGACGGACATGGGGCACCTCCACGGGACCGGACGGCCGGATCCGGGCCGCGGGAGCCCGCGACCCTGTCGCATGCTGAGACGGGGTGAAGGGGTCCGAGGGTTGGAACGCCGGTCGCGTCCGGGCCCAACCGCAGGCCCGTGAGCGGCTAACCCGTGGAGGGAACCGGCTCCTTCTTGGCCAGCCCCTCGACGAAGTGGGTGTCCAGGTCCCCGCGCTGGAACCGGGGGTCGCGGAGCGCGACCTGGTGGAACGGCAGCGTGGTCTTGATCCCCTCGACGATCATCTCCTCGAGGGCGATCTCCATGCGCCGCAACGCCTCGGCGCGGTCCTTCCCGAAGGCGATCAGCTTGCCGATCATCGAGTCGTAGTAGGGCGGGACCGTGTAGCCCGCGTACACGTGGCTGTCGACGCGGATCCCAGGGCCGCCGGGCTTGTACCAGTACGTGATCTTGCCGGGGCTGGGCCGGAAGTCGTGCTCGTAGTCCTCGGCGTTGATCCGGCACTCGATCGCGTGCCCGCTCCACTCCACCTGGTCCTGGGTGAGCGAGAGCGGCTCGCCCGCGGCGACCCGGATCTGCTCCTTGACCAGGTCCAGCCCGGTCACCTCCTCGGTCACCGGGTGTTCGACCTGGATCCGCGTGTTCATCTCCATGAAGTAGAACGAGCCGTCCTGGTCGAACAGGAACTCCATGGTGCCGGCGTTGACGTAGCCGATCGAGGCCGCGCCCCTGGCCGCCATCGCCCCCACCTCGCGGCGCTGCGCGTCGGAGAGGAACGGGCTGGGCGATTCCTCGATGAGCTTCTGGTGGTTGCGCTGCACCGAGCACTCGCGCTCGCCCAGGTGGATCAGGTTCCCGTGGGTGTCGCCGAACAGCTGGAACTCGATGTGGCGCGGCCGGGCGATGTACTTCTCGAGGTAGACCGCGTTGTTGCTGAACGCGGCACCCGCCTCGGCCTGCGCGATGCCGAAGCCGGCGCGCAGCTGCTTCTCGTCCCAGGCGACGCGCATCCCGCGCCCGCCGCCGCCGGCGGACGCCTTGATGATCACCGGGTAGCCGATCTCGCGCGCGAGAGCCTGTGCCTGGTCGGCGCTCTCGAGCACCCCGGGGCTGCCGGGCACCACCGGGAGGCCGGCGTCCACCATGGTGCGCCGCGCCACCGCCTTGTCGCCCATCTTGCGGATCATCTCGGGGCTCGGCCCGATGAAGGTGAAGCCGCATGACGCGCACACCTCGGCGAAGTGCGCGTTCTCGGAGAGGAAACCGTAGCCGGGGTGGATCGCGTCGGCGCCCGTGACCTCCGCGGCCGAGATCAGCCGGGCAATGTAATTGTAGGACTGGGCGGGCTGGGGCGGGCCGATGCACACCGACTCGTCGGCGAGCCGCACGTGGAGCGAATCGCGGTCCGCCTCGCTGAACACCGCCACGGTCGAGATCCGCAGCTCGCGGCAGGCGCGGATGACGCGCAGCGCGATCTCTCCCCGGTTGGCGATCAGGACCTTCTTGAACATGCGGCGGCTAGTCTCGGCTCATCCAGTCGGGATTACCGCCGCCGCCGCCACCGCCGGCGGCCGCCCCCGCACCGGTCGCCGAATCCACCGGCTGCCAGGTACGGTCCGAGGTCGCCGAGATGCCCTTGAGCTTCAGGGACAGCTCGTTCGGGTTGTTGCAGTTCTTGAGCGCCTCCTCCTCCGTGATGATGTCGTCGCGGAGCAGGCCGAGCACCGACTGATCGAAGGTCTGCATGCCGTACTGGGTCACGCCCTCGCCCACCGCGCTGTGGATGAGCGGCGTCTTGGCGGGATCGAGGATCAGCTCGCGGATCGTGGGCGTGCTCATCATGATCTCGACCGCCGGCACACGCCCGGCGCCGTCGCGCCGCGGGATCAGCCGCTGCGAGATGACCGCCCTGAGATTCGACGCGATCCCCATGCGGATCTCCGCGTGCTGGTGCGGCGGATAGAACGAGATGATGCGCTGCAGCGTCTGCACCACGTCGGTGGTGTGCAGGGTCGAGAGCACGAGATGCCCGGTATCGGCGGCCATGAGCGCGGTGCTCATGGTCTCGAGGTCGCGGATCTCGCCCACCAGGATGATGTCGGGATCCTGGCGCAGCACGTACTTGAGGCCGTCGTGGAACGAGCGCGTGTCGAGGCCCACCTCGCGCTGGTGGATGAACGACATGCGGTCGCGGTGCAGGAACTCGATCGGATCCTCGACCGTGATGACGTTGCGGGTGGTGGTCTTGTTGATGCCGTCGATCATCGCCGCCAGCGTCGTGGACTTGCCCGAACCGGTGCGCCCGGTGACCAGGATCAGGCCGCGCGGCGAGAACGCCAGCTCCTTCACCGCGGGCGGCAGCATGAGGTCCTCGATCGAGGGCACCTCGACCGGCACGTGGCGCAGGGCGAGCGCCGGCGTTCCGCGCTGCATGAAGATGTTGGCGCGGAAGCGCGCCAGGCCAGAGACGCCGAAGGCGAAATCGATCTCGTTGTGGGTGGAGAAGTAGAGGCGCTGCTCGTCGTTGAGGAGCTGATGCGAGACGTCGCGCAGGTCCTGGGCGCTGGGCGCCGGATCGTCGAGCGTGTAGAGGATGCCGTCGACGCGCACCACCGGCGCCGTGCCCGCCTTGAGATGCAGGTCGCTCGCCCGGGCCGCAATCATCTGTTCCAGCACACCGCGGATGTTCATGGCTCCACTCCGCGCGCCCCGTGCCGCGCGGGTCGCGCCGCGGCGCCGGTGGGTCCTTCCATCCCGCGCGGCCGGCGTACCGGCGCGGCGGGAGGCGCACCCGTCATGGTTCGATCAGGAAGAGCTTCTGTCCGTATTCCACGGGCTGGGCGTTTTCGACCAGGATCTTGACCACGCGGCCCTTGACCTCGGACTCGATCTCGTTCATGAGCTTCATCGCTTCGACGATGCAGACCGTCTGTCCGACCTCGACCGTGTCGCCCACCTCGATGTAGGGATCCGCGTCGGGCGCCGGGGCGCGATAGAAGGTCCCCACCATCGGCGACGTGACCGCGAGCTCCTTGCCGGTGCCGACCGCGGCCGCCGGAGCCCCCGGGGCGGTCGCGCCCGGAGCCGCC
>DATEMP010000188.1:0-21444 GCA_035275545.1 Candidatus Eiseniibacteriota bacterium | reverse complement strand
ACCTCGCCGCCCAGGCCCATCTGGCGTGCGGCGGCCAGCGTGTGCCGGATCTCGTCGATGCGGTCGCGCAGCGAGGCGGCGCGCTCGAACTGGAGCTCGCGGGCGGCGCCCAGCATCTCGTGCTCGAGCCGCGCGAGCAGCGCCTCGGGGCCCTCCTGGCCGACCGCCGCCATGAGCGCCCCGAGCTCGTCGCCCTGGGCGCCCTGCATCGCGTCGGCGACCGCGGTGGCGCGCATGATCTCTTCGACGCTCTTGGTGATCGTGCGGGGCGTGACGCCGTGCTCCTGGTTGTAGGCGAGCTGCTTCACCCGCCGGCGGTTCATCTCCTCGATCGCGCGCCGCATGGAGTCCGTGACCTGGTCGGCGTAGAGCACCACGCGGCCGCCGGCGTTGCGCGCCGCCCGGCCCGCGGTCTGGATCAGCGAGCGCTCCGAGCGCAGGAACCCCTCCTTGTCGGCGTCCAGGATCGCCACCAGCGACACCTCGGGCAGGTCGAGGCCCTCGCGCAGCAGGTTGATGCCCACCAGCACGTCGAACTCGGCGAGCCTCAACCCGCGCAGGATCTCCACCCGCTCCAGGGCGTCGATGTCGCTGTGCAGGTAGCGCACCTTGACGCCCGCGTCGGTCAGGTAGTCGGTGAGGTCCTCGGCCATGCGCTTGGTGAGGGTGGTGACCAGGATGCGCTCGCGCACCGCGACCCGCTGGCGGATCTCCTCGAGCAGGTCGTCCACCTGGCCCTCGATCGGCTTGATGACCAGCTCGGGATCGACCAGCCCGGTGGGGCGGATGATCTGCTCGACGAACACCCCCTGGCTCTTCCGCATCTCGTAGTCCGCCGGCGTGGCCGAGACGAACAGGGTCGGCCCGGTGAGCGTCTCGAACTCGTCGAAGCGCAGCGGACGGTTGTCGAGCGCCGAGGGGAGCCGGAAGCCGAAGTCCACCAGCACCTGCTTGCGCGAACGGTCGCCCTCGTACATGCCGCCGATCTGGGGCACGGTGACGTGCGACTCGTCGATCACCAGCAGGTAGTCCGGCGAGCCGTCGGGCTTGAGCGGGAAGTAGTCGAGCAGGCAGCCGGGCCGGTCGCCCGGCTGGCGCCCGGAGAGGTGGCGCGAGTAGTTCTCGACCCCCGGACAGGTGCCGATGTTGCCGAGCATCTCGAGGTCGTACTCGGTGCGCTGCTTCAGCCGCTGCGCCTCGACCAGCTTGTTCTCGGCGCGCAGCACCTCGAGCCGCTCGCGCAGCTCGGCGCGGATGCCGGCCAGCGCCGCCTGCAGCCGCGGCTCGGGGGTGACGAAGTGCTTGGCCGGGTAGAGCGCCAGCTTGTCCATGCGCCGCAGCACCTGGCCGGTGAGCGGGTCGACCGCCGAGATGCGCGACACGACGTCGTCGTCGAGCTCGATGCGCACCAGGTGGTCCTCGTAGGCCGGGTGCACCTCGACGATGTCGCCGCGCACCCGGAAGGTGCCGCGCTCGGGCGACACGTCGTTGCGCGTGTACTGGATCGCCACCATGTGCTCGAGCAGCTCGGAGCGCCGCATGCGCTCGCCGGCGGTGGCGTCGACGCGCATCCCGCGCCAGTCCTCGGGCGTGCCGAGGCCGTAGATGCACGAGACGCTGGCGACGATCAGCACATCCTCGCGCTCGAGCAGCATCGAGGTCGCCTGGAGCCGCAGGCGGTCGATGTCGTCGTTGATGCTCGCGTCCTTGGCGATGTAGGTGTTGGTCGAAGGGACGTACGCTTCGGGCTGGTAGTAGTCGTAGTAGGAGATGAAGTAGCCCACCCCGTTGTCGGGGAAGAACTGGCGGAACTCCCCGTAGAGCTGGGCGGCCAGGGTCTTGTTGTGCGAGATCACCAGCGTCGGCCGGTTCCACTGCTCGATCACCCGGGCGACGGTGTGGGTGTTGTGTACGAAGAGGCCGCCATGACCTGCAAGAAACGTCTCGTTCTCTGCGACCGAGAGATCGTACACATGAGCGTGACTGTATTCGACAGGCTCAATCGAGCGAACAGGTGTCCACCGAGCGTCCAATAGTGCCCTGGATGATTCGAGAAGCTGGTCTCTCTCGCTCGAGCGATGTCCGACATGTTCGATGCCATCGAGCAGTCTGGAGAGCATCGATGCGGTCGGGCGGCGCTCATCTTTCTCGACCAGAATCATGGTCGCGCGGCTCACCCCGGACTGTTGTGACAAGGCTCCCTTTGAAAGGGCGGACGATGTCCGTAGTCGCGTGAAGTTGCTACCTCCAATGGGAACCACGTCGACATTGGAGTTCTCGGCGCGGCCGAGTTGGGCCTGGAGAGCTTGATTCTTGCGTTGAGTCAAGAACCCGATTTGAGATGCGAACCCGGTCAGGTTCGACTGACCGGTTAGCGCAACCGTTTGGTACCAGTCCCCAGCCGATCGGCTATTCGTCGCACGCTTGAACCTCCGGTGGAGACGCCCCCACAGTCCAAACCCAAGCAGGGCGTAGCCCAACTCGCTGGCCAATCGACAGCTGGCGGTGGTCATACTCAACGTGTTGGTCTCGACGCCACCATCCCCTTCGACATAGGCACGGATAAGTGTGGCCAGCTGGCGCTTGGATAACCTCGGCCAGAATGCGGGAAGGTGCTTGTCCCGACTCTTTCGCCCGACCAGTACGCCGACCAACGATGTCCAAAGGAGTGACGAGATCTGGAGATCGCTGTTCTCCTTCGGGGACGGGATCATGCCCAGTTCGATTGCACAGCTCACGAACTCGGTGCGCACTTCGTCCTCGTAGGCGGAAAAGAGGAGACAGTTGGCTGCGCAATGGCCTTCAGCAAGCATGAGCCCGAGAAACGTAAGCAACGCGTCCGTAACCGGGAGCCAGCGGGGCAAGCCTCGTTTGCGCGACGGCATGTGCCTGAAGCGAATCTCCATCTCGAGATCTTCGGGAAGAACGAGGTCGAGGGCAGTCAGGAGGTCTCGAAGGACACTGAGTGGGATGCCTCGCCATTTGCGGCTATGCGTGATTGCGTAGCGCTTGTCGTGGGGCTCCTCGTAGTGACGGGCCAGAACACGCCGTAGCCGCGGCCAGCCAGCGTTCTCGATCAGCCAGTCCCATAGCGAACGCGAGTGGACCTCGACTCCGGGCACTTCGCCCAGGATATCGATGAGATCCAGGAAGGTTAGATCCTTGCGGGAAAGGTCGATGGTGCGGGGCAAGGGCAGGTAGTGCTCCGGAGTCAGATCTGTGGTGCGCAACAGACGGAGCATGCCGCGGTGGAGGCTGAGAAAGTTGTGGTCGCCCGTGGCCACGACTTCGCGTCCGCAAGAGGTCCGAACCCTGTACATACGCGGAGCGGCGTGGCGAGAGAGCGCAGTGACGGGGCGCCACTCGGCCTTACAAGATTGGGGATTGAACGAGCAGGCTTCCAGACCCTCTGGAGCCTTGATGACCTCTGTGCCGTGGTCGTCAGGCTTGGACTCGTCGCCCTCGTTTTCGAAGGCTGAATCCACTAAGGGCCCGATGGCCTCGAGACTCTGCTCGAAGGATCCATCCGCGCATCGCCGACGGATCAGCACCACCTCGTCATGTGCAAGGCTCTTGCCGCTGCCCGTCACCCCGAGCAGGGTCTGGTAGCGCTCGCCGTCGCGCAGGCCCTGCGCCAGCTGGGCGATCGCTTCCGGCTGGTCGCCGGCGGCCTCATAGGGGGCGTGGAGCTTGAAGTCCATGGGGCAGCGATGCTACACGGGCGAAGCGGAGCGGTCGAGGGAGACCGGGGCCGCCCGGCGGAGGAAGGGCGATTCCCCTGCACTTCGACACCGTGTCCAGGCGTTCATCGCCGCGATGGTGGCCTCTGTGGGCGCTTCTAGTGCACGAGGCACTGGCCGATACTCACGGTCTCACCCGATCAAGAACGACGTGCGGAGCCCATCATGATGCCAACATCCGGCACCTTTCATTACACCGGGGTGGTCCCAGAATCGACGGCCGCCCGGGAGTCTGGTGAGTGGCGGCTGACCGATGGGTCTGGCGCACCACCGTCCGCCCGCAGCGGCGACCTGGACCGGCTAGGCGACGACCGGCTTGTGGGCCTCCAGCCAACGCTTCGGGTGTCGGGCCGTCGCCTGGTTCTAGAAGCGTCCGGCCGTCCCCGGTCCGTGATCCGCTCCGCCGCCCTGGAACTCGATCCATCGCTGGTCGAGAGCCTGCGCGGTGGGGACGTCATCACGCTTCTTCGCACGCACACCGCGGACCTGGCGGTCTCGATCATGCGGCGCGGGAGACTGATGGTTGCGACAGGCGCAGTCACGATGATCCCGCTGGGAGACGAGGTGGTTGTGCAAGGAGGTCCGGCGTTCGATCAGGGCACCCCCTTCCACGACCAATGGCCACGAAGCGATACCTGGCTCGATGTGTGTTTCTCGGGCGAGACCCGCCGGCTCAGGCGTGGTGAGCAGACCACGATGGGCCCTTACAGGGTCTCGGTGGTTCGCTGCTATCAGGACAACATCCCGGGGACCCATGAAAGCGTCGCGATCACGCTCGATGATGAGGGCTTCGCGCACGATGCCACCCTGCGCTCGGCGGAACTGCTTGCAAGGTCAGGCAACGCACTGATCATGGAGGAGTGGGGTTAGACGCAACTCATCCGGGCCGCCCCCGACAATCCCTAGTACCTCACGCGCACCGTGTAGCTCAGCACCACTTCCTTGCCCGCCGGTATGGGAAGGGTGAACTGGAGCGTGTTGGCGTCCTTGCTGGTGGCGGGATGGCTGCTCTTCAGCACGTCGTGGTCGGCGGCGACCGGCTCCTCGACCACGATCGTCACGTCGCTCTTCTTCCGGTTGCGCAGCTTGATCTCGACCTGCATCTCGCGCTCGCGGTCGGTGATCCGCTTGTTGGAGACCTCGCGGCGCTCGACCGCCAGGTCGAACGCGGTGCCCACTTCGAGGGTCACCTTCTCCCCCTCGGCGGTGTGCGCGATGCGCGTCTCGCCGGTGAACTGGACCGCCTGGTCGGCGTCCGGCTCGTAGATGCGCACCCGGCCCCCCGCGAGCGGCACGCCCAGGCCCGCCGCACTGGTGTTCTGGAGGATGAGCTGAACCGCCACGCCGTTGCTGCCGCCGCGGTAGAGATAGCGCGGCGCCACCTTGACGGTGTGCGGCTCGAGCATCGTCAGGTTCTGGCTCTCCTTGTCCCGCAGGGTCGCCGGGCGGTCGATGGTGTAGAGGTGGTAGTCCGCGAACGACTGCTCGCTCATGTCCGCCTTGTTCTCGGCGGCCCCAACGCCGTCCCGGGACTGCATCATCATCATCGGCCGCGGCGGCATCGACATGTCGCGGCGGGGCTCGCCCGCCACCAGCTTGAGCGTCGCGTCGCGGAACTCCCGGCCGGTCGAGTTCTCGATCGTGACCGCCGCCGACCAAACGGCGCTGGTCTCGCTGGTGCGCACCAGCGTGTGCTCGGCGCTCCACGAGAGCCCGCCGGTCAGATAGGAGAGCTCGGCGTCCAGGCGGCCCTTGCGCCCGCCCTCGACCACCGCCTCAATCGTGGGCCGCAACAGCATGTCCTTGGGCGGATTGGCGAGACGGACCTCATCGACCGACGTGCGCGCCACCGTGTACACCGTGCCGTCGTCGGCGCGCACCACCAGCCAGGCGCCGTCCGCCGCCACCAGCGTGCCTTCCGTCGTGCGGTTGTCGCGCGAGGCGACCCGGACCCGGTAGCCGCGGGCGCGCTCGATCAGGCCGTCGCCGGTCGCCGCGTCGTAGCGGTACGCCAGCCGGGTGACCCGCGCCCCACCCGCCGGCACCAGCCGCACCGAGGTGAAGTCGATGCGGTCGCCGACCTCGGGCACGCGCACGGTGTCGCGCACCTCCCCCATCTCGAGCGCGCGCGTTTCGCGGACGAAGCCCAGGTCGCGGGAATAAATGGTCACCGCCGGCCCGGCGGCCGCGCACAGCGCGGGACACGCGAGCAGGCCGGCCACGAGGACGAAGCGGCGGGGGGACATGATTCCTCCAGGCGTTCAGGGTGGACGTTCCGTGTTCGTCGCCGTCCGCGAAGCATCGCCCCGCATCCGGCTCGCCACCCAGTACGCCGGTGGGCCGCGCATCTTCCCACGGGCCGCCGGAGCGTCAAGTAAGGGACAAGCGCGCCGCCGACGCGGCGGTCACGTTGCGGGGCACGCGGTCCGCAGACCATAATCGACTGTTCCGCGCCGGCCGCACGGCTCGCCGGAGCACATTCCCTGTCGACGTCACCACTTCAGAGGGGTCGCCCGCCCGCATGACACCGCACGCCGCGGTCATCGGCGGAGGCATTTCGGGACTCGCCTCCGCCTGGCACATGGCCAAGCTGGGATTCGACGTGACCGTGCTCGAATCCAGCGACGCGCTGGGCGGGCTGGCCGGCACGTTCCCGTGGCGCGACACCCACCTCGAGCGCTTCTACCACTGCATCCTCCCCAGCGACCGCGCGCTGCTCCGGCTGATCCACGACCTGGGGATGGAGGGTGATCTCCTGTGGCGCGAGTCGGGCATGGGCTTCATCCACCGCCGCCGCCTCTACCCGCTCAACACCCCGCTCGACCTGCTGCGCTTCTCGCCGCTCCGGTTCATGGACCGCCTGCGCATGGGGTTGCTCGGGATCCGCGCCGGCGCCAAGGGCAACGATCCGCAGCTTGACGACGTTGCGGTCGGCCCGTGGCTGCGCGAGCAGGTCGGCGAGCGCGCATTCCAGACCGTGTGGGCGCCGCTGCTCAAGGCGAAGATCGGCGATCGCCACGCCGACCTGCCCGCGCTGTGGCTCACCAGCCGGATGCAGCGCGAGAAGAGCACCCGGCGCGAGATCAAAGGCTGCCTCAAGGGCGGCTACCGCCCGCTGACCGAGGCGCTCGAGGCGGCGCTGCGCCGCAAGGGCGTGACCATCCGCCTGGGCGTGCGCGCCGAGGCGATCGAGCGGGAGGGCGAGCAGATGGCGGTGCGCACCGACCAGGGCCGCCAAATCTACGACCTGGTGGTGGCGACCTGCCCGCTGCTCCAGTTCCAGCAGCTCGCCCAGGGGCTCCCGCTCCCCGCGACGGTCGCCGACCTCGCGCTCGACTACCAGGGGGTGGTGTGCGGCGTGTTCCTGCTCCAGAAGCCGCTCTCGCGCTGGTACTGGCTGCCGATCGTGGACAGCGGTGTCCATTGCCAGGGGATCGTCGAGATGTCGAACCTCACCCCGCCCGAGCGCACCCACGGGCTCCACCTCGCCTACCTGGTGAACTACGCGCACCGCAACAGCGACATCTACAAGCGGAGCAACGCCGAGACCGTGCATCTCTACAAGAACGACCTGAGAGTCCTGTTTCCCGAGGCGGCGCGCACCATCGTCGACGCCTGGGCGTTCCGCACCCCGTTCGTGGAGCCGATCTGGCCGCTCGGCTACCGCCGCCGGCGGCCGCCGACGTCGGTGATTCCCGGGCGCCTCTACCTCGCGTGCACCGCCCAGGTCTATCCGCAGGTGAACTCCTGGAACTCGTGCTGCGAGGTGGTCGAGTCGATGATGCCGGCGCTCGCGGCGGAGACCGCCGGCGCCGCGCGTCCCACAGCACTGGCGGGGGCCGCGCGATGATCTACGTCATCTTCCCGGCGTGGAACGAGGAGAAGGTGATCCGGCCCACGCTGCTCGCGCTCGCGACCACGATGCGCGAGAAGAGCCTCCCCTACCGCGCGGTTCTGGTGGACGACGGGAGCACCGACCGCACCCGCGCCGAGGCCGAGCAGGCGGTGCGTGAGAGCGGCGGCACGCTGCAGCTCACCGTGCTGCGCCACGAGCAGAACCGCGGGCTGGGCGCCGGGCTGCGCACCGGCATCTACTGGTGCCTCGACCAGGCGGGCGACGACGACATCATCGTCACCCTGGACGCCGACAACACCCACCCGCCGGCGCTGATCCCGGCGCTGGTCGGGAAGATCGGCCAGGGCTACGACCTGGTGATCGCCTCGCGCTACCGCCACGGCGCCGAGGTGCACGGCGTGCCCGGTTATCGCCGCGCGCTCTCGGACGTCGGGCGTCTGGTGTTCTGGAGCCTGTACCCGATCCGCGGGGTGCGCGACTACACCTGCTGCTTCCGCGCCTACGCGGTGCCGCTGCTGCGGCGGGCGCGGCTCGTGTACGGTGACGCGCTCTGCACCGCGCGAGGGTTCGAGGCGGTGATGGACCTGCTGCTCCGGCTCGCGCCGTTCGAGCCGCGCGTGTACGAGCTGGGCTTCGTGCTCCACTACGGCGAGCGCGTGGGCCAGAGCAAGATGAAGGTGCTGCGCACCATCCGTTCCACCGTGGGGCTGCTCGCCCGCCGCCGGTTCGAGCGCATGGTGCTCTACAGTCCCGAGCAGATGGAGCGGCGGCTGAAGGCCGCGCGGGTCAAGGCGACCGCTGGAAAGACAGCCGAGGAACCGAGGCCTTCCCAATGATCGCAATCGTGGTCGGCACCCGTCCCGAGATCATCAAGATGGCGCCGATCGTGCGCGCCTGCGTGGACCGGGGCGTCCCCTACCGTCTCATCCACACCGGCCAGCACTACTCGTTCGAGATGGACGGGGTGTTCTTCCGCGAGCTCGAGCTGCCCGACGCGCACCACAACCTCGAGGTGGGCTCGGGCTCGCAGGCCTACCAGATCGGCGCGATCGTCACCGGGATCACGCCGATCCTCGAGGCCGACCGCCCCGACGTGCTGCTGGTGGAGGGCGACACCAACTCGGTGCTCGCCGCCGGGCTCGCCGCCCACAAGCTGGGCATCCGCGTCGGGCACGTCGAGGCCGGCCTGCGCTCCTACGACCGCACGATGCCCGAGGAGATCAATCGGGTCTTGACGGATCATTTGGCCGACCACCTGTTCGCGCCCACCGAGCACGCGCGCGGGATCCTGCGCGGCGAGGGCGTGGCCGAGTCGCGCATTCACGTCACCGGCAATACGGTGGTCGACGAGCTGCTGCGCCAGCGCGAGCGCGCCCGCACGCCCGGGCTGCTCGAGCGCTTCGGCGTCGCGCCGCGCGGGTTCGCGCTCGCGACCGTGCACCGCGCCGAGAACGTCGACGACGACCGGCGCCTGCGCGGCATCTTCGACGGCCTCGCGGGCGCCGGGTCGGCACTGGGCATCCCGGTGCTGGCGGCGCTCCACCCCCGCACCGCCAAAAAGCTGGACGGCATGGGCCTGTCGGTCGACGGCGGCGTGCGGCGCCTGCCGCCGCTGGGCTACCTCGATTTCCTCGGGCTCCACGCCGAGGCGGCGCTCGTGCTCACCGACTCCGGCGGGCTCCAGGAGGAGGCGTGCTGCCTGACCGTCCCGTGCGTGACCCTGCGCGACAACACCGAGCGCCCCGAGTCGGTCCAGGTGGGCGCCAACGTGCTCGCCGGCGCCGAGAGCGCGAAGATCGTCGCGAGCGCCAAGGCGATGGCGGCCAGGGCGCGCGACTGGCCGAATCCCTTCGGCGACGGGAAGAGCGGCGAGCGGATCGTCGAGATCCTGACGCGCGGCTAGGGGAACATTCCCCCGGGGAATGCTCCAACTCTCCCCGGGGAGAGTTCATCCGTTCCGGAACGATGTTGAAACCTGCCGACCCGACACTCCGGTCCCATACACCGTCGAGTGTCCGGTCTCTCCGGACCCGTCGATCCCACGTCGGTTGGCTCGTCCCGGCGCCGTGACACGCCGTCTGCGGGCGCGAAAGGAGCCGTTCCCATGCGATCCCACAGATGGTGGACCTTGGTGCTGGCGGCGTCCCTGGGCGTGCCGTCGTCCGCGACCGGCGCACCACTCCCCCGCGATCTCTCCGCCCGCCTCGATACCCTGGTTCGCGAAGCGATGGCGATCGGGATGAATCCCGGGATGTCGGTCGCGGTGGTCAGCGGCGACGAGATCGTGTGGGCTCGGGGCTTTGGAGATGCCGACCTGAGTCGGAGCCGGCCCATCACGCCCGACACGCGCTTCTACATCGGCTCGACCAGCAAGGCCCTCACCGCGCTCGCGGCCGCGCAGTTGGCGGCGGCGGGAACGCTCGACCTGGATGCGCCGCTCACGCGCCTGTTTCCCACGGCGCGCATTCCAGCGGGGGTGGCCGCCGAGTCCGTGACGGTGCGGGCACTGCTCACCCACACCCACGGCATCAGCGGCGACGGCCCGGTCTCGATGCGGGTCGCCTTCACCGGCGAGTACACGGAGGCCCACCTGCTGCGCGTGCTGGAGAAGCACGGGCCGGCCTCCCGGGGCCGGGCCTTCCAGTACTCGAACCTGGGCTACGACCTCGCCGGTGTCGTCCTGTCGGGCGGAAGACCGCGCGGGTGGCGCGAGGTCGTGGAACGCCAGGTCACACAGCCGCTCGGGATGAAGGCGACCACCGCCTATCGGTCCCGGGTGCCCGAGGCGCTGATCGCGCAGCCCCACGAGCTGGGCGTCAACGGGCTCGAACGCATCCGTCTCGGCAAGGAGGATCCCAACATGGGTCCGGCGGGCGGCCACTTCTCGAGCGCGAGGGACATGGCGCGCCTGCTGATCGCGGAGCTGAACCAGGGGCGGGTGGACGGGCGTGCCGCGATCCCAGCTGCGGTGATCGCGGAGACGCAGCGCATCCAGGCCACCCAGGATCGCGAGTTCACCTACTTCCATCGTCACGGCTGGGGACTCGGCTGGGACCTCGGGACCTTCGACGGGGACACGCTCCACCATCGCTTCGGCAGCTTCACGGGGTATCGGAGCCATGTCTCGTTCATGCGAGACCACGGCCTCGGCGTCGTGGTGCTGACCAACGGCGGGAACGTCGGCGCGATGCTCGTCGATCTGATCGCCGCCGGCATCTACGATGAGATGCGCAGTCGGCCGGACGCCCGGGCACGCCATGCGGCCCGGCTGGAGACCATGCGTGATCGCATCGCCAAGGCCCGCGAGCAGCTGACCGCGGAGACGCGGCCCGCGGCGAGCGCCCGGACGCTCCGCCGCCCGCTCGACGCCTACACCGGGTCTTACGCCCACCCCGACTGGGGAACGCTGGTGCTGAGCGTCGAGGATGGACGGCTGGTAGCGTCGATGGGCGTGGCACGGAGCGCGGTCGAGGTCATCGACGCCGAGAAGGACCATCTGCGGGTCGAGCTGTTCGGCGGGGGCACGACGCTGAACGCGGATTTCCCGGAGGGTGCGACGCGTGCCGAAACGCTCCGGCTCCGCGACGTCACCTTCCGGCGGCGGTAGAGCGGGCGCGCGCAGCACGCGCTCCCGGCCGCCATCCGCAACGCGGCATGTCCACCCGCCAGCGGGCGTCGAAGCGCACGCCCTCCCGCTCCAGCCGCAGGCGCTGCGTCGTCGCCGACGACACGCTGAGGCGCATGAGCGTCAGGCGGCCGCCCGCACCGAGCACCCGGTGCCACGGGAGCGGCGTGCCCTCGGGGAGCGCGTGGAGCGCGTATCCGGCGAGCCGCGGCTGGCGCGGGAAACCGGCGAGTGCGGCCACCTGGCCGTAGGTCGCGACCTTGCCGCGCGGGATGCGGCGCACCACGGCGAGAATGCGTGCATGCGTGCCCTCACGCGCCGACGGGCGGGACCGCGCCGACAGGATCGAAGCGCGCGCAGAGCGCTCGAGAAGAGACAGGGCGGCGGGAGGACTGCTACGACGAGACGGCACGCAGGCTCTCCTGCGCTTTCTTGAGCTTGTCGAGCGTCTCCTCGAGCGAAGTCAGACGCGCGCGCTCCTTCTCGACCACGTCGGGCCGCGCCTTGTCGAGGAAATCGCGGTTCCGGAGCTTCTTCTTCGAGTTCTCGAGATCACCCAGCAGCCGCGCCGCCTCGCGCGCCAGCCGTGCCCGCTCCTCATCGAGATCCACCAGGCCTTCGAGCGGCAGGAAGATTTCGGCCCCCATGACCACCGCCGAGGCGGCGACCGCGGGGCGCGAGCCGTCGCGTGAGAGCGTCAGGGACGCGATCTTCGCCAGCGGGCGGATCTGGTCCGCGAGGCGCTCGACCAGGTCGAGCTGCTCGGGCGTGCCACGCACCGTGACCGGGACCTGCTTGCCCACCGGGAGCCCGTTCTCGACCCGGAGGTTGCGCACCGCCACCACGAGCTGCTGGAGGAACGCCACCTGGTGCTCGGCCTCGGCATCGGTCCACGCTGACTTGGAGCGCGGCCAGGTCGCGGTCGCGAGCAGCTCGCCGTCGTGAGGCAGCGCCTGCCAGATCTCCTCGGTCACGAACGGCATGAACGGGTGGAGCAGGCGCAGGATGCCGTCGAGCACCCTCCACGCCACCCAGCGCGCCGTGCGCCGGTCCTCGAGCTGCTCCGGCGTCATGCTTTCGACGGTGTCCTCGTAGCCCCAGCGCGGCTTCGCCATCTCGAGGTACCAGTCGCAGTACTCGTTCCAGGTGAAGTGATAGACCGTGTTCGCCGCCTCGTTGAATCGGTAGGTTTTCAAGAAACGCGTGGTGTTCTTCAAAGCATGCGCGAACCGCGACAGGATCCAGCGGTCGGCGAGCGTGAGCTTGAGCTGCGACTCCTTGATCTTCCCCATGTCCTCGTCGCCGATTCGGAGCGTCACGAGGCGCGCCGCGTTCCACACCTTGTTGGCGAAGAACTTTCCGGTCTCGACCCGCTTCTCGTCGAACAGGAGATCCTGGCCGGTCGGGGTCAGGTAGATCATGGTGAAGCGCACCGCGTCGGCGCCAAAGCGGTCCATCATCGCCAGTGGATCGGGCGAGTTGCCGAGCGACTTGGACATCTTCCGCCCCTCGGCGTCGCGGATGATGCTGGTGAAGAACACGTGCGGGAACGGGCCCGTGCCCATGAACTCGTGCCCGGCCATGATCATGCGCGCCACCCAGAAGAAGATGATGTCGCTGCCGGTGACCATGAGCGAGTTCGGGTAGAAGCGCTCGAGATCCTGGGTCTTCTCGGGCCAGCCGAGCGTGGCGAACGGCCAGAGCCAGGACGAGAACCAGGTGTCGAGCACGTCCTCGTCCTGGGTCCAGCCCTCGCCCTCCGGGCGCTCGGGCGACACCACCATCTCCTGCGAGCCCTGCGGCCCCCGGTACCACACCGGGATCCGGTGCCCCCACCAGAGCTGCCGCGAGATGCACCAGTCACGGATGTTCTCCATCCAGTGCATGTACACCTTGCGCCAGCGGGTCGGGTAGAACTTGACCTGCCCCTTCTTCGCCGCCTCGATCGCGGGTGCGGCGAGCGGCTTCATCTTCACGAACCACTGGAGCGAGAGGTACGGCTCGATGATCGTGCCGCAGCGCTCGCAGTGCCCCACCGAGTGCTTGTGCGGCTCGACCTTCTCGAGGTAGCCGGCGTCGGAGAGCGCCTCGATCACCCGCTCGCGCGCGGCGAAGCGGTCGAGCCCGCGGAAGTCGCCGGCGTTGTCGTTCATGACGCCGCGCTCGTCCATCACCACCATCTTGGGCAGGTCGTGACGCTCGCCCATCACGAAGTCGTTGGGGTCGTGGGCGGGCGTGATCTTGACCGCGCCGGTGCCGAACTTGGGATCGACCAGCTCGTCGGCGACGATCGGGATCTCGCGCCGCATGAGCGGCAGCACCGCCACCTTGCCCACCAGGTGCTGGTAGCGGCGGTCCTTGGGACTCACCGCCACGCCGGTGTCGCCCAGCATCGTCTCGGGCCGGGTGGTGGCGACCGTGATGGTCTTCTCGGTGCCCTTGATCGGGTAGCGGATGAACCAGAGGTGGCCGTCGGTCTCGACGTGGTCCACCTCCTCGTCGGAGAGCGCGGTCTGGCAGCGCGGGCACCAGTTGACGATCCGGTGGCCGCGGTAGATGAGCCCCTTCTCGTGGAGCTTCTGGAACACCAGCATGACCGCGGCCGAATAGCGCTCGTCGAGCGTGAAGCGCTCGCGGTCCCAGTCCGCCGAGATCCCGAGGCGCCGGAGTTGGCGCAGGATGAGCCCGCCGTACTGCTCCTTCCAGGCCCACACCTCGCGCACGAACCCGTCGCGGCCCAGGTCGTGACGCGACACGCCCTTCTCGCGCAGCGCCTTCTCGACCGCGTTCTGGGTGGCGATCCCGGCGTGGTCCATGCCCGGGACCCACAGGGTCTCGCGCCCCTCCATGCGCTGCCAGCGGACGATCAGGTCGCGCAGCGACTCGCCCAGCACGTGCCCCATGGTGAGCGAGCCCGTCACGTTGGGCGGCGGGATCATGATGACGAAGGGGGGCTTGCCGGTCTGCTTGGGCTTGAATACCCCGCGCCCCTCCCACTCGGCGTACCAGCGCCCCTCGATCCGAGCCGGGTCGTAGGGCTGGCTCAGCGCGTCGGGCTGGGCTGGGCGCATCATGGTTCCTCGTGGCGGGGTTGGGACGCGGGCGGCAGGGACACCGTCGCCCGTGAGAGCGAAGGAAGCTAGCACAGTGCCGGAAACGGCCTCAAACGCAGCGGGCCCCGCGGCGCGTGCCGCGGGGCCCCATGCGCAGCTGCGAACCTCAGTCCGAAACCACCATGCGCTTGGTCTTGTTCACGCCTCCGCCCAGCATCCGGATGAAGTAGACGCCCGGCCGGGCGCGGCCGCCGTCGATCTCGCCGCTCCAGGTCACCTGGTAGCGGCCCACCGCGTGGAAGCCGTTCGCCAGCGTCGCCACCTGGCGGCCCTGCAGGTCGAACATCGCCACGTTGACCTCGGCGCCGCGCGGCACCGAGTACTCGATCACCGCGTCATGCCGGGTGGGGTTGGGCGAGATGCCCTCCAGGTCGAACGCCGTGATCGGCCGGCCGGCGGTCACCGAGAGCGGACCGAAGGTCGCGCGCCCGCCGCCCGGATAGGTGACGGCGAGACGGTAATAGTAGGTGTGACCCGCCTCGGCGCTGCGGTCGAGCGCCACCGTGGAGGCACCGTCGCCTGAGAGCTCGGCCGACAGCTCGGTCCACGGACCGGTGGCCGCGATCGCGCGCTCCAGCGCCACCGACGAGAACGCGGAGGGATCGCTGAACTCCCATACGATCCTCACGCCCTCCCCGACCGGCTCGGCGCGGAAGGTCGAGACCACGGTCGCGACCGGCGGATCGACGATCGCCCAGATCAGATCGCTCTGGTCGACGCCCGCGTTGTTGGCCGCGTCCTTCGCGGTCACACGCAGCAGCGCGAGGTTGGTGGTCGGCCCGGTGACCACCCACGGGAAGCTGCCGGTGTTGGCGACGCCGGCGGCGATCGACGCCCAGGTGCCGCCGTTGTCACGCGAGATGTCGATGTCCACGGCGGTCACGCCACCGATCGCGTCGGAGGCGTTCCAGGTGAGGTTGGTGTTCTGGCCCAGGATCAGCACCTCGCCGCCGTTGGGCGCGGTGACCGCGCACAGCGGGTCGGACATGTCACCCAGGTTCAGCTTGCCCCAGCCGAAGTCCTTGTTCCACGGCGCGCCGAGCGCGGTGACGAACGCGTCGACCACCGCCCGGGTCTGGAGCAGGGTGCGGGCCTGGGCGACCGAGAGCGGACCGTACTTCTGCGTGAACAGCGCGATCGCGCCCGCCACGTGCGGGGCGGCCATGCTGGTGCCCTGGTTCATGACGTGCTGCAGGCCGGGCAGGTTGGCGCTGAAGCTCGGCGGACAGGCGACCGCGAAGTCGTAGGACTGGACCGAGGCGATCGCCGAGCCGGGGGCCGCGAGCTCGGGCTTCTGCCGGTTGTCGCGGGTCGGCCCCATGCTCGAGAACGGCGAGATGTTGCCGGCGTTGACCGCGCCGCCGAAAATGGTGTTGTTGCCGGCGCAGTCGATCCAGGAGCGCTTGCTGGTCCACGAGGCGACCGCGATCGTGTTGAGCCCGGTGCCGATCGCGTTGACCAGCTCGAAGTTCGAGTCGTTCCCGATCAGGAAGTTCGCCGCGAGCGCGGTGCTGCTCTGGAAGTTCCGCCACAGGTCGACTTCGCCGTTGGCCGCGCCCAGGGCGACCGCGGTGAAGCGGAACGTCCAGGTGCCGGTCAGGTTCTGGGTGGCGGCGTTCTGGTTGATGACGTCCAGGATGATCTGGCGCGAGCCGTTGGTCGAGAGCGTCACCCCGTTCTCCACGTACACCGCCCCGTTCGCCGTGGGCGTGCCTGGATAGGCGGCGTTGAGGTTCCCGAGCGTGATCGGGCCGATGACCGTGGCGTTGGGCGTGATGACGGTGACGTTGATCGTCTCGGTCGCGTTGTACCAGCCGTTGATCTGGAACCGCCGGTTGAGCACCGCGCCGGCCGAGGCGTTCATCGTGATGTCGGCGCCGCCCACGGTGGCGTTGATCTCGGCGTGCTGGGGATCGCCGCGGTTGTTGCCCGACGAGAACACCACCGTGCGCCCCACCCCGGTCATCCCGTCGACCGCCACCTCGAAGGTCGAGGAGCCGTCGTGCGGTCCGAACGAGCCGCCGATCGATAGGTTGGCGACCGCCGGCTTTCCGAAGAGGGTGGCCTGCTGGAAGATGTAGTTGATGCCGTCGATCATCGCCGTGTTGGTGAAGGATCCGGTGACGCTCGCATCGACGGCGATCAGGTCGGCCATCGGCGCCATGCCCACGTAGGTGAAGGCCGGCGGCGAGGCCCCGCCCACCGCGCTGCCGTCGCCGCCCATGATGCCCATGGTGTGCGACCCGTGGCCGTGGGTGTCCTTGGCGCGCGAGACCAGCGCGTTGATGTCGGCCGCGGTCCAGTCCGAGCCGTAGCCGAATCCCGCCGCCGCCGGGCCGACCGCGTCGGTCTGGTCCCAGATCTTGAGGAAGCGCGTGTTGCCGAGCGCGTTCTTGTAGTCGTCGCGGTCGTAGTCCACGCCGGTGTCGACGTTGCCGACGATCACGCCGGCGCCGTTGAGCCCGGTGAAGGCGGGACCGCCGCCGCGGAACAGCGGGGCGCCGGTGGTCGGCACGCTCGCGTCCAGCTCGGCCTGCTCGATCTGGGCGCCCTCGATCTTCTCCACCCCGGCGAGGGCCGCGACCGCGTCCACCGCCCCGAGGGGAATGAAGGCGGTGAAGATCCCGCCCTGCAGCTCGGACCGCACCCGCGCCCCGGCCGCCTCGAGCTGGGCGCGCGACACGTCGCCGGTCACGAAGCAGTCGAGCTCACCGTTCGCGGTCACCGCCACCTCGGCCAGCGGGTCCGCCTCCTCGGAGGTCTTGGTCGTCACGGCCTTGCCTTCGGCCGCGGCGCGCATCTGGGCGATCGCGATGCGGGCCGACAGGTCGAACTTCTCCGCGGCGAAGCCCGTTCCACACACGGCGACGAGCAGGACCAGCGCGGGGAGAATGGAACGGGGCAGCAGTCGCAGCATGTGGCACCTCCCTGGGAGGGACGGCGAGGGGAGTGCCGGCGCCGGGCGCCGGACACCTTTCGGGCGGAATGCCGAGGCGCACGATACCGTCTGCCGACGGCGGGATTCCACGGAGGACTTACGGAATCCTGATCCGAGTATCGCGACACTAAAACCGCGTGGCCGGCGCATGACCGGAAACGCGACGCGGTCACCTCGGATGAGGTGACCGCGGGGAAGACGGACCGTTCCCGGCCCGGTGCGTCAGTGGGCGACGACCAGGCGACGCGAGGTCGAGACGCCCGCACCCTCGAGGTGGGCGAAGTAGACCCCGGCGCGCGGCGCGCGCGCCGCGGCGGTCACGTCCCACCGTGCGTGGTAGCGCCCCGGCGCGTGCGGGCCGCGGGCGAGGACCGCCACCGCGCGACCCTGCAGATCATAGATGGTGAGCGACACGTCGGAATGGGTGGGCACCGCGTAGTCGATGACCGCCTCGTCACGCACCGGGTTGGGCGAGACCCCTTCGAGGTCGAGCGCCGCGATCGGGCGGTCGTCGGGATCGACCGCCACGGGGTCGTTGATGGTCCAGACCGCGTTGCTCACGTCCACGCCCGCGTTGCTGGCCGCGTCCTTCGCGGTCACCCGCAGCAGCGCCTGGATGGTCGCCGGACCGGTGACCGTCCACGCGAAGGTGCCGGTGTTCGGGACACCGGTGGCGATCGTCGTCCAGCTGCCGCCGTTGTTGCGCGAGATCTCGAGATCCACCCCGGTCACGCCGCCGATCGCGTCCGAGGCGTTCCAGGTGAGGTTGGTGTTGGCGCCCGCGACCAGCACCTCCCCGCCGTTGGGTGCGGTCACCGCGCACAGCGGGTCGGACATGTCGCCCAAGTTCAGCTTGCCCCAGCCGAAGTCCTTGTTCGGCGCGGCGCCGAACCCGGTGACGAACCCGTCCACGATCGCGCGGCCGTGGATCAGGGCCTGCACCTGGGCGGGCGTGAGCGCGCCGTACTTCTGGTAGAGCAGCGCCACCGCGCCGGTGACGTGCGGGGCAGCCATGCTGGTGCCCTGGTTCATGACGTGCCGGAGCCCCGCCAGGTCCGCGTCGGGCGTGCCGCACGCGGCCGCGATGTCGAGCGAGCGCGCCGAGGCGATCGCGGTGCCGGGGGCCGAGACGTCCGGCTTCATCCGGCCGTCGCGGGTCGGGCCCGGGCTCGAGAAGTTGGCGACGTTGCCGGCCACCGGCTGGCCGAAGCCGACTCCGCCGGTGCCGCTGCAGTCCGTCCAGTTGCGCCGCGTCACGTAGGCGCCCGCGGCCAGCGAGTTCACGCTGGTCGCGATCCCGCTGATGATCTCCTCACTGGGCTGGTTGCCGACCACGAAGTTGCTGGTCGTCATGTTCGTCGAGGTGCGGAACAGATCGATCTCGCCGCCCGCGGCGCCGATGATGACCGGCGTGAAGGTGATCGTCCACGTGCCGCTGATGACCGCCCCGGTGGCCGCATTCAGCTCGATGTAGACCAGCTTGTCGCCGGTCGAGGTGAGCGAGACGCCGTTCTCGATGTAGACGTTGCCGTTGGCCGTGGCCGGGCCGGGGTAGCCGCCGCTGATCCCGCCCAGGGCGACCGGCCCCACCACCGCGCCGCCCGGCGCCGTGATCGAGACGTTGAGCTGCTCCGACGCCTCGTAGTAGCCGCGGATCGCGGTGAACCGGGGCGAGGCGGTCGCGCTGCTGATCACGTGCGTCACCGCCGGGTTGCCGGGGAACCACTCGGCATGGACCGGCTGGCCGCGATCGTTGCCCGCCGACATCACCACGATCTTGCCGGGTCCCGCGAGCGCGTCGATCCCGAGCTCGAAGGGATCGGTGCCGTCCTTGGGACCGGACTGGCTGCCGATCGACATGTTGATCACCGCGTTCTTGCCGAGCGCGGTCGCCCGGCCGAAGACGTAGGTCGCGGCGTCCAGCATCTGGGTGCGCGAGAAGCTGCCGGTGGTCGACCCGTCCACGACGATGATGTCGGCCATCGGCGCCATGCCCGCGTAGGTGAAGGCGGGCGCCGAGCCGGCGTTGATCTGGCTCCCGTCGCCCGCGGCGCTGCCCATGGTGTGGCTGCCGTGGCCGTGCGTGTCGCCGGCGGTCGAGGCGAGGCTGTTGATCTGCGCCTGGGTCCACTCGGTGCCGTAGCCGAATCCGGCCGGCGCGGGACCGGCGCCGTTGGTCTGGTCCCAGATGCTGAGGATGCGAGTGTTGCCGAGCGCGTCCTTGAAGTCCTCGTGGTCGTAGTCCACACCGGTGTCGACGTTGGCGACGATCACGCCCGCGCCGTTCAGGCCCGCGAACGTCGGGCCCGCGCCGCGGAACAGCGTGGCGCCGGTCGAGGCGGAGCCGAGATCGTTCGAGACCTGATCGACCTCCGCCCCCTCGATGCGCGTCACGCCGCCCAGAGCGGCCACCGCCTCGACGCGATCCTCCGGGATCCACGCGGTGAAGACACCGGGGAGCGCGGTGCGCACCCGGGCCCCCGCCGCCTCGAGCTGCGCCCGGCTCACGTCGCCCACCACGAACACGTCGAGCTCACCGACCGCGCTCACCGAGAGGCGCCCCTCGCCCTGGATCGCGTTCGCGCGCTCGCCGCCGCGCAGCCGCTGGAGCGCGATACGTGCGCGCGGATCGAGCTTGCTGACGTCCGCGAACGCGCTGGAGGCGACCATCGGAAGGGCGAAGAGGACGGCGACAGCGAAACGAACAGGGCGCACAAGGACCTCGGCTGCGGGGCTCATCGTCGTCGCCCGGGACCTCCCCGGGCGCATGCAAGTGGGGTATCGATCAAGCATACGACGCCCCTGCGCGGGCGTTCCATGGATTGGTGGGAAACGTCACGCAGGCGCTGGGGACGAGGATTGCAAGGTCCACTCCAGCGTCGTGACCGCGCTTCCATCTTGCCGGCCGTGTGCTTTCCAGGAGCCGCCGTCATGGGACGCGCAAGCGCGTCGCGTGCATTTTGCGACGCGCTGGGCGGTATGCCTCGGGGCTCAGGCGGCAGCCTGGCGGGTCCACTCCACGGTGCGCTCGAGACCGTCGCGGAAGCTGATGCGCGGCTGCCAGCCGAGCACCTTGCGGGCGCGCGAGGCATCGAGGTAGATGCGCTGCACTTCGCCGGCGCGTGCGTCCTCGTAGATCGGCTCGCCCACGAACCCGAGGATCGACTGGAGCTCCTGGAAGATCTGGTTCACCGAGGTGCCGATCCCGGTGCCCAGGTTCACGCATTCCCCGCTCCCGGCGGTGAGCGCGAGCTGGTTCGCCTCGACCACGTCGCCCACGTAGAGGTAGTCGCGCACCTGGTCGCCGGTGCCGAAGATCCTCGGCCGCTCGCCCTTGAGCATGAGCCCGATGAAGATCGCGTTCACGCCCGCCTCGCCGTGCGGATTCTGGCGGGGACCGTAGATGTTCGGGTAGCGGAGCACCGTGTAGTCGAGCCCGTGGAGCAGCTTCCAGAGATAGATGTAGTGCTCGAGCGTGTGCTTGCTCGCGCCATAGGGCGCCTCCGGGTTGACCGGGTGGTCCTCGGTGGCCGGCAGCGAGCGGCCTTCGCCGTAGAGCGCACCGCCGGTCGAGGCGTAGATGAGCTTGCGCACGCGGTGGCGGCTGCAGGCGAGCAGCAGCTCGATCCCGCCCAGGATGTTCACCCGCGCGTCGAACACCGGATCGGCGACCGACTTGCGCACGTCGATCTGCGCCGCGTGGTGGTCGACCACTTCGGGCCGGAACTCGGCGAAGCAGCGCTCGAGCCCGCTCGCGTCCGTGACGTCGACCGGATAGAAGCGCGCCTGGCGCGGCACGAACTCACGGAACCCGGTCGACAGGTTGTCGAGGACCGCGACTTCGTGTCCGAGCGAGACGAACCGGTCGGCCACGTGCGACCCGATGAACCCCGCGCCGCCGGTGACGAGAATCCTCATGGCCAAGCCTCCTTCAGGGCATCGCTGCCCGCCAAATCGCACCCGTCACTGGGTGCAGGGATGTCGTTCGAAGTGCGCCAAGGTATCCGCCGCGACGATGCCGCGCAAGCCGCGGCCCGCCGCGACGTGGTTACGCCACCGCGGCCCGTCGCGACGCGACGCCCTCGCCCGCCAGCATCGGCAATGCCGCTGCAAGCCGCTTCACCAGATGACCGTGATCGTGCTGCGCGGCGAGCGCGCGACCGCGCGCCACC
>DATEMP010000187.1:0-4849 GCA_035275545.1 Candidatus Eiseniibacteriota bacterium | reverse complement strand
GCCCCAGCGCGCCATGTCGTGCGCCTCGCGGGCGTGGCGGCGCGCCTCGGGGTAGACGCCCGCGGCCAGCTCGACGTCGGCGGCCGCGAGCCCGATGCGGATCATGTTCTCGACGTGGCCGGTGGGCTGCGCGAGCTCGAGCGCGATCCGCACCTCCTTGCGGGCGGTGGTGATGTCGCCGCGCTCGGCGGCGATCCGCGCCTGCATCGCGTGCACCATCGAGAGCGTCGGGGTCGCGTCGATCGCCTGCGCGAGTGCCTCGCACTGCCGGGTCTCGGTCTCGGCGCGCGCGAGCTGGTCCAGGCTCAGCGCCAGCTCGGCGAGGTTGATGTGGAGCGTGGCGAGCTGTGGCTTGGATCCGAGCCGCGCCTGCAGCTCGAGCGCCTCCCGGTAGGTGCGCTCGCTGCTCGCGTAGTGGCCCTGCTCGTAGTGCAGGACGCCCAGGTTGTTGAGGCAGCTCGAGAGCCCCGCCGCCTCGCCCAGCTCACGGCACAGGAACAGCGACGCCTCCCAGTGCCTCCGCGCGCCGGTGTGGTCGCCGCGCTCGTAGTGGAGGTTCCCCAGGTGCCGCAGCGTGACCGCCTCGCCGCGCCGGTCCGAGACCTTGCGGTAGAGGGTCAGCCCCTCCTCGAGATGCCGGGCCGCGGCGTCCAGCTCGCCGCGCCGGTAGTGGGTGATCCCGAGGTTCTTGTGCGACTGGGCGAGCCCCGCGTCGTCGTGCTCGTGCTCGCGCGCCGCCAGCGCTTCGGCGTGGCAGGCGAGCGCCTGCTCCAGCTCGCCGCGCTGGTAGTGGATCCCGCCCTGGTTGTTGAGCGCCGCCCCGTGCAGCCGTTGGTCGCCCTTCTCCGCGGCGATCCGCACCGCCTCGCTCACGTAGCGGAACGCGCGGTCCAGGTCGCCCTTGAAGAAGTACATCTTGCCCAGCTCGCGCGAGGCACGCGCCAGGCCCAGCTCGTCGCCGGTGGCGCGCGCCTCGGTCTCGAGCCGCAGGTAGTGCGTGATCGCGTCCTCGTAGTTCTTCTGCGCGTCGCCCGAGCGGCCCAGCAGGTAGTGGGTGCGCCCGATCGCGCGCAGCAGATCCGCCTCGCGCTTGAGCTCGCCGGTGGCGCGCACCAGGCTGAGCGCCTTCTCGTAGCTCGCGAGCGCCGGCTGGTAATGGCCGGCGCCGTATTCGAAGTCGCCGCGCTGGTGGAGGATCTGGGCGAGCATCTGCACCCGCTCGGGCGGAGGCGAGCCGGGATGGAGCTCGTGGAGCACGGTCTCCGCCTGCTTGAGGTAGACGATCGCGTCGGTGTAGGCGAACAGCCGCGCCGCGGCCGATGCGGCGCGGAGCAGGAACGGCAGCGCGTCCTCGCGCAGCCCGGCGGCGAGCAGGTTGTGGGCGATGATGCTGGCGTGCTCGTCGGATTCGCCGAAGCTCTCGCTCAGGTACTGCCCGACCATGGTGTGGTACTCGATGCGCAGCTCGGGCGGGATGTTGTTGTAGAGGATCTCGCGGATCTTCGAATGGTCGAAGTGATACTGCGGCCCGGCGGCGTGGATCAGGTGGTGCGCCTGCTCGAGGAACTGGAGCGTCTTGAGCAGCGTCATGCGCTCGATCTCGAGGCCGCGCAGGATCGTGCCCGAGTGGAACACGTCGCCCTCGACCGCCCCGAGCTCGAGGATGTCGCGCTCGCGCTGCGCGAGCCGGCTCAGCCGCCGCATGACCACGTCGTAGACCTTGTCCGGGATCATGAGCTTGTCGACCGCGGTGGTGAGCGACCAGCGCCCGTCGCGGAGCGCCAGCACCTTCTCGGCCGAGAGCAGCTTGAGGATCTCCACCATGAAGAACGGGTTGCCCTCGGTCTCGCGGTAGAGCAGCGTCGGCAGGGCTGCGTCCCAGGTGTGCTCGGGGTAGAGGCGGTCGAGGATCCCGGTCACGTCCTCGCGGCTCAGGCGCGAGAGCTCGAGGCGCTGGAAGCGCTCCTCGCGGCCCATGAGCTGGAGCACGCCGGTGATCGGGTGCGGGCGGGCCCCGGGCTCGGTCGCGATCTCCTCGGGCCGGTAGGTGAGGATCAGCAGCTCGCGCCGGCGTGACGCGCGGCGGGCCAGGAAGTGGAACAGGCGGATCGAGCCCTCGTCCGCCCAGTGCATGTCCTCGAGCACCAGCACCAGCGGCCGCTCCTCGGCGATGAACGCCACCAGCTGGTCGAGCGCGCCCCACAGCTCCTCCTCGCTGGTCGGTCCGTTGGTCGCGAAGGTGAAGTGCAGGAACCGGCTCAGCACCGGCAGCGACCCGCCCAGGCGCGGCGCCTTGTCGACCAGGAACGACTGGAGCGCCGAGGCGCTGGTCACGCCGCGCAGCGCGAAGTACTGGCGGAACGCCTCGGCAAACGGCGCGTAGGGGCTGCCGACCCCGCCGAACATGCACGACGAGGAGATCACGCGCGTGCCCTCGGGACGGCACGCGGCGCGGAACTCCTCGATGAGCCGGGTCTTGCCCACGCCCGCCTCGCCGGCGATCGCCACCGCCCCGCCTTCGCCCCGGCGCATGTCGGCGTGCATCGTGCGTAGCGTCGCGAGCGGCCGGTCGCGCCCCACCAGCGGAGCCAGGAAGTGCTCGCGGCGCGAGTCGTACACCTCGTGCGTGGCGATCAGGTCCAGCTCCTCGTGCTGGCCGGCGCGGCGCCGGCGGTCGTGCTCGCGGAACCGGATCAGGTCCTCGATCATCTCCCCGGCGTTCTGGTAGCGCGCGTGGACCGCCTTCATCATCGCCTTGAAGACGATGTGCTCCAGCTCCTCGGGAACCTCGGGCGCCAGCTCGCGGATCGTGATCGGGTCCTCGTGGAGGATCGCGTGCGCCACCGCCACGTCCTGGTCGCCGCCGAACGGCAGGTGCCCGGTGAGCAGCTCGTACATGAGCACGCCGAGCGAGAACAGGTCGCTGCGCCCGTCCACGTCGTCGCCCACCACCTGCTGGGGCGACATGTAGGCGGCGGTGCCCAGCACCGAGCCGCGGGCGGTGAGCGTGGTGCCGCCCGAGACCTTGGCGAGGCCGAAGTCCATGACCTTGATGAGCCCGGCCTCGGTGCGCTTGATGTTGGCGCCCTTGATGTCGCGGTGGACGATGCCCTTGGCGTGGGCATCGCTCAGCGCGCGCAGAACCTCGAGGGTGATGTCGAGCACCTCGGTCCAGGCGAGCCGGCCGTGCTGGATCAGCTCGCGCAGCGTCGGCCCCGGCACGTACTCCATCGCCAGGAACATCTCCTCGCCGTCCGAGCCCACCTCGAAGAGGATGGCGGCGTTGGGATGGTTGAGCGCGGCGGCAGCGCGGCCCTCGCTCAGGAACCGGCGTCGCGCCTCGGCGTCGCGGGCCATCGCGGGAGGGAGGAGCTTGAGCGCCACCCGGCGATGCAGGAGCTCGTCCTCGGCGAGGTAGACCACCCCCATGCCGCCCTGCCCCAGCACCGATTCGACGCGGTAATGCGAGATCTTGTCGGGGATCGACGCCATGGGGTTGCGGCCCTTCACGAGGATGCGCTACGCGGGGGTTCGAAACGTCGAGCGTGACAGATTAGCCTCGATCGGCGCCACTTTCCACAGCATCCGCCTTGGCAACCGACCCCGGGCCCACTTAGGCTAGGCGACCATGCCGACGACCCGCTCCCGCCGCAGGGTGTTGCGTCCCCCCGTCTCGGTCGGCGTGAGCATCCCCAAGCTCGAGGCATACGACAAGGTGACGGGCCGCGCCGCCTACCTGGACGACCTGGTGGTGCCGGGCGTGCTCCACGGGCGGACCGTGCGCTCGAGCGTGCCCCACGGACGCATCCGGCGCGTCACGCTGGACCCGGCGTTCGACTGGAGCGGGGTCACGGTCGCCGACCACAAGGACATCCCGGGCGAGAACCTGGTGGCGCTGATCGTCGACGACCAGCCGCTGCTCGCGGTGGACACCATCCGCCATGCCGAGGAGCCGATTCTCCTGGTCGCGCACGAGGATCCCGAGCGGGCCGAGGCCGCGCGCCGCGCGGTCACGGTCGAAGTCGAGCCGCTGCCGGCGGTGCTCACGGTCGAAGAGGCGCTGGATCGCAGGGCGCTGATCCACGGCGAAGACAACGTGATGAAGGAGATCGTGATCGAGCGCGGCGACGTCGCGCGCGGGTTCGGCGATGCCGACCTGGTGGTGGAGGCGACCTATCGCACCGGCCACCAGGAGCAGCTCTACATCGAGAACAACGCGATGATGGCCGAGCGCACGCCCGAGGGCGGGCTGGTGGTGCGCGGCTCGCTCCAGTGCCCCTACTACGTGCACAAGGCGCTGATGCGCGCGTTCGCGCTCCCGGGCGACCAGGTGCGCGTGATCCAGACCGTCACCGGTGGCGGGTTCGGCGGCAAGGAGGAGTACCCGTCGATGATCGGCGGGCACGCGGCACTGCTCGCCTGGAAGAGCGGCCGCCCGGTCAAGATCGTGTACGACCGCCTCGAGGACATCGCCGCCACCACCAAGCGGCATCCGATGGTCGCGCGCGTCAGGAGCGGTGTCATGAAGGACGGCACGCTGGTCGCTCACGAGATGGACGTGATCATGGACGGCGGCGCCTACGTGACGCTCTCGCCGGTGGTGCTGTCGCGCGGCGCGATCCACGCGGGGGGCGCCTACCGCTGGCCGCACGTGAAGATCCGTGCGCGCGCGGTCGCCACCCACACCCCGCCCAACGGGGCGTTCCGGGGTTTTGGCGCCCCTCAGACGCTGTTCGCGACCGAGTGCCACATGGACCGGATCGCCGAGCGGCTGGGCATGGACCCGGTCGCGTTCCGCGCCAAGAACGCGGTGCGCGAGGGCGACGTCACGCCCACCGGGCAGACGCTT
>DATEMP010000186.1:0-4512 GCA_035275545.1 Candidatus Eiseniibacteriota bacterium | reverse complement strand
GCCCGCACCGGCCACACCTGCCGCGCGTCCGGCGCCCGCCGCATCCGCGCCCGGTGCGGCGGCGATGACGCCCGCACATGCCCCCACCGACTGGGGAGCGGGGGAGACCGAGCGGGCGGTGCCGATGAGCCGCATCCGCCTGCGCATCGCCGAGCGCCTGGTCAAGGCGCAGCAGACCGCCGCGATCCTCACCACCTTCAACGAGGTGGACATGAGCGCGGTCATGACGCTGAGGGCCCGCTACCGCGACGACTTCGAGCGCCGCCACGGCGTGCGCCTCTCGTACATGAGCTTCTTCACCCGCGCCTGCGTCCTGGCGCTCCAGCAGATCCCGGAGCTCAACGCGTCGATCCGCGAGACCGACATCGTCTACCACCGCCACGTGCACATGGGGATCGCGGTCGGCACCGAGCGCGGGCTGGTGGTGCCGGTGGTGCGCGACGCGGATCTGAGGTCGTTCGCCGACCTCGAGCGGGAGATCGCGCGCCTGGGTGCCGCGGCGCGCGACACCAAGCTCTCGCTCGACGAGCTCTCGGGCGGCACGTTCACGATCTCGAACGGGGGCGTCTACGGCTCGCTGCTCTCGACGCCGATCCTCAACTTCCCGCAGAGCGGGATCCTCGGCATGCACAAGATCGAGAAGCGCCCGATCGCCGTGGAGGACCAGGTGGTGGTGCGGCCGATGATGTACCTGGCGCTCTCCTACGACCACCGGATCGTCGACGGCGAGCAGGCGGTGACGTTCCTGGTGAGCGTCAAGGAACGCCTCGAGGACCCCGAGCGGATGCTGATCGACGTCTAGCGCCGCGCCGCGGCGCTAGCGGACGACCGCGATCCTCCCGCTCGATCGCACCGTCTCTCCGCCGGCCCGGAAGGTGGTCCGCAGCAGGTAGACGCCCGAGGCGAGGCCCGACGTGTCGAGCTCGAGCGCTCCGTCACCCGCCGGCGCTCCGTTGCGTGCGATCCCGGCGACGCGGCGTCCCGCGAGGTCGAAGACCTCCGCCTCCACGTGCCCGGCCGAGGGCAGACGGTAGCGGAGCGTCGCCAGATCGCGGGCGGGATTCGGCGCCACGCGAATCTCGAGCGAGGTCGCGAGCGGATTGTGCCCGACCCCGACCACCGCGGCGGTGAGCAGGCGGTAGAGGTTCAGGCGTCCGTAGCCGTGATACTGGTCCCAGCCGGCGGTGTCCTCGGCGGGGAGCCCCACCTGATCGTCCGAGTTCGCGAGCAGGAGGCTCCGCACCTCGGCGTTGGTGAGCGAGGGCCGGAGCGCCCAGACCAGCGCCGCGGCCGCGGACACCTGGGGCGTGGCCTGGGAGGTGCCGCAGAAGTACCCGTAGGAGTCGATGAGCGTGCTGTAAATCCAGTCGCCGGGCGCGCACATGTCGATGTGGGCGCCGTAGCTGCTGCCGCCGCCCCAGCAGAACGGCACTGCGCGCCGGTCCTGGTCGTTGGTGGCGCCCACCGCGATCGTGTTGGTGTAGGCGGCGGGGTAGTAGGGGGTGGAGTTGTTGTTGTTCATCATCGCCACCACCACCAGCGCGCCCAGGCCGTGGGCGTAGTTCACCGCGTCCTGCATGGCGGCCGAGAAGCTCGACCCTCCCTCGCTCATGTTGAGCACCTTGGCGCCCTTGTTCGCCGCGTAGTAGATGGAGGAGATCCACCAGGAGTAGAAGCCCGAGTTCGAGGCGTCCAGGTTCTTGGCGAGCATGATGCGGCAGTTCCAGTCGGTGCCGGCGACGCCCACGCCGTTGTTGGTCGTCGCGCCGACGATGCCGGACACGTTGGTGCCGTGGTTGTGGTCGTCCATCGGGTTGTTGTCGTTGTTGACGAAGTCCCAGCCGCGGACGTCGTCGACGTATCCGTTCCCGTCGTCGTCCACGCTGTTGAACGGCACTTCGCCCGGGTTGCTCCAGATCCGCGCGGCGAGATCGGGATGATCCCAGTCCCCGCCCGAGTCGAGGATCGCCACGGTCACGGCACTGCTGCCCGTGGTCCGGGTCCAGCCGTCGGTGGCGTGGTTGTCGGCCCCGGGCTTGACGTTGTTCTTGTGGTGCCACTGGGTGCCGAACGACGGGTCGTTGGGCGTGATCGCAGCACCCTCGCCCCATTGATCCAGCTCGGCGACCTCCACGCCGGCCGTGGCGGCGAGCGCGTCCCGCGCCGAGACCACGTCGATCCCCTCGGCGAAGCGCACCACGCACCAGCGGTCGAGGCCCAGGGACGCGGCGAGGGCCTGGCCCTCCACCGGCGCCGGGGGGAGGAGCCGCTCGACCGAGAGCGCTCCCAGGGCCTGGAGCAGTCCGTCCACGGACTCGAGGCCGGTCTTGGCGCGCACCTCTCCGAACGCGGGGAGGTCGACCGGACCGCGCAGCTTGACCAGCACGTGGTCGGGGGCGTGGTCGGGTGCGGCGAAGGCGAGCGTGGGAACCGAGACCATCAGGATGATCGCGAGGATCGTGCGACGCATCGGAGCCTCCTTGGGCGCGCGCCCGGCGGCGCCCCTGAAGCCTAGGCCCGTGCGACCGATCCGGTCAACGATGATAGTCTGCGCGCCATGTCGGACGCTCCCTACGATCTGATCGTCATCGGCTCGGGCCCGGGTGGCTACGTGGCCGCGATCCGCGCCGCCCAGCTCGGCCTCAAGACCGCGGTGGTCGAGAAGTATCCGATCCTGGGCGGGACCTGTCTCAACGTGGGCTGCATCCCGAGCAAGGCGCTGCTCGATTCGAGCGAGCACTTCTCCCACGCCCGGCACGGGTTCGCCGCGCACGGCATCCGCGCCACCGTCGAGCTGGATCTCCCGACCATGATGGCGCGCAAGGACAAGGTGGTGAGCGACCTCACCCGCGGGGTCGACAGCCTGTTCCGCAAGCACAAGATCACGCGCCACACCGGCACCGGGCGCATCGTCGCCGCGGGCGAGGTCGAGGTGACCGGCGGCGCCGCCCCGGAGCGGCTCCTCACCCAGCGCATCCTGATCGCCACCGGGAGCAAGGCGGTGACGCTGCCGGGGATCGCCTACGACGGCACCCGCATCGTGCACTCGACCGACGCGCTCACGCTCGGCGCGGTCCCGGGACGGATGCTGGTGGTGGGAGCCGGTGCGATCGGGCTCGAGCTGGGCTCGGTGTGGATGCGGCTCGGCGCGCGCGTCGAGGTGCTCGAGCTCATGGACCGGATCGTTCCCGGGATGGACGCCAAGAGCGGCGCGCTGCTCAAGCGCGTGCTCGAGAAGCAGGGCATGACGTTCCACCTCCGCCACTCGGCGAAGGCGGCGCGCGTCGAGGGCGACCAGGTGCACGTCGCGGTCGCGGGCCCCGAGGGCGAGCGCGAGGAGATCGCCGATGTGCTGCTGGTCGCGGTCGGCCGCCGTCCGTACACCGACGGCCTGGGAGCGCGCGAGGCCGGGGTCGAGCTCGACGCGAAGGGCCGCGTGGTCGTCAACGAGCGGTTCGAGACCCGGGTCGCCGGCATCTTCGCGATCGGCGACGTGATCCAGGGCCCGATGCTCGCGCACAAGGCCGAGGAGGAAGGGATCGCCGCGGTCGAGGGCATGGCCGGCCATCCCGGGCACGTCGCGTACGAATGCGTGCCGAACATCGTCTACACCTGGCCCGAGCTGGCGAGCGTCGGGCTCTCCGAGGAGGACGCGGCGGCGCGCAACCTCGCGGTCGCGATCGGCACGTTCCCGTTCCTCGCCAACGGTCGCGCCAAGGCGATGGGCGAGCGCGACGGTCAGGTGAAGCTGATCGCCGACGCTTCGACCGACCGGCTGCTCGGCGCCCACATCCTGGGCCCACGCGCCAGCGACCTGATCGCCGAGCTGGCGGTGGCGATGGAGCTGGGCGCGAGCGCCGAGGACATTGCCCGCTCCGTGCACGCCCACCCGACGCTGCCCGAAGCGGTGAAGGAAGCCGCGCTCGCGGTGGCGAAGCGCCCCATCCACATCTAGCGGCACCCCGCTGCTCCAGAATCGGGCGTTCTGCAATCCCGCGCCGCCCGATCGTGCATCATGCTTGTTGTCGAGCGTGAGATGCGGTCCCTAAGCTTATGTCATTCAGCGAAGTAGCATCCCGCACCGCATCCGCGTTTCCGGAGTCCCGTGAAGCACCGCCTCACGCTTTCGATCGCAGTCCTGTTGCTGCTGCTCACCGCCGTCCCCGGGCATGCCGGCGTCGATGTCCTCTTCGGTCCCGCGCCGGATCGCCTCCAGCGCATCGTCGATGCCGCGTACGGACCCGGCCGGATCCGCGTCGAGACCGACTACGTCGGGGCGCGCATCGGCGATCCCGATCCCATGATCTGGTACAGCTCCGTGTGGCCGATCCTCCAGGTGCGCGAGCTGGCCGGCGCGACGCATCGCGCCGACCTCGGCTGGTACGTCGAAGCCGGTGACGATCGTGTGCCTGCGATCGACGCGGTGGGTGACGGGCGGGTGTTCAAGAACGGGAACGCCGGACCCTCGACCTCGGTGGTCAACTTCCGCGTGCGCGGCCGCAAGATCGG
Source organism: Candidatus Eiseniibacteriota bacterium (assembly GCA_035275545.1). Taxonomy (GTDB): domain Bacteria; phylum Eisenbacteria; class RBG-16-71-46; order RBG-16-71-46; family RBG-16-71-46; genus WS-11. Next base: position 3 of record DATEMP010000186.1, on the reverse strand, counting down.
CTT
>DATEMP010000185.1:0-2736 GCA_035275545.1 Candidatus Eiseniibacteriota bacterium | reverse complement strand
GCGGCGAAGTCCGCGGAGCGGAGCGTGGTGGGATCGCATCCCGACACGCCGGGCACCTTGTCGGCGCGCGCCACCTCGCGCATCGCCGAGTCCAGCACCACCCACTCGGCCCGGAGCGTGTCGTCCGGGGAGCCGGCGGTCTCGATCTCGCCGTAGAGGCGCGGGCCGTGCTGGCCGCTGAACCGCACCAGCACGCCGTCCGCGGGACGCGGCACCGCGCCGGGCGGCAGCAGCGGGAACACGCCGCGGCCGCCGCGCGAGGACATGAGATCGCCGCGGAGCGCCAGCACCTCGGGGCTCGGGTGCGGATCCATGTCCTCGATCATGCTGACCGGGAGCAGGTAGTACTCGTTGAGCGTGCGGTCCTGCATCACCACCTGCATGCCGAGGCTCGGGTAGCTCCAGACCAGCGAGTTGAGCGGATAGGCGGGGCCGGTCCCGAACATCTGGACGCTCGGCAGGTTGAGCGGGTTGTAGTCGGCGCTCTCTGGCGGCCCATAGCGGACGTAGACCTCCCCGCGCTCGTCCCACTCGCGCCGCCGGGCATTGAAGAACAGGAAGTAGGCGTGCGCGACCCGCGACCAGTACTCGAGCTGGGCCTCGTTCTCGCGCGAGGCCAGATCGGGATCGTGCTCGCGCCAGAACCGGCGCAGGAACTCGGGGCGCTCCGAGGGCGGCAGCCGTCGCAGCGTGAAGGTGTCCTCTTCGCTCGCCACCGGGGCGATGTCCTCGAACCGCTCGCGCGCCAGCCGAGGCAGGCGCGGGATCGCCGCGACGAAGGTGCTCTCGGCGCGCCCGATCCGGCCCAGCCGGTACGAGGTGTAGGCGACCGCGAGCTGCGTCTCCGGCCGGCCCGGTGCCGCACCCATCGCCCGGTCGGCGGCCGTCCCCGCGGCGGCCAGCTCGTTGCGCTCGACCAGCAGCGGCACCAGCTGGAGCCAGGCCTCCGCGTCGCCGGGGCGCAGGCGCGTGACCGCGGTGAACTGGTCCACCGCCTTCCCCAGCGACACGCGGTCCAGGTACTTGAGCCAGTCGCGCCGCCATACCTGGGCGATCCCGAAGCGCGCGTCCGGGTCGTTGGCGTTCTGGCGCTCTACCTTCTGATACCGCCGCTTCGCCTGCTTGAGGAACCCCATCGTGTAGTAGAGGCGGCCGAGCGCGATCTGGAGGTCGCTCCGGTCCGGGGCGACCGAGGTGGCGCGCTCGAGGCAGGCCATGGCGTCGCGGCGGCCCTCGATGGTGCCGCGGGCCTCGAGGGCGATCGACCGCTGGTAGAGGGACTCCGCCTCGGCGGCGCGGTCGGCGCGTGCGGCGGGCGTTGCCACGAGGCCGGCGGAGAGCAGGCCCAGCAATACGATGGCGGCGCGCGGAGCGGGTCGGAACAGGAGGCGCACCGCCGAAGTATCGCCGCCGCACTCCGGCGGGTCCAGCGTTCGGTATCCGCGGGCCGATCGCGGTGACCGGCGCGGCCACCGCGCCGCCTTGACGACCGTCCGCCCCCTCGGCCACCATGCGCCGACGCATGAACGGTTCGTCAAGTGTTCAACCTGGAGACGCCATGCCCCGTCCCGCACGCCGGACCCGCGCACGACGCGGCGCCGCCGCCCGCCCGATCCCGGAGGCACCCCGGACCGAGCACCTGCGCCTGGCGCTCTCCGACCATGCGCACGTCGAGCGGCTGGCGCGCATGTTCAAGGCGCTCGGCGATCCCACGCGCAGCAAGCTGGTCTACGCGCTCTCGCTCGGCGAGCTGTGCGTGAGCGATCTCGCGATCGCCCTCGGCGCCTCGCTCTCCGCCACCTCGCACCAGCTGCGCATCCTGCGCGATCTCGACATCGTGCGCGTGCGGCGCGCCGGCAAGAGCCAGCTCTACGCCTTGAACGAGATGGCGTTTGGATTCTGCTCGCCCCGCTCCTGCCACGCGTGGAAGAGCGCCCTCGAGCCCGGACCGGAGCACGCGGTCTGATCCCATGCAGCGTCCCACGGAGAATGCATGTTCGAAGCCCTGATCATCACGTTGCGTGAAGGTGTCGAAGCGGTCCTGGTGCTGGCGATCGCGCTCGCGTTCCTGCGCCGGCGCGGCCGCGAGAACCTCGCCCCCGCGCTCTACGGCGGCACCGGCGCGGCGCTGCTCCTGTCGGTGGGCGTGGCGTGGCTCGCCACCCGCGTGACCTGGAACGAGGAGCTCGCCGAGGGGATCGCGATGCTGGTGGGCGCAGCACTGGTCGCGACCCTGGTGGTGTGGATGTGGCGCGCCGCGCCGCGCATGCGCGAGGAGATCGAGGGCGGGCTCACGCGCGCCACTGGGAACGCGCAGACCGGCGGTGTCCTGGGCGTGTTCCTGTTCGCGTTCGCGATGGTGTTCCGCGAGGGCGTCGAGACCGCGGTGTTCCTCTCGGCGGCGCGCTTCAACAGCGAGGGCGTGTCGCTCTGGCTCGGGTCGCTCATCGGCCTGGCGCTCGCGATCGGCTTCGGCGTCCTGTTCGTGCGCGGCAGCGTCAGGATCCCGCTCCGGCCGTTCTTCACGCTCACCAGCGCCGTGCTCACGCTGCTCGCGCTCCAGCTGCTCGCGGGCGGGCTGCACGAGCTGTCCGAGGCGCAGGTGCTGCCCGCGAGCAAGCAGGAGATGGCGGTGATCGGTCCGATCGTGCGCAGCGACCTGCTGCTGTTCACGCTCAGCATCGCGCTCATCACCGCCTGGCTGCTGTTCCGGCGCGCACCGTCGCCCGCGGCCGC
>DATEMP010000184.1:0-9158 GCA_035275545.1 Candidatus Eiseniibacteriota bacterium | reverse complement strand
GGGAGGCGCTGGTGGCGATCGCGCGCTCGCTCGAGCAGGCGCTGAGGCGGCGCGGGTTCGATCCCGCCGACCGCGCGTTCACCTCGCACCTCACCATCGGGCGGGTGCGGCAGCGGGACCAGGACTGGAGCGTGAAGCTCGAGGGCGCGGTGGTCGATGGGTCGCCGCCCTTCGCGGTCGACCGGGTGAGCGTGGTCCAGAGCACGCTCCATCCGCGCGGCTCGATCTACCAGGTGCGCGCCGAGGCGATGCTCGCGTCATGACCGCGGCGCCGCTGCCCGAGCGGGGCCCGAGCCACCGCGGCATGCTCGCGGTGTTCTCGGCCGCCAAGGTGGCGCTCCATCTCGCCGCGATCACCCGCTACGGCTGGTTCCGCGACGAGTTCTACTACGTGGTCTGCGCCCGGCACCTGGCGTGGGGCTACGTCGACCAGCCGCCGCTCTCGATCGCGGTGCTCGCGATGGTCACCCGGATCTTCGGCGAGTCGCTGGTGGCGATCCGGCTGGTGCCGGCGCTCGTGGGCGCCGGCACGGTGTGGCTCACCGGCGCGATCGCGCGCGAGCTGGGCGGCGGGCGCTTCGCCCAGGCGCTGGCGTGCCTGGGGGTGATCGTGGCGCCGAGCTTCCTCTCGATCGGCCACTACTACTCGATGAACGCCTTCGACCTGCTGCTCTGGACCGCCGCGATCCGGGTGCTGATCGCGTGCCTGCGCGGCGGCGCGGTGCGCGACTGGGCGGTGCTCGGCGTGTTGCTCGGGCTCGGGCTGCTCAACAAGATCAGCGTCCTGTGGCTCGGGCTCGGGATCGGCGTGGGCCTGGTGCTCACGCCGCATCGCCGCGTGCTGCTCACGCCCGGGCCCTGGCTCGCGGCCGCGATCGCCGCGGCGATGTTCGTGCCGCACGTGCTGTGGCAGGTCGCGAACGGCTGGCCGACGCTCGAGTTCATGCGCAACGCCACCGGCCGGAAGATGGCGCCGATCACGCCGATCCAGTTCCTGGCGCGCCAGCTCCAGGGCATGGGCCCGGGCAACGCGCTGGTCTGGATCGCGGGGCTCGGCTACGCGCTGTTGGCCCGGGGCGGCGCGCTGCGGCTGTTCGCCTGGATCTACCTGGCGGTGCTCGCCCTGCTGGTGGCGGGCGGACGGAGCCGCGCCGGGTATCTCTCGGTCGCCTACCCGATGCTGTTCGCGCTGGGCGGTCTCGCCTGGGAGCGTCTCGCGGCCGCGCGCGGGCGCTGGCTCAAGCCGGTGGCGGTGGCGGCATCGCTCGCGACCCTGGTGTGGCTGCCGCTCGCACTCCCGGTGCTGCCGGTCGACGACTTCATCCGCTACCAGGCGGCGCTGGGCGTCAAGCCGGGGACCGAGGAGCGGAAGCGCATCGGCCCGCTCGGCCAGCACTACGCCGACATGCACGGCTGGGAGGCGATGGTCGACGGCGTGGCGCGCGCGGCCGCGCGCCTGAGCGACGAGGAGCGGCGCAAGGCGGTGGTGTTCGGGCAGAACTACGGCGAGGCGGGCGCGGTCGACGTGCTGGGCCGCGCGCGGGGGCTGCCGCGCGCGGTGAGCAGCCACAACAACTACTGGCTCTGGGGGCCCGGCGACTGGGACGGCGGCGTGATGATCGTCATCGGCGGCGGCCGCGACGACAATGCCGCCTGGTTCGAGTCGATCGCGGTGGTGGACTCGGTCGACCACCCGCTCGCCATGCCCTATGAGCGTCATCTCGACATCTCGATCGCCCGCCGCTTCAAGATGCCGCCCGCCCAGGCCTGGCCCCAGCTCAAGCACTACGACTAAGGGCCGAGGGCGAGCTCTTGTGCGGTTTTCGCGCCCTCTTGCATCTACTGCCCATTTGTGTAGTATGCGTTCGAACTCGATGGTAGTGGCCTGCCGCCGCTATCATGGCGCCGGGCCGGAGCCCCGCCCGCCCAGCGCCCCGCACCACGAACGGCAGCCCCTGCGAAGGAGACGCAGAACATGATTCCGAACACGCCGTCGGCCAAGGAAAAGACCAAGGCGCTGGACCTCGCGCTCCAGCAGATCGAGAAGCAGTTCGGCAAGGGCGCGATCATGAAACTGGGAGATGGCTCGGCGATCGAGGCGGTCGAGGTCGTCCCCACCGGCTCGATCGCGCTCGACATGGCGCTCGGCATCGGCGGCATCCCGCGCGGCCGCGTGATCGAGATCTACGGCCCCGAGTCCTCGGGCAAGACCACGCTCGCGCTCACCATCATCGCCAACGCCCAGAAGCAGGGGGGCAACGCGGTGTTCATCGACGCCGAGCACGCGCTCGACGCCGCCTACGCACAGAAGCTGGGCGTGGACATCACCAACCTGCACGTCGCCCAGCCCGACACCGGCGAGGAGGCGCTCGAGATCGCCGACCACCTGGTGCGCTCGGGCGCGGTCGACGTGGTGGTGATCGACTCGGTGGCGGCCCTGGTGCCGCGCGCCGAGATCGAAGGCGAGATGGGCGACTCGCACGTGGGGCTGCAGGCGCGGCTCATGTCGCAGGCGCTGCGCAAGCTCACCGGCTCGATCTCCAAGAGCAAGACCAGCGTGATCTTCATCAACCAGATCCGCATGCAGATCGGGGTCATGTTCGGGTGCTTCCACTACAGCACGCGCGTCACGCTTGCCGATGGCACGAGTGAGAAGATCGGCAAGATCGTCAACCAGCGCATGCCGGTCGAGGTGCTCTCGTACGATCCGGTCAGCGGCAGGATCGAGCCCCGGAAGGTCGTGAATTGGTTCGACAACGGTCCGACCGACACCTTCCTGCAGTTCGAGGTCGAAGGAGGCCCGTCCGGCCGCCGCAAGTTCGCCGCGACACCGGGGCACATGATCTTCACGCCGAATGGGGAGGTGCCCGCCGGCGAGCTGGGTGTTGGAGATGAGGTCCTGGTCTCTGTCGAAGACGTGGCGGTGACCGGCGAGCAGCACCAGATCCTCCTGGGGAGCGCGCTCGGAGACGGTTCATTGCGCCAGGTCGGCACGCACACCGCCAGCTTCCGGGTGGGCCACGGACCCGCGCAAACGGACTACCTGCACTGGAAACACTCGATGCTTCAGCCCATTTCCCGGAGTCTGGGCCCCATGGGGAATGGCTCCGGGTTCGATACCTATGCCACTCCGTACCTGGCCGATCTGCGTGCCCAGTTGTACTCGAGCGATGGCAAGCGCACGGTCGACACGGAGGTCCTCGCCGATCTCGATGCGCGCGGGCTTGCGGTCTGGTATGGCGACGACGGCTCGTTTGCCGGCTCGTACGAGCGTTGGGGAAAGGGCAAGGCGGTCATCTACAACAAGTCGCTCGAAGGCGAGTGCCGCGAAGCGGTATGCGCGACCATGGAGCGCCTCGGGATCGGGCGTCCTCGCGATGACGGCCGCGGATTCTGGTTCAGCTCGGAGCAGACCGACCGGTTGCACGCCCTCATCGCTCCATGGCTGCACCCGGCGCTGGAGTACAAGCTTCATCCCAGCCGGCGTGGCCAGTTCGAGTGGGCGTCGGACGCGGAAGTGGGGGATATCTCGGTCGGTCTCCAGCTGGCCGACATGACGCATCTGCGCGCGGTCCCCGCGAAGATCGTCAAGCGATACGCCAAGCCGGCGACCCGTTCGACGCATCGCTTCGATATCGAGGTCGAGGGGAACCATTCCTATCTCGTCGACGGGGTGATCGTCCACAACTCGCCGGAAACCACGGCGGGTGGTCGGGCGCTCAAGTTCTACGCCTCGGTGCGCATGGACATCCGCCGCATCGCCACGCTCAAGGAGGGCGAGCAGGCGGTCGGGAACCGGACCAAGGTGAAGGTGGTCAAGAACAAGGTCGCGGCACCGTTCCGCGAGGCCGAGTTCGACATCATCTACAACGAGGGGATCTCGCGCGAAGGCGAGCTCATCGACTTCGCGCTTGAGAAGAACGTGATCCAGAGGAGCGGCACCTGGTTCTCGTTCGGCGAGGAGCGCATCGGCCAGGGACGCGAGAACGCGCGGTTGTTCCTCAAGGAGCACCGCGACATCCGCGCCCAGGTCGAAGCCAAGCTCCTGCCGATGCTCGGGCTCAAGGTCCCCGGTGCTCCGGCCGCTCCGACGCCTGCCGCCGCCGTCGCGGGAGCGGACGGCGCAGCGGCCAAGCCGGGCAACGGAGCTCCACCGGCCAAGGGCCCGGCGGGCAGCACGCCCGCGCGGCCGCAGCCGGCCATGGTGGCGAGCGGGGACCGGAAGCGGTAGCTTCCGTCGCTTCGTCGGACCCCGCCCAGGCTGCGGGCGGGGTCATGTCCACCATCAGGAGGTTGCCATGCGGTTTTCTCGCGCAGGTTGGTTGATCGGACTGCTCGCGCTCGTCGGTTGCGCGGGCATGACCCAGAAGGCTGCGCCGCCCGTCGATCAGGCGGCGATCGCCGCCGCGATCGACAGCATCAACGCCGCCTATCTCGCGGGAATCACCGCGCGTGACACCACCGCGCTCGTCAACCTATACGCCGATGATGGTCGCGTCATGCCCCCCAATGCGCCTCCGGCCGAAGGCAAGGATGCCATCCGGCAGGCATGGGTGGGGTTCCTGAGCATTCCCGGGATGACGCTGTCGACCACCTCGACCGCCAAGATGATCTCGGAGGCGGGGGACATGGCGGTGGACATCGGCACCTACACGTTCAGCGGCACCGACCCCAAGGGCAAGCCGATGACCGACAACGGCAAGTACTCCACCGTCCTCAAGAAAGTGAACGGCGAGTGGAAGATCGCCGTGGACATGTTCAGCAGCAACGTGCCCATCCCCGGCATGTAGGGACGGCGGCCATGACCGTTACCACCGAAGGGGGCGGCCGCGGCTCGGCCGCCCCTTCGTGGCGTCAGCTCATCGGCATCCCCCTCAACGTCGGGATGTTCCTCCTGCTCATGGTCATGGGCTGGGGAAGCTGGAGCGGCTTCTTCGCGCATCCGGTGCGGGTGGGCGTGGTGATCCTGCACCTCATCATGATCCCGATCATGACCTGGAGCACCTCGGGGCGGAGCCGCGGGCTCAAGAGCACGCCCGACTGGAAGCCGTTCTTCCCGCTGCTCGTGTTCCACTCGCTCTTCACCGCGTTCATCATGCCGTACATGGACGCGCGCGACCTGTGGGTGCTGCCGGGCGGGGACGTGACGCGCTGGGTGGGTTTCGCGGTGCTGACGGCGGGCGTGACGCTCCGGTTGGGGCCGATGCTCGAGCTGGGCCGGCGCTTCGTCTCGGTGGTGGCGATCCAGGAAGGCCACACGGTCCACACCACCGGCTTCTACGCGCTGGTGCGGCATCCGTCGTACCTCGGCATCCTGCTCATGGACCTGGGCTTCGCGGGCGTGTTCCGCAGCGTGGTGGCGCTGGCGCTCATGCCGGTCGTGTTCTGGATGTTCAAGCGCCGGATGGACGTCGAGGAGAGCTTCATGGTCGAGCAGTTCGGGGACGGCTACCGGGACTACATGGGCCGCACGCGTCGCCTGCTCCCCGGGGCGTACTGACGTGCGCGCCTCACCCCGCGCGGGCCTTCGACCCGGGCGGTCCAAGCTCCCGGCGGAGCGTGCAAGCGAGCCTGCCGAGCGTCTCCACGACCCCGAGGCGGCACGCGAGGCGGCGCTCAAGCTCCTCGACCGCCGGCGCCTCTCGCGCGTCGACCTGACCCGCCGCCTGCGCGACAAGGGCTTCGATGGCGCGATCGTGACCCAGGTGGTCGAGCGCCTGGCGGGGGTGGGGCTCGTGGACGACGTCGAATACGCGCGCACCTTCATCTCCGAGCGCTGGGGCCGGCGCACCGCGGGCTGGCGCCGGCTCGAGCAGGAGCTGCGCGGCCGCGGCATTGCGGCCGAGGACATCGACACGGCGCGCGCGCGGTTGGTCGCCGAGCAGGGCGGCGCCGACGAGGTGCGGCTCGCGCGCCGGGTGGTGTCCCAGGCGGAGCGGCGCTACGCTGGTCTGGAGCCGAGGGTACGCCGCCAGCGCCTCTACGCGTTGCTGGTGCGGCGCGGCTTCGATGGCGATACGATCGAGCAGGCATTGCGGAACCCAACCGACGATTAGACGCGGGCCACCGCGCGAACCACGGGGAGGCAGCATGATTCGCAAGGCATCAGCCGTCTGGCAGGGCGATCTCAAGAGCGGCAAAGGCAGCATCTCGACGCCGAGCGGCGTGATCAAGGACACCGCCTACACGGATATCGAATACACGTTCTCGACCCGCTTCGAGGACAAAGCGGGGACCAATCCCGAGGAGCTGATCGCGGCGGCCCACGCGTCGTGCTTCTCGATGGCGCTGTCCGCCGATCTCGCGAAGGCCGGCTTCACCCCCCAACGGGTCGAGGCCACCGCAGCGGTGACGCTCCACACCGTCGACGGGAAGCCGACCGTGACCAAGAGCCATCTCACCGTGAAGGCGACCGTGCCGGGAATCGATCCGGCGAAGTTTCAGGAGATCGCCACCGGCGCCAAGGAGGGTTGCCCGATCTCGCGACTGCTGAAGGCGGAGATCACCATGGACGCCACGCTGGAGTCCGCCGTCAAGGTCTGAGGACCGCGCCGTCGCTGAAACGAACCACCGCCCGCGGCGCGATGCCGCGGGCGGTGTCGTTTGCTGCGCAGGGGCCGTATCCGCGCCGCGGCGTGCATCTTCCGCCGCCAACCGATATCTTCCCCGCCCTATGCCGACCCCGCACACCTCCTCCGTGCCCCGCACCGCGGCCGAGCTGCGCCGTGCGTTCCTGGATTTCTTCGTGGCGCGCGGGCATACCGCCGTGCCCTCGGCGCCGCTGGTGCCCAACGATCCGTCGCTGCTCTTCACCACCGCCGGGATGGTGCAGTTCAAGCCGTACTACACGGCGACCGGCGAGCTGCCCTACACGCGCGCGGTCTCGGTGCAGAAGTGCCTGCGACTCACCGACCTCGACAACGTGGGGCTGACGCCGCGCCACGACACCTTCTTCGAGATGCTGGGCAACTTCTCGTTCGGCCCGCGCGACAAGGGCGCCTACTTCAAGGAGGAGGCGATCGCGTTCGCGTGGGAGTTCGTGACCGGCGTGCTCGGGCTGCCCCGGGAGCGGCTGCACGTCTCCATCTTCGCGGGCGAGGGCAAGCTGCCGCGCGACGACGAGGCGGCGGCACTCTGGAAGAAGGTGGGCCTCAAGGCCGACCACATCGTCGCGCTCGGCCGCGCGGACAACTTCTGGGGACCGGCGGGCGGACAGGGCGCGTGCGGGCCCTGCAGCGAGATCTACTTCGACCTGGGCGAGCAGCGTCCGTCCTATCTTCCCGAGGGCGCCTTCTGGGGCGAGCGGCCCGGTGACGCCGGCGACCGCTACATGGAGTTCTGGAACCTGGTGTTCCCGCAGTTCGACGCCAAGGCCGACGGCACGCTCACGCCGCTGCCGCGTCCCGGGATCGACACCGGCATGGGGATCGAGCGCCTGGCGCTGATCGTCCAGGGCAGGACCACGATCTTCGAGACCGACCTCTTCCAGCCGCTGGTGGCGCAGGTGCTGGCGCTGGGCGGCGCCCGCGGCGCGGGCGGGGCGGCGAGCCGCGAGCAGGAGCGCGATGCGCGGATCATCGCCGATCACCTGCGGGCACTCACCTTCGCGATCGCGGAAGGGGCGCTCCCCGGCAACGAGGGCGCGGGCTACGTGCTGCGCCGGCTGCTGCGGCGCGCGGTGACGCGCGGGCGCTCGCGGCGCACGCTCGCCATCGACCGCCCGTTCCTCTCGGGATGCGCGCTGCGGGTGGTCGAGCAGTTCGGCGGCCACTACGGCGAGCTGGTCAAGCACCAGGACGAGATCGCCAAGGTGCTCGACCGGGAGGAGGAGGGTTTCGTCCAGACCTTCGAGGACGGCCTCGCGCGCCTCGAGCAGCTGCTCCAGGGCGGCAAGGGCCGCATCGAGGGCGCGGACGCGTTCCTGCTCCACGACACCTACGGGTTCCCGGTCGAGCTCACCGAGGAGATCGCCGCCGAGCGCGGCGTGACCGTCGACCGCGAGGGCTTCGAGAGCGCGATGGAAGCACAGCGGCAGCGCGCGCGCGCCGGCAGCAAGTTCGACAAGGGCGGTGACCCGCCGGCGCGTGCCCCGTGGACCACGGTGAGCGAGGGGGCCGATTCCGAGTTCCTGGGCTACGGCTCGCTGGTGGCGGACAGCGTGAAGGTGCGGCGCTGGCGCGAGGCGGGTGAGGGGGCGATCGACGTGGTGCTCGACCGCACCCCCTTCTACGCCGAGTCCGGCGGGCAGGTGGCCGACCGCGGCCGGCTCGAGGCTCCGGGTGTCGGGGCGGAGGTGACGCACGTGCTCAAGGAGGGCGACAGCATCGTGCACCGCGTGCGGATCGCCCCGGGCGACCGCGCGGCACTGCTCGAGGCCCGCGGCCTGCGCGCGGCCGTCGACCCCGCACACCGCCTGCCGACCATGCGCCACCACACCGCGACCCACCTGCTCCACGCGCTGCTCCGGCAGACGCTCGGCACCCACGTGCGCCAGGCGGGTTCGCTGGTGGCGCCCGACCGCCTGCGCTTCGACTACACGCACTTCGAGGCGCCGTCCGCCGAGGCATTGCAGGCGATCGAACGCGCGGTCATGGAGTGGATCCTGCGCAACACCGAGGTGACCTGGCAGGTGATGCCGCTCGCCGAGGCGAAGCAGCTCGGCGCGATGGCGCTGTTCGGCGAGAAGTACGGCGCCCAGGTGCGCATGGTCACGGTGCCGGGGGTCGACGAGGCGGGCATCCCGACCAGCCTCGAGCTGTGCGGCGGCACGCACGTGGGCCGCACCGGCGACATCGGCGCGTTCACGATCGTCTCAGACACCACCATCGCCAGCGGCGTGCGCCGCATCGAGGCGCTGTGCGGCCACGAGGCGGTGCGCTGGTTCAAGGCCGAGTCCGAGGCGCTCCACCGGGCGGCGGCGCTCTTCCAGGTGCGGCCCGAGGCGGTGCCGGAGCAGATCGAGCGGCTGCGCGGCGAGCTGGAGCGTCTGCGCAAGGCCCAGTCGGACGCCAAACGCGGCGGGCTCGAGGCGGAGATGACGCGTATCGCGGCTGCGGCGTCCGACGCCCCCGGCGGGCGCTGGGTGGTGGCCGAGCTCGAGGCCGAGGCGGATGCGGACGCGGTGCGCGACGCCGCCGACCGGCTGCGCGGCGCGCTCA
>DATEMP010000183.1:0-2590 GCA_035275545.1 Candidatus Eiseniibacteriota bacterium | reverse complement strand
GAACGAGCCGGTCGCGGCCGCCCGCGCAGCGACCGTCACCGAGGAGCGCGCGGCATCGACCACGACCGCGGTGCTGGAGGCTCCCGCGCCGCCCGCGAGCGACGCTGCGCTCGAAGCGCAATGGCTCGCGACCGTCGACGGCGTGAACGAGCAGAAGCGCATGCTGGGGGCGTTCCTCCAGGCGTGCCGGTTCGACGGTGCCACCGACGCGCACGTGGTGCTGGCGATGGACGACCTGCACCGCGCGGTGGTGGACGAGAAGGAGAACCGCGGGATCATCGCCCGGGTGGTGGCGCGCACGTTCGGGCGCCCGCTCGCGGTCCGGTGCGTGGCGCTCGAAGGCGGTGCGCCCGCGCCGCGTACCAGCGAGGACGTGCGCCCGCTGATCGATCGCGCGATCGCCTGGTTCGAAGGCGACATCATCGAGCCCGGGGGCGCTTCGCCCGCCGCCGGAGCGTCGGAGAGGACCGGCCCATGAAGAGCTTCGGCGACCTCGTCAAGCAGGCGCAGAAGATGCAGAAGCAGATGACCGAGGCACAGGAGAAGCTCGACGAGGAGCGCTTCGAAGCGTCTGCGGGCGGCGGCATGGTGCGTGCGGTCGTCGACGGCCGCCAGCGACTCAAGGAGCTCACCATCAGCCCCGAGGCGCTCAAGGAAGGAGACGCTTCGCTGGTGGAGGATCTGATCCTCACCGCGATCGGTGAGGCGCAGCGCGCCTCGGAGGCGCGCATGAAGGAGACGCTCGGCAAGCTCACCGGCGGCATGAACCTGCCGTTCTAGGCGCGCCCCCCGGCGCGCTCCCGAGCCCCCATGTACAGCTCGAAGTACCTCGAACTCCTGGTGGAGGAACTCGCGAAGCTGCCGAGCATCGGGCAGAAGACCGCCCAGCGGCTGGCGCTCCACATCCTCCGTTCCTCGAAGGATGACAGCCTGCGGCTCTCCGACGCGATCCGCGCCGTCAAGGAGCGCGTGGGCCTGTGCGCGGTGTGCGGCAACTTCAGCGACGAGGATCCCTGCCGCCTGTGCGCCGACCCGCAGCGTGACGCCACGCTGGTGTGCGTGGTCGAGCAGCCCGGCGACGTCATGGCGTTCGAGCGCACCGGCCAGTTCCGGGGCCGCTACCACGTGCTGGGGGGAGCGCTCTCGCCGCTCGACGGCACGCACCCCGAGGACCTGCGCATCAAGCCGCTCCTCGAGCGCCTGCGCGACGACACGGTGCGCGAGGTGATCCTCGCCACCAACCCCAACGTCGCGGGCGAGGCGACTGCGCTCTACCTGTCCAAGCTGCTCGCGCCGCTCGGCGTCCGCGTGACGCGGATCGCGCGCGGCGTGCCGATGGGCTCCGATCTGGAGTATTCGGACCAGGTGACCCTGGCGCGCGCCCTCGAGGGACGGCGCGAAGTCGACTAGCGCGCCCGCGATGGCCTCCACCTCCTACGCGCTGGACGTCGTCCGCCTCCTCGGGGTGTTCCTGCTGGTCGCGCTCAACGCGTTCTTCGTGGCCGCCGAGTTCGCGCTGGTCACGGTGCGCTGGACGCGGGTCGAGCAGCTGGTCGAGGAGGGCAAGTTCGGCGCGATCGCGGTTCGCGACGCGATCGCCAAGCTCAACGACGCGATCGCCGCGAGCCAGGTGGGCATCACGATCGCGAGCCTGGCGCTGGGCTGGATCGGCGAGCCCGCGATCGCGCACCTGATCGAGCCGCTCTTCCACGCCCTGCCGGTGGTGTGGGGCGTGGCGCTCTCGCACGCGACCGCGCTGCTGATCGCGCTCATGTTCATCACCTACCTGCACGTGGTGCTCGGCGAGCAGGTGCCCAAGGTGATCGCGATCGAGCGCGCCGAGGACGTGTCGCTGCTGGTGGCGGGGCCGCTGCTCACCTTCGGCGGCCTGTTCCGGCCGTTCATCCGCCTGATCGCCGGGTCCACGAACGGCATGGTGCGGATGCTGCGGCTGCCCGCGCAGCCGGCCAAGCAGACGGTGCACTCGGTCGATGAGCTGAGCATGCTGGTGGAGGAGACCCAGGAAGCGGGCGTCATGCCCGAGGACCAGGCCACCTATCTCCAGAACGTGTTCGAGCTCTCCGACAAGAAGGTCGGCGACGTGATGATCGCGCGCGAGAAGGTGGTAACCCTCTCGCTCCACGCCTCGGAGAGCGAGATCCTCGAGACCGCGCGCGAGACCGCCCACACGCGCATGCCGGTCTGGGAGGGCACGGCCGACAACATCGTCGGCATCGTCAACACCAAGGATCTGTTCCACGTGTTCAGCCTGAAGGGCCTGGTGATCCTCATGGACGCCATGTATCCGGCGCTGTTCGTCGACCCCGGGCAGCCGGTGGCGCGGCTGCTGCGCGAGTTCCGGCGCGAGAAGCGCCAGATGGCGGTGGTGCGCGACGAAGGCGGCCGGTTCATCGGCATCGTGACGCTCGAGGACATCCTCGAGGAGATCGTGGGCGAGATCGAGGACGAGCACGATCTGCGCACGCCCCGGCTGGGGACGGCGAAGGTCTCGGGCTAGCCGCGATGCGCGGGGCGCGGGGCAGCGTGACCGCGGCGCTCGCGGGCTTCGCGCTGGCCGGCCTCGCACTCG
>DATEMP010000182.1:0-11387 GCA_035275545.1 Candidatus Eiseniibacteriota bacterium | reverse complement strand
TGGGCGAGGGTGCCGCGGCGCGCCTGGTGGCACGCGTCGAGTGCGACGCGGTGGTCAACGGCATCGTCGGCGCGGCAGGGCTCGCCGCCTCGCTCGAGACGCTGGCGCGCGGGTGCCGCCTGGCGCTCGCCAACAAGGAGACGCTGGTGGTGGGCGGGCCGCTGGTACGCGCGGCACTCGCCAAGGGCGGCGAGCTGGTGCCGGTGGACAGCGAGCACAGCGCGGCACTCCAGTGCCTGGGCGGGCGTCCGGCGGCCGAGGTCGCCCGCCTCACGCTCACCGCCTCGGGCGGGGCGCTGCGCACGCATCCCGACTGGCGGAGCGCCACGCGCGACGAGGTGCTCGCGCACCCGGTGTGGTCGATGGGGCCGCGCATCACCGTGGACTCGGCACTGCTCTTCAACAAGGGGCTCGAGCTCATCGAGGCGCACTGGCTCTTCGATCTCGACTGGGCGCGGCTCGACGCCGTGCTGCATCCCGAGGCGCGGTTCCATGCCCTGGTGGCGTTCCGCGACGGCTCGATGGTCGCGCAGGCGGCGGCCGCCGACATGAAGCTGCCGATCCAGCTCGCGCTCTCCTGGCCCGAGCACTGGCCGGGTGGCCCGGAGCCGGTCGCGCCGGAAGCACTCGCCGGCCTCACGTTCAAGCCCATCGAGCCCGGCCGCCACCCGGCGTTCGACCTGGCGCTCGCCGCCGGCCGCGCAGGCGGCACCGCGCCCTGCGTCCTCAACGCCGCCGACGAGGTCGCGGTCGCCGCATTCCTCGAGGGCCGCCTGCCGCTGGGCGCCGTGCCCGACGTCATCGCCGCGGTGCTCGACGCGCACGATGTCTCGCAGGTTACTTCGCTCGAACAGCTCTTGTCGGTCGACGCGTGGGCACGCGATCAGGCGACGGTGGCGGCTGCGGACCGCGGACGAGCACAGGCGGCGTCGGGCCGGGACGCCGCGACGAAGCGTGTGGGCATAGCGAGGAGCGGCGATCCCGGCCCGACGCCGCCCCCTGAATGACCTCCGACACCGCCGTCATCGTCTCGACGTACGAGAACTCGCGCGCACTCGATCTCGTCCTGCGCGCATGGGCGCGGCAGCAGGTGAAGCCGCGCTGGGTCGTGGTGGCCGACGATGGGAGCGGTCCCGAGACCGCCGCGGTGGTGCGGCGCTGGGGCGCCGAGCACGTGCGGCTCGAGCACGACCGCATCTTCGGCAAGTGCCGGATCGTGAACGCAGCGGTACTGCGCGCCCGCGAGCTCGGCGCCCGCTGGGCGCTGTTCACCGACGGTGACTGGCTGCCGGCGCGCGACCTGCTCGCGCGCCACCTCGAGGAGACGCGGCCCTCGCGCTACGTGTCGGGCGGCTGCATCCGGCTCTCACGCGAGGTCTCCGAGGCGATGCGCGCCGAGGACGTGGATGCCGGCGCCTTCGAGCGCGAGGCGGGCAACAAGCCGCAGTACGCGCTGCCGCGGGCGCTCGGACACTTTCTGGACCGCGTCCAGCCACGCCGCGCGCCGTGGAAGGGCGGGAACTCCTCGGCCTGGGTCGAGGACTTCGTGCGCGTGGGGGGCTATGACGAGCGCTTCGGCTGGGGACTCGAGGACAACGAGCTCGGGGCGCGTCTCGAAAACGCGGGCGTGCGCGGGTTCTCGATCCGCTACACGGCGCCGGTCTGGCACCTGTGGCACGAGCGACCCTGGATGGATCCCGCAGCGCTCGCGGGGCATCAGCACATGCTGGAGGCCACCCGGCGCACCCGCGCCACGTTCACCGAGCACGGCATCGGCACCCCCGTGGTGGGGGGACGCGCGCCCGGGGGCGCCGGGAGGCCGCCGGGCGGCGCTGGTGATGAAGAACCGGCATCCGTTGACCGATAAATAGATGATGCCCTGCGGGGTGTTCGGCGTGCCGCGCTTGACGCTCTCCGCGCGAGCGGGTTAACGTCCGCAAGTGCTTGGCCGCCAAAGGAGTTGTCGGTGATCTCCAACATGGTCCTCCCCGGCCTGGTGCTGCTCGGGCTGGTCATCTTCGTTCACGAGCTGGGGCATTTCCTCGCCGCCAAGTGGCGGGGCGTCAAGGTGTTGAAGTTCTCGCTCGGGTTCGGCCCGGCGATCGTCAAGTTCACCCGGGGCGAGACCGAGTACCGGATCTCGTGGATTCCCCTGGGCGGCTACGTCTCGATGGCGGGGGACAGCCCCAACGAGGACGGCTCGATGCCGGCAGGCGAGGGGGAGTACCTCTCGCACCCCTGGTACGGGCGGGTCGTCATCGCCGCCGCGGGCCCGGTCGCGAACCTCATCACCGCGTTCGTGATCATGATGATCATCGGCATGGTCGGCGTGACCTATCCCGACTTCCCGAACGTGCTCGGGGCGCTGCCCGACTCGACGCTCGCGCACCGGTACGGGCTCCAGGAAGGGGACCGGATCACCGGCGTCTCCGGCAAGCCGGTCGGAACCTGGGTGGCGCTGTTCCTCACCGAGCGCCGCGTGCCCGACAAGGACGATCTCGCGATCACGGCGCTGCGGGAGGATTCGACCTTCGGCTTCACGATCCCGTCCGCCGCCCGCCGGGAGTTCCTCGCCGGGCTCGCGCGCCCTTCCGACCCGCCGATCGTGGGCACGGTGGTCACCGGCATGCCCGCCTACAAGGCGGGCCTCAAGGAGCGCGACAGCATCCTGGCGGTGAACGGGCAGACGGTGCACGTGTGGGACGACCTGCCGCGGGCGATCTCCTCGCAGACCGACAAGCCGGTGGTGCTGCGCGTGTGGCGGGACGGGCGCACGTTCGACCTCACCGTCACCCCGGTCGATCCGGGGGGCGTGGGCGGCTCCAACGCCGGTCGGATCGGCATCGAGGCGCGCCGCATGGGCAACTACGTCGAGCGCTATCCGTTCCTGCGTTCGATCGAGCTGGGCTTCTGGGCCACCGGCGACCTCATCGCCAGCGTCTATCGCGGCATGTGGCTCACGGTCACCCGGCCGCTCTACTACCGCGAATACCTGGGCGGGCCGATGTTCATCGCCCAGGCGGCCAGCGAGCAGGCGCGGCGCGGCATCGACGCGTATCTCCAGTTCCTGGCGATGATCAACGTCGCGATCATGGCGTTCAATCTGCTCCCCATTCCGATCCTGGACGGCGGCCACATCGCGCTGGCGTTTCTCCAGGCGCTGCGCGGTCAGGCGATCTCGTACCGGGCCTACGTCCGATTCCAGAAGGTCGGGCTGGCGGTGATCGGTACGCTGTTCGTTCTCATCCTGGCGAATGACCCGCTGCGCTGGCTGCAGCGGCAGCGTGCGCTCGACAAGGCTCCCCAGGAGGGCCAGGTTGCCCCGAAGACGCCCTAGCGGCGTGCGAGGGATGATGAACGTGTGCCTGGTGCTCGCGGCCGCGAGTGTGGGCGGAGCGCGGCCGGCGGATGCCCAGGACGACCTGCTGGGTGAGATGCGCACCGTCGCGAAGGTGCGCTTCGAGGGACGGCACCGCGTTGGGGCGGGTGAGCTGCGCTCGGTCATGAAGACGCGCAGCCCGTCGATCTGGCCCTGGCGGGACAAGCCGATCTACCGGCTCGACTTCCTGCACTCCGACACGCTCGCCATCCGCGACCGTTACCTGCACCACGGGTTCCTCGACGCCCGGGTGGCGGTGCGGGTCGATCCGATGCGCGACTCGACCAAGGTCGCGGTCACGTTCCTGGTCCACGAAGGCGAGCGCTCGCGGGTGTCGGTGGTCGAGTTCACCGGCGTCCAATCGCTGCCGGAGCGCAATCTCCGGCGCAAGCTGCTCTCCAAGCCCGGCCAGCCGTTCGATCCGTTCGTGCTCCAGCTCGACACGCTCAAGATCTCCGAGATCTACCAGGAGCAGGGGTTCGTGCCGCGCATCAGCGCGCTGGCGCGGCGCGGCGACGGGCTCGACTCGCTCCGGGTGTCGGTGAGCTTCGAGGTGGTGGAGGGTCCCCAGTACCTGGTGGGCGACGCGCTCGCGCACGGATACGAGCCGGTGGATTCCTCGCTGGTCATGCGGGAGCTGCTGCTCAAGCGCGACGATGTCTACCGGCGCTCGCGGGTGGTGCGCTCCGGCGAGCGCCTCTACGACACCGGGCTGTTCAGCCAGGTGCAGATCTCCCCGATCCCCGATTCCAGCGGACAGCGGATGAACTTCGACCTGCGGGTGCGGGCGCGCAAGGCGCGCTGGGTCGACGCCGGCATCGGCAGCGGCACCGCCGAGCGGCTCCGCGGCACCCTGGAGTGGGGGCACCGTAACCTCCTCGGGCGCGGGTTCCAGGGGGCGATCGCGACCCGCGTCGCATTCAACGGCCGGGGACGGTTCCTGCTCAGCCACACCGAGGTGTCACTGCTCGAGCCCTGGCTGCTGCGCACCCGGACCCGCGCGATCGTGACCCCGTTCTACGAGCAGAACTACGATCGCGCGAACCCGGACTGGCTGGTGAAGACCGAGTCCCGCGGCTTCAAGGTCGAGCTGGTGCGGGAGCTGAACCGCTTCAGTCGCGCCTCGATCTCCCAGAACAACGTGTGGGCCAACCAGGATCTTACGCTGCTCTCCGACACGCTGACCACGGTGCGCCGGGACTCGCTCGAGCAGAGCGTGGTCGCCGGCTACAGCACCCACAGCATCGGCCTGAGCGCGGTGCGCGACTACCGCGACAATCCGCTCAACGCCTCGACCGGCTCGATGCAGGCGCTGACCGCCGAGCTGGCAGGCGGCCCGTTCAAGGGCACCAGCAGCTTCCGTAAGGCGGACTTCGTCTCCGCCTGGTACACGCCGTTCCGGAACGGCATGGTGTTCGCGACCCGGGTGCGCGCCGGCACTATCAAGCCGACCGGTTTCGCCCCCACCTTCTCGCCCGAGACCGACGTCGACCCGCAGGTGGCGCGGGTGCCGCTCAACGACCGGTTCCGCACCGGCGGCGTCAACTCGATCCGGGGTTATGCCGAGAGCTCGATCCCGCGCGGCGGCGGCCTCACCCTGTTCCAGGCCAACGCCGAGCTCCGGGTGCCGATCGCGGGCCCGCTCGGGCTCGAGCTCTACCTGGACGCGGGGAATGTCTGGGCCCGCCCGTCGTACATCAAGGCGAAGAACTTCCGGCCGCGCTGGAGCCAGGACTTCTTGACGCCCAACGACGTGCGTTACGTATTCGGTTTCGGACCGCGCATCAACCTGCCGATCGGCCCGCTGCGCGTGGACGTGTCGTGGAGCCTGCGCCCCGAGCCCGATCAGCCGGATGACGAGAAGCTGAAGCGCGGTCCCCGGTTCCAGTTCGCCATCGGACCCTCGTTCTGACGCCGACATGACCAACCAACCCCGCGACCCGAACGATCCCCGGCCCTCCGAGCCGGAGCTTCCGGAGCCGATCCCGAAGCTGGCCGAGACCATCCAGCACGAGATCGAGGAGGTGGTCGAGCACGTCCCCAAGCCGCTGCGGTGGACGGTCGGCAAGCTGCTGCGTCTCGCGGTCCTGATCCTGGTCGGGCTGATCGTGGTGGTGATCGTCACCGCGGTGCTCTACGTCTCGAACCGCACCGAGTGGGCGGCCAAGGAGCTCGCGCTGCTCATCAACCAGGCGCTGGCGAGCCGCGCCAACGTGGTGATCGAGATCGGCGACATCAAGGGCAACCCGCTCACCGGCGTGCGCGTCCTGTCGCCGCGGGTGAGGTTCCGCGACCAGGACGACCTGCCGCCGCTCCTCGAGGCGCCCGAGATGCGCCTCCGTTACTCGGCGTGGGGTCTGGCGACCGGCGGGCGCGGGCCGATCGTCATCGACGTGGACCGGCCCGTGATCCGCCTCGCGCGCGGCCCCGACGGCAAGCTCAAGCTCCCCACCTGGACCTCGCCCTCCCGACGCGGCATGGCGCGGCTGCGCGACATCCACCTGCGGATCCACGGCGGCACGTTCCACACCCCCGACACCACCTACCGGATCGACGGGCTCGACGCCGACGCGGTGTCCACGCTCGGGCGCGACACCTACGTCGACGTCCGCTCGATGCGCTGGTCGCACGGTCCGTGGGGCAGCGTGCTGGAACGCGCCGCGCTCGAGTACGCGGGCGGGGACAGTGCGCACGTCCGCATCAAGGAGGTGCGCACGCGGGATCTCACGCTCAAGGCCAACATCGCCTGGAAGCCCAAGGCGGGGGAGGCGATCTACCACCTGGAGGTCGACCGGCTGGTCTGGCGCTTCCTCCACCGGGTGACCAAGGACAACAACTTCAACGTCCCGGGCGAAGGCCGGGTGGTCGCCGACGCGCGCGGGGGCCGGATGCTGGCCGGCCGCTTCGAAGCGAAGGGCGTGTGGGACAGCCTGAAGGCCGATGCGCGCGGCGGCTTCGTGTGGCGCGAGAAGACCCTGCGCGTCGACCCGCTGATCGGCCAGACACCGGCGGGAGACCTCAAGGGCACGCTGGTGTGGGCCGGCAAGACCTGGGAGCTCCAGGCCGACGTGCGCCGGGGGGACCCCTCGCAATGGTCGGCGATCGGCATCCGCAATTGGCCCAAGGGGAACATGAACGGGCACTTCCGCTACGCGGTCGACAACCGCCGTGGCAAGAGTGCCAGGCTCGTGGCCAAGCTCAACGGCAGCGAGTGGGCGGGCTGGAAGGCGGACGACGGCACGGTCACCATGGACTTCACCCCGGTGGGCGGGGACAGCTTCCGGGTGTTGGCGGTGCGTCGGGGGGGCCTCATGACGTTGCGCGCCCTCACCGACGACGAGGGCTGGCGCGGCGAGTACACGCTCGCGCGCTTCCCGCTCGACGAGTGGGCGGAGGGACGCGCGAGCGGGCTCAAGGGCACGCTCGCGACCGGGCGCGGCGGGGTCGAGAGCCGCCACGGCAGGCTCGAGGTCTCGGGCGCGCTCGAGGGCGGGACCACCGACTGGCTCGGCATCCACACCGCGCGCTGGCGGATGAGCGAGATGAAGGGGGCGATCCTCCCGGTTCCCGACCTCGACGCCCAGGTGCGGCTCGAGGACTTCCAGTTCCTGCAGCTCCACTGGGACAGCGCCGGGGTGCCGATCCACGTCGGCGACCGGAACGTGACGCTCCGGCGCCTGGTGGCCTCGGCGGGCGACACCACGGTGACGATCGAGGGCCGCGCGGATTGGGATCCCAACGGGTGGCGCATGGTCGCGGACTCGGCGTTCGCGCGCAGCTCGCAGTTCGACTGGGCCGCCGAGCCGGCGATGCGCCTCTCGGGCACCCCCCACGGCGTGACGTTCGAGCGCCTGGTGGCGCACGACCGCGACGCGCGGCTCACGGCCGAGGGCCGCTGGGCGGGCCCGGGCGGGAGCTACGACTTCACCGGACGCGCCGAGCGGCTCGATCTCGGGAGGCTCGGGTTCCCGACCGACTGGCGGCTCGAGGGCTCGGGGGACGCGGTGCTGCGCGTCACCGGGTCGATCGACGACCCGCGCTGGGAGCTCAACGGTCGTGCGAGCGCGCCCGGCATGAACGGGCACCGCATGGATTCGCTGGTGGTGGCGCTTGCCGGCGGCCCGTCGCGGTTCGAGGTGCGCAGCGCCCGGGCGATGCTCGCCGGGGGCACGCTCACCGCGCGCGGCGAGCTCTCGGGCACGCGCCACGAGTGGCCCGACTCGCTCAACGGGCTGGGGCTCATGCATTGGGCGACCGGGGCGGCGCGCTGGAGCGGTCAGCTGCGCGCCGACCAGCTGCCGCTCGACCGGACCGGCAACCTCACCGCCCGTGCGCGCCCGCTCCGCGGGCTGGCGGGAGGCACGGTCGAGATCGCCGGCAGCCCCTCGGCCCCGGACCTGTCGTGGAACGTGGAGGCGCGCCCGATCGCCTGGGGCGACTACGTGCTGGACGCGATGGCGGCGCACGGGCGCTACCGCGACGACCGGCTCGACATCTCGCAGCTGACGATGACCCGCGCCGGCGTGGTGTCCACGATCACCGGCTACGTGCCGGTCCACGTGGCGGTCGGCGAGCGGTCGCGGATGCTCGAGCAGCCCATGGATCTCAAGATCGACATCCCGAGCGGCGATCTCGCCCTGCTGCCGGTGTTCGTGCCGCAGATCGGGTCGGCGGCCGGCAAGTTCGACCTGGCCGCCCACCTCACCGGCACCGCCAAGCACCCCGAGCTCTCCGGGCAGGCGCGCATCCGCGAGGGGCGCGGGCGCATGGCGGGGCGCGAGGAGGTGGTCGAGAACGTGAGCGCCGACCTCACCCTGGACGAGTCGCGCATCACCCTGGAGAAGCTGACCGGCCAGCAGCGCAAGCGCCAGGGCGCTCCCGGCACCGTGAGCGGCTCCGGGGTGGTCGAGCTCTCCGGCTTCGCACTCAAGGGCTACCGGTTCAACCTGAGCCTCCAGGACTTCGCCGCGATCGAGGCGGGCCTCTATGGCGCCGAGTTCGACGGCGAGTTCGTGGTCACGAACGCGCCCCGGGTGGGGCGGGTGACGCTGCCGCTCGTCGAGGGGAACGTCGAGCTGCGACGCGCGGTGGTGGTGTTCGACTTCGCCAAGCAGAGCCAGGTCCAGCAGATCTCCGCGGCCACCAAGCCCCTCTACTGGCTGTACCGCATCCAGCTGAACGCCACCGACAAGCTCCGCTGGCAGCCCGCGGACGCCGACATCGAGTTCAGCGCCGACCTGAGGCTCGAGCAGACCCGGGATTCGCTCATCATCTTTGGAGACATGACCGCCCTGCGGGGTACCTACTATTACCTGAGCAACAAGTTCACCATGGACCGGGTCAACCTGACCTTCGACAACGTGGGCGGTGTGAATCCCAAGCTGGACATCCTGGCCGTGACCAAGGTCCCCAAGCGCGCGCTGAACGCGCGGTCCGGCTCATCCCTGGGTGAACAGAACGAGACCGGGACCGAGCAGATCACGGTGTCCATCACCGGTCGGGCGGCCGAGCCGGTCATCGCATTCGCGAGCGAAAGCGACGCGGATCAATCCCAGATCCTGAGCGCTTTGACCTACGGTGGAAACTTGAGCCAGACGCAGTCCACGGCGATCAACTTCGCAGACGACTGGGTGACCCGAAGCCTCAACCGCCAGCTCTCGGCCGACCTGTCGCGCGTCTTCCAAGGCTACCTGAACGACTGGGCGATCGAGCGCGAGTCGGGCGGCATCTTCGGCGGCCAGGGGGACATCTACGTGAGCACCACCGCCCCGCTCTCGTCCAACGTCAACGTGCGCTACCGCCAGCGCGTGGGCGGCTTCAGCCGCGGCACGCCCACCGCGTCGACCACCAACCCGCTCGAGCGGGACGTGGCGGCCGAGTTCCGGATCAACCGCTTCTTCTACATCTCGAGCGAGCTGGCCCAGCGCCGGACCGCCACCACCAGCACCGGGACCTCGGGCACCACGCCCGAATTCAACGTCAATTTGAAGGCACGATGGGAGTACTGACGGATGGCCGTCCGGTATCCGATACCCTTGGGATAGAATCTTTGAACCCCGGTGGGGGGGCTCGAACGTCGAATGGGACGAGGTGGCTGAACTCCCCGGGCGCGCCTCACCTCCATTGACCGGCACGAAAGGATCCACCCGCATGGCCATGCTGAGGCGCGTTGCCCCGGTCCTCCCCGCATTCCTTCTGGCGCTGGCCGTCACGAGCCTCGCCCCGCGAGGGGCCGAGGCTCAGTACTTTGGCCAGAACAAGGTCCAGTATCGACAGTACAACTGGCGGTCGATCTCCTCGGATCACTTCGAGGTGTACTTCTACGACGGGCTCGACAGCCTGGCCCGCCGAACGCTGGACCTCGCCGAGAAGACCAACGCGATGCTCCAGGTCCGCATGGGTCACACGCTGGGCCGGCGGGTGCCGCTCATCCTCTACGGCTCGCACAACGACTTCGCCCAGACCAACGTCACCTCGGAGCTGATCGACGCCGGCACCGGCGGGTTCACGGAGCTGCTGCGCAACCGGGTGGTGCTGCCGTTCACCGGCTCCTACGAGGACCTCCGCCACGTGGTGGTCCACGAGCTCACCCACGCCTACATGTTCGACCTGCTCTACGAGGGCGCGGGCGGCTCGCTGATCGCGCGCCAGAGCTTCTACTCGGTGCCCTTGTGGTTTGCGGAAGGGCTCGCCGAGTACTACTCGCTGGGCATGGAGTCGAACGCCGAGATGTTCCTGCGCGACGGCGCGATCGCCGGCTACCTGCCGCCGCTGCGCTACGCGGGCGGCTACATCGTCTACAAGCAGGGCCAGTCGGCGCTCGCCTACCTGGTCGAGCGGCACGGGGACGAGCGGCTGCGCGACCTGCTCCAGCGGATCCGCACGATGCGCAGCTTCGACCGCGCCTTCCAGCGCAGCATCGGCGCCTCGGTCGACCGGTTCGACGAGCAGTGGCGGATCTGGCTACGCAAGACCTACTGGCCGACGGTCGCCACCAAGGAGGATCCCGAGCAGTTCGCGCGGCGGCTCACCGATCACCGGCGCGACGAGAGCAGCATCAACACCGCGCCCGCGGTCTCGCCCCAGGGCGACCGGATCGCGTACTTCTCCGACCGCCGCCAGTACACCGACATCTACATGATGTCGGCGATCGACGGGAAGGTCATCCGCCGCGTCATCCGCGGCGAGCGCAACGTCGTGTTCGAGAGCATCCCCTCGTTCCGCAGCTCGATCACCTGGTCCCCGGACGGCAAGACCCTCGGACTCACCGCCAAGTCGGCGGGGCGCGACGTCCTCTACCTGCTCTCGGCCGCGAGCGGGAAGGTGCTCAAGAAGTTCGATCTCAAGATGGACGCGCTCTACTTCCCGGCCTGGTCGCCGGTCTCCGATTCGCTGGTGGTGGTGGGCGTCAAGGACGGCCGCTCCGATCTCCTGCTGGTCGACTCGGGCACGGGGGCGGTGTCCCGGCTCACCGACGACACCTGGGACGAGAAGGAGCCGGCGTGGAGCCCGGACGGGCGGCGGATCACGTTCTCCGCCGACCGCCTCACCCCGGTGGTGCTCCACCCGCTGCGGCAGGAGAAGGGCTTCGGCGCCTACGGCCTGTTCGACCTCGACCTCGCCACCGGCGCGACCCGGATGCTGCTCGACACCGCGGGCGACGACCACTCGCCGGCCTGGTCGGCGGACGGCCGCAAGCTCGCGTTCATCACCGACCGCAGCGGCACGCCCAACATCGCGCTGTTCGACGCCGCCGACAGCTCGATCACGCAGCTCACCGACGTGCTGGGCGGCGTCAAGAGCCTCTCCTGGTCCCGCGAGAACGACCGGCTGGTGTTCTCGTCGTTCAACCGCGGCGGCTTCGACGTGTTCGCGGTCAAGGAGCCACTGTCGACCGACGCGGTGCTGGCACGGCTGCGGCGCCAGGCTCCCAAGGCGGTGCTGAGCCTCGCCGAGGCGGCGCGCGAGGCGGATCGCGACACCACCCCGCCGCCGCCCACGCTGGGGG
>DATEMP010000181.1:0-5679 GCA_035275545.1 Candidatus Eiseniibacteriota bacterium | reverse complement strand
CGCTCCCGCCAGTCCCTGGCTCCGCTCGCCTCGGATGTGCCGGGAGGAGTGCCCCCGCCGGGACCCCCTGAACCCCCCGGCTATACTGGGCGCGTGCAAAACCAAGAGTCGACACCTCCCTTTTCAGCGCCTTTCGATGCTGTGCGCATTCTCCCGGACGCCCGGAAGCTGCGCGAAGGGGATGGGGCGCGGTTCACGGTGGTGGTGGACGGGGTCTCGCGCGATGCGTTCGCGGTGCGGTATCACGGTGAGGCCTACGCGTACCTCAATACCTGCCGGCATCAGTCCCTGCAGCTCGACTTCGGGGATGCGCGGTTTTTCGACGAGGCGTACGACGCGCTGGTCTGTTGCCACCACGGGGCCCGCTACCGGCCCGAGTCCGGCGAGTGCGTCGACGGACCCTGCGTGGGCGCGCGGCTCACGGCGCTCCAGGTCGAGCTACGCGACGCCGAGCTCTGGTGCGTCGGGGTTCGCCGGCCCTGATCAGCGCGCGGCCTGGACCTCGGGGCGCAGGCCGCCGAACTCGACCGCGGTGCCCTGGTCGAGCTGCTCGGCCTTGCGCCAGATGTGGTGCGCGGCGGCCAGATCCTCGATCGCGATCCCGAGCGACTTGAAGAGCGTGCGCTCGTGCGGCGCGCGCCGGCCCGGCACGGAGCCCAGCAGGGCTTCGCCCAGCTCCCCGACGATGTGCGCGTCGGTGATCGCGCCCTCGGCCCGCGCCATCAGGAAGTCGCCCGACTCGTTCATGGTCGACTCCCGCCGGTCCACATAGAGCCGGCACGCCGCCACCGCCGCGGTGTCCAGCTCGCGCGTGTCCTTGAAGCATGCCCCAACGGCGTTGATGTGCACGCCGGGCGCGAGCCACGCGCCCTCGAGCACCGGCTCGCGCGCCGCGGTCGTGGTACAGACGAGATCGGCGCCGTCGACGGCCGCGCGCGCCGTGGACGCGACCTCGACCGAGAGCCCCTGTCGTGCCCCCTCCCGCTCGGCAAACGCCCGCGCCCGCTCCGGGTCGCGGCTCCACACGCGGACCCGCCGCAGGGACCGCGCCACCCGCATCGCCTCGAGGTGGGTCACCGCCTGGGTTCCCGAGCCCAGGAGGGCCAGGTCGCCCGCGTCCTCGCGCGCCAGCAGCCGGGTCGCGACACCGCTCACTGCCGCAGTCCGGATCGCGGTGATCGACGAGGCGTCGATGACCGCGAGCGGGCAGCCGTGCTCGACCTCGAAGATCATGACCGCGCCCTGGTGGGAATCGTACGCGGTGCCGTGGTTGCCCGGCATGACGGTGACCACCTTGAGGCCGATCACGGCCGGCGACCCGAGATAGGCGGGCATCAGGCCGAGCAGCCCCGTGGGCGGCCCCGGCTGCCCCGGCTCGGGCCCGGGCCGCTCGGGCAGCCGCACCATGTTCCGGAGCGGGAGCACCGCGTCGCCGCGCGCCAGGGTCATGAGCGCGTCGCGCATCACGTCCATGCACTCGTCCATGGGCAGCAGGCTGCCGACCTCGCTCTGCGTGATGACCCGCATCCTCATCCCTCCCGTCGCACGCCGGCGCCCGCGGCCGCAGGGGCCTCGAACACCTCGAACAACCGTTCCGCGTCGATGTTGCCGCCCGAGACGATCGCCACCACGCGCGCGCCCGCGGGGGCCTTCACCTTGCCGGCCAGGAGTGCGGCGGTCGCCGCCGCCCCCGCCCCCTCGACGAACAGCTTGGCGCGGGTCACGAGCAGCCGCATCGCCTCGCGGATCTCCTCCTCGGTCACCGTGACCAGCGCGTCCACCGCGGTCCGCGCGATCTCGAGCGGGATCGCGCCCACGAACGGCGGCGTGAGCCCGTCGGCGAGGGTGCCCGGGGGCCGCGGCACCGGGACCGGCTTGCCGGCTGCGAGCGCCGGGCCGAAGCCCGGCCCCTCCTCGAGCTCGACCGCGATCACCCGGACGTGCGGGGCGAGCTGCTTCACCGCGCTCGTGACCCCGGCGAGCAGCCCTCCGCCGCCGGCCGGAACCACGACCACCTCGAGGCCCGGCGCGTCCTCCACGATCTCGAGCCCGACGGTGCCCGCGCCCGCGAGCCCGACCGGGTCGTCGAAGGGGTGGACGAACGTCATCCCACGCTCCCGCCGCACCTCCTCGAGGCGGTCGAAGAGCGTCGCGCGGTCCTCGTGGGCGACGATCTCGGCGCCGTAGCCGCGTACCGCGGCGAGCTTGGCGCGCGGCGCCTCGCGCGGCATGACCACCACGCACGGGGTGCCGGCCTCGCGCGCCGCCCAGGCCACCGCCTGGGCGTGGTTGCCGGCCGAGACCGTGACGATGCCGCGTCCCAGCTCCTCGGAACCGAGGCTGAGCACCTTGTTGAGCGCCCCGCGCGGCTTGAAGGAGCCGGTCTTCTGGAAGCACTCGCACTTGAGGGCGAGGCGGACACCGGCGCGGTCGCCGAGGGTGCGGGAGCCGAGCATCGGCGTCCGGTGGATGCGACCCTTCAGACGCCCGGCCGCCAACGAAATGTCAGAAAGTGGGATCACGCGTGCGATTTCCTTGCCGTGCGGGGAGGGTCCGCTAAACTTCGCGGCGTGGCCACCCCCACAACCTCGGCAGTGACACCCTTCGACGGGGCCATTCCTCTCGAAGCCATCCGCGACGCGCGCACGCGCATCGCCGGCGCAGCGCTGCGCACGCCGCTGGTGCGGCTCAACGTCGACGACGCTCCCGCGGAGATCTTCCTCAAGCTCGAGAACCTCCAGCCGGTCGGCTCGTTCAAGATCCGCGGCGCCACCAATGCGATCGCGCTCGCGTCCCCCGAACAGCTCGCGCGCGGCGTGTGGACCGCCAGCGCCGGCAACATGGCGCAGGGCGTCGCATGGCAGGCGCGACGCCTCGGGCTGCAGTGTACCGCCGTGGTCCCGGATCACGCACCCGATGCCAAGCTCGGCCCGCTGGCCCGGCTCGGTATGCGGGTGGTCAAGGTGCCGTTCGCGGAATGG
This sequence comes from Candidatus Eiseniibacteriota bacterium, assembly GCA_035275545.1. Lineage (GTDB taxonomy): Bacteria > Eisenbacteria > RBG-16-71-46 > RBG-16-71-46 > RBG-16-71-46 > WS-11. The sequence goes on along the minus strand of DATEMP010000181.1, from coordinate 2,698 downwards.
TTCGAGATCCTCCGCACCCACCGGCATCCCGGTATGGAGGGGTTCTTCGTTCACTCGGTGAGCGACCCGGCGGTCATGGCCGGCAACGGCACGATCGGCCTCGAGGTGCTGGAGGACCTCCCCCAGGTCGACACGATCGTCGTCCCCTTCGGGGGCGGCGGCCTCTCGTGCGGCATCGCGTCCGCGGTCCGGGCGGTCCGCCCCGAGGTCCGCGTCCTGGCCTGCGAGGTGGAGACGGCGGCCCCGCTCGCGCCCTCGCTGGCGGCGGGAACCCCCCAGACCGTCGCCTATACACCCAGCTTCGTGGACGGGATCGGCAGCCCGTTCCTGCTACCCGAGATGTGGCCGCTCGCCCGGCGGCTGCTGGCGGGCTCGCTGGTGATGTCCCTGGACGAGGTGGCGCGTGCGATACGCCTGCTCCTCGAGCGTCATCGGGTGCTGGCCGAGGGCGCCGGGGCCACCCCGGTGGCGGCCGCGCTCTCCGGACGCGCCGGCCAGGGCCGCATCGCCTGCATCGTCTCGGGCGGCAACCTGAGTGCCTCGGCGCTGGCCGCCATCTTGCGAGGTGATCCCTTGTAGCGGCCGATGGGGTGATTCCGTTCCGGGCCGCGGGCCGCGCGCTTTGGCGAAATACAAATAAATGTGGAAAGCAAATACGTGCGCGCTAGACTTGTATCAATCGCATTTGTCCCGTACCGTGCGGAATACCATTCGGAGGTCGCCATGCGCCATCTGCCTTTCCTGATGGCCGCGCTCGGCCTCCTCCTCGCCTCCCAGGTCCGCGCCGACAGCGAGTCCTTCACCCTGTCCACGGGCTACAACGAGACCTCGTTCAGCTCCGAGTTCAACCGCGGCACCGCCCTCCAGGCGCGGATCAGCCGCGGGGACGCCCTGTTCGCCGGCTCGTTCGACAGCCACGGCCAGACCAGCCTCGGCATGGGCTACATCAACGCCCGGCAGGACATGGACCGGGACATCGACCGCTACCCGATGGTCACGTTCTTCGCACGCCCCGGCGAGGGTTCGGGAGTCGCATTCGAGCTCCACCAGGACTGGTACTGGCGCGGCCGGCCCAGCCAGAACCCCGGCAAATACCTGACGCTCTTCCATACCCAGGCCGGGGTGGTGTGCCAGGAGGGCGAGCTCCCCAAGGTGCGGGTCACCCAGCGGTTCGTGAGCTCGCAGCGCCGGTTCCCCGCGCGCACCCAGGGGGTCGAGTGGGTGTGGGAGTTCCGGCAGGACTATCCGACCGAGTACATCACCCTGGGCGGTCAGGATCTCCAGAGCGCGGTCTCGCGGCGCAGCATGCGGCTCGAGCACTGGGCGTTCTTCAGCCGCGAGCTGGGCTTCGGGGTGCTGAACCTGAGCGTGGGGGCGACCCACAAGTCGGTGTTCCGGCAGCCGTCGACCACCGCCGCGACCACGCCGGGCCTCGAAGGGGCTGTGGCCACCCCCGAAACCCCGGTTCGCACGCGCATTCCGGTGCTCATGGGGCGCGTCGCGTTCACGATCCGACGCTGGTAGCGACCGGGGCGCGCCTCAGCGGGCGCGCTTCGATCCCCCCGGCTTCCACGCCATGCCGTCGGGCTCGTTGCCGGTGGTGAAGGTGCCGACCACCTTGCGGGCCTTCACGTCCATGACCGTGACCAGGTCGTCGTTCGTATTGGCGACGTAGGCGCGCTGGCCGTCGGGCGCCATCTGGATGCCCACCGGGACCGCGCCCACCGGGATGGTGGCGAGCTGACCCCGGGTGTGCGCGTCGAACACCGTCACCACGTTGCCTTCCGCGCACGACACCCACGCCTCCCGCCCGTCGGGCGTGAACTTGACCCGGATCGGCATCCGCCCGCCGCTCGGGATCTTCTCCACCACCGAGTCGCGCGCCACGTCGATGACCGAGATCGAGCTGTCGGCGCGGTTCGTCACCCACACCTCGCGGCCGTCCGGGGTGAGATCGATCCCCTCGGCGCCGGGTGCGGTAGCCAGCGTGGTCACCTTGCCCGAGGCGCGCTCGATGATGGTGGCGCTCCCCGAGCGGATGTTGGCAACGAACAGCTTCGCCTCGTCCGCGGAGGGCACGATCATGTGGCTGGTCTGCTGGGCGGTCTGCCAGGCGGCGAGGATCGCGCCGTTGCCGGCATCCAGCTCCACCACCGCCTGCGAGGCCTCGCAGGTGACCCACAGCCGCTTCCCGTCGCGGCTCACCACGATCCCGTGCGGCTTGGCGTAGGTGCCGAGGTCGAAGGTGTCCTTGACGGCACGCGCGTCCAGATCGAGCACCGTGATGGTGTGGCCGGGCTCGTCGACCCGCTGGCCCTCCTTGAACACGTTGTACATGCCGTAGTTCGACACGTACGCGTAGCGCCCGTCGGGCGACACCGCCACCTCGTGCGGGCCCCGCCCGGTGGGCATGCGCGCCACCGCCTTGAGCGTCCCCGGGTCGACCAGCACCGCCTCGTGGTCCGACTTGTCGAGCACGATCAGCAGGTCGGCCAGCGCTTCGCCGGTCTCGCCGGCAGCCAGCATCGCGAGCACCAGGGGGAGACTGCGCATCAATCCTCCGGACGGTTGTGGTTGCGGACCACGCCGGCGTCGGCGCAATCCAGGTAGCCGATGAGCCGCGCGTTGCGCCGCACGGCGTCGCCCAGGTCGTGGGCACCGCGGTCGGCGGCCGCCGCCCGGGCCAGGTCCGGCGAGA
>DATEMP010000180.1:0-4132 GCA_035275545.1 Candidatus Eiseniibacteriota bacterium | reverse complement strand
CTGCTCAAGCGCCTCGCCGGAGCCGAGATCGTCGATCTGCCCAACGCCGACTGGTGCTGCGGGAGCGCCGGCGTCTACAACCTCACCCACCCGGCGATGGCGGACGCCCAGCTCGAGCGCAAGCTCGACAGCATCGCCAAGGTCGCGCCCGAGCTGGTGGTGGCGTCGAATCCTGGATGCCTGCTCCACATGGAGCGTGGCGCCCGCGCGCGCGGCACGGACGTGCGCATGGTGCACATCGCCGAAGTGCTGGGCCTCGGCTGGCCGGCGCCCGGCGACCCAGCGCGGTGAGCGCACCGGTCTTCCCGCTGCGCGCGGTCGCAGCGCTGTTCATCGAGCGCCAGCACCTCGACCGCCCGCGGACGCGCCGGCTCACCGAGAAGAGCCTCGCGCGCTTCGCCGAGGACGCGGGCGGCATTCAGCTCGACTCGATCAACGTGGTCGAGCGCGCCCACCACCTCACGCTCTGGAACCGGTTCGGGCCGTACGACCGGCGCGCCCTCGAGCGCCTCGTCTACCGCCGCCGGGTGCTGTTCGAGTACTGGGCGCACGCCGCCTGCCTGGTGCCCACCAGCGATCTCGCGCCGTGGCGCCGGGCGATGCTCGACTACACGGCGCGCTACCGGGGCTGGAAGTTCCTCAAGAAGAACGAGCGACTGATCGCCGAGGTCGAAGGTCTGATCCGCGAGCAGGGCCCGATGGGCAATCTCGAGTTCACCCGGCGCGCGGCCGTTACCACCGGGCGGCGCAGGAAGAGCAGCGGCTGGTGGAACTGGCAGCCCGCCACCCACGCGCTCGACTACCTGTGGATGAGCGGGCGCACGATGGTCCACTCGCGCCGGCACTTCCAGAAGCGCTTCGACATCGCCGACCGGGTGATGCCGGCGCTGGCGGAGGTCGAGCCGCTCGCCGCCGAGGCGTTCGTGCGCTGGCACCTGCGGCGCTCGCTGCGCGCGATGGGGGCGGCGACCACCACCGACCTGAGCCGCTACCTCACCTACCCGCGCATGGTCTCGGAGCGGAAGCGCGCGCTCGCCGCGGCGATCGCCGAGGGCGAGATCGTCGAGATCCAGGTGCAGGGCGACCGCGCTCGCTGGCTGGCACTCGCCGAGGACCTGCCCGCGCTCGCGAGCGCGGCGCGCAGCCGGATCCCGAGTCGCGGCAGCGCGCTGCTCGCCCCGTTCGACTCGTTCCTCTGGCATCGCGAGCGCACCAGCCGGCTGTTCGGGTTCGACTATCGGATCGAGGTCTACACGCCCGGCCACAAGCGGGTACACGGCTATTACACGCTGCCGATCTTCCACGCCGGCCAGCTCATCGGCCGCCTCGACCCCAAGACCCATCGCGAGGAGCGCCGCCTCGAGGTGCGCGGCGTGCACTTCGAACGCTGGTTCGCCGCCGGGAAGCCTCCGCCCGCCGCCGCGTGGGGCGCGGTCGATCGGGATGCCGGGATCGCCGGCGTGGCGGAGGCGCTCCAGTCGCTCGCGACCTTCGTGGGCGCCGACCGGGTCTCGATCGGGCGCGTGTTCCCTGCCGCGCTCACCGCGCCGCTGCGCCGCGCGCTGAAGTAGCCCCTGTCGTGCCGATCCGCCGCAAGGCGGTCGTCATTCAATTTGCTTTGACAAAGCAAAGTATCTGGCTCACAGTCCGCCCATGCACGACCGCGCCACCCGGGAGCTGCTCGAGCACTACCCGCGCATCTTCTTCGCCTGCCACACGCGCCACGTGCGCGATCCTGCGACGCGACGGGTGCTGAGTGCCCACCAGGCCAGCATCCTCGACCACCTCGACGAGGTGGAGCCGACCAGCGTCATGGATCTCGCCCGGCACATGGGGGTGACCGCCTCGACCATGTCGATCGCGATCGAGCGGCTCTCGCGGCACGGCTACGTGATCCGGGGCCGCGATCCGCGCGACGGCCGGCGGGTGAACCTCACGCTCTCCGCGGCCGGGGTGCGGATCCGCGACGCGCAGTCGGTGCTCGATCCGCATCGGGTGCGCGCGATGCTTCAGCGTCTCGCGCCCGCCGATCGCCGCGATGCGCTGCGCGGGCTCGCGCTGCTGGCGCGCGCCGCCCGTGAAGAGATGCACGCCCAGCAACGACGGAGGGTGTCATGAAGATCGTCCTGATCGCCTTCATCGCAGTGGTCGCGGTCATCGTCCTGATGGCGATCATCGGGGCGCTCCTCCCCCGCCAGCACGTGGCTTCGCGCGCCGCCACCTTCCGGACGCCTGCGGATTCGCTGTGGGCGACGCTCACCGACTTCGCCGCCCTGCCCTCCTGGGCGCCGGAGATGATCAAGGTGGAGCGGATCGCGGATCAGAACGGCCACCCGGTCTGGCATCATCAGGGGAAGCAGTGGAGCGCGCCCATGGAGGTGGTCGAGTTCTCGCCGCCCCGCCGGTTCACCCTGAAGATCGCCGACCCGAAGCTCGCGTTCGGCGGCACCTGGACCTACGACATCGCGCCCCGCGAGGGAGGCACCGTGGTCAGGATCACCGAGAACGGCGAGGTCGGCCCGCCGATCATGCGCTTCCTCTCGCGCTTCGTATTCGGCCAGACCTCGACCATGGACGCCTATCTGAAGGCGCTCGGCAGCAAGTACGGGGAGACGGTGACGCCCGGCCCGGGCGTCCCGATGAGGTGATCGTGGGCGAGCGGAAGAGCGCAAAGGCATCGAAGCCCGCGCCGCAGGTCGGCTACTCGAAGCGCAGCCGCATCGACAAGCTCGGGGTCAAGGCCGGCATGCGGGTCGCGGTGGTGGATCTCACCGACGCGGCATTCATGCGCGAGCTGCGCGCGACCACCGACAACATCGCCTCCGGACCGCCGCGCAGCAACACCGACATGATCCTGTTCGCGGTCGATGGTCCCGCACCGCTCAAGCGCCTCACCACGCTGCGCAAAGCGATCGCCCCCGACGGCGTGATCTGGGTGATCTGGCCGAAGGGCCAGCCGCACATCAAGGAGGACACCATCCGGGTCGCGGCGATCGCCCAGGGGCTGGTCGACATCAAGGTGATGGCGTTCTCGGAGACGCTGAGCGGCTTGAAGCTGGTCATCCCGCTCGCGAAGCGATGAAGACCACGCGCACCGGCAAGCCGGTGATCATCCCGATCGAGCTGAAGCGCGCGCTGGCGCGCTCGCCGAAAGCGAAGGCGGCGTTCGACAAGTTCCCGCCCTCGCACCAGCGCGAAGTGATCGGGTACATCGTCGAGGCGAAGAAGGCCGAGACCCGCGAGCGCCGCGCAGCGAAGACCGTCGAGCTGCTCGAGAAGGGCTGGCCGAAGAGCTGATCCGTGCCGGCTACGGCGTCGCTCGCCCCGCCACCGTCTCCGCCTGCTCGAGATCCAATCCAAGCCCGCGATGGAGCAGCCGCACCGCTCGGTCGGCATCCTGGCCGCGCACCACGAACGACAGGTTCACCCGTGACGCACCCTGCGAGATCATCTCGACCCCGATCCCCACGCCGCCCAGCAAAGTAAAAACATGGCCGGCGAGCCCGATGTGGGACGGCGCGCCCTCGCCCACCACCGCGACCACCGCGAGGCCATGCTTGATCTCGACCTGGCCGATCCCCTCGAGGTCGGCGATCGCGCTCTCGAGCCGTGACGGATCGTCGATGGTGACCGAGATCGAGACCTCGGAGGTGGTCACGAGGTCGACGACGATGTGGTGGCGGCCGAACACCTCGAACACGCGCGCCAGGAATCCGTGCGCGAGCAGCATGCGCGTCGAGACGATCGTGACGGCGGTGACGTCCTTCTTGCACGCGATCGACTTGACCCGCCACGACGAGTCGGCGAGACCGGCGGCGGGCGTGATGAGCGAGCCGGGATCGTCGGGCTGCGCGGTGTTGAGCACGCGCACCGGGATCGCGCGGTCCATCGCCGGGATCAGCGTCTTGGGGTGGAGCACCTTGGCGCCGAAGTAGGCGAGCTCGCTCGCCTCGGCGAACGAGAGTCGCGCGACCGGGCGCGCCTCGGGCACGATGCGCGGATCGGCGGACAGCATGCCGCTGGTGTCGGTCCAGATCTGGATCTCCTCGGCCCCGAGTGCGGCGCCGAGGATCGCGGCGCTGTAGTCCGAGCCGCCTCGGCCGAGCGTGGTGATGCGGCCGTCGGCGGTGCG
>DATEMP010000179.1:0-7579 GCA_035275545.1 Candidatus Eiseniibacteriota bacterium | reverse complement strand
CAATCAGCCCGCGGCGCAGGCAGAAGCGCGAGAACGTGCGCCAGGCGGCGAGGGCGCGCGCGGCACTCGAAGCCGCGTGCCCGGTGCGGTAGAGGTCGCGGGCCGCGCGCTCCAGGAGCTCGCGCGTCCACGCCGAAGGATCGACCGGCCGGGGCCTCGCGCCCAACGAGGCGGGCCCCCCCGCCATGTCGAGCACGCGGACGATGTCGCGCCGGTATGCGGCGAGGGTGTGCGGCGAAGCGCGACGCTGCGCCTCGAGCTCGGTCAGGAACTGCTCGAGCGCGTCACGCACCGACCGTTTCCGGCGCGAACGTGCTCTTGCACTTGATGCAGCGCAGCACCAGGCCCGCCTTCTTGGTCTCCTTCTCGACCAGGAACGGCGCGCCGCAGTTGGGACACGGGACCAGCTTCGGGCGGTCCCAGGCGGCGAACGTGCACTCCGGGTAGCGCGTGCATCCGTAGAAGGTCTTGCCGCGCCGCGTGCGGCGCTCGGCGATCTCGCCCAGGCCGCAGTCGGGGCACTTGATGCCGAGCGTGATCGGCTTGGTGAACTTGCAGTCCGGGCGCCGCGAGCACGAGATGAAGCGCCCGTAGGGTCCGTTGCGCGACACCAGCGGCGAGCCGCACAGGTCGCAGGTACCCTCCACCGGGGTCGGCAGCTCGGCGTCGTCCACCGGGCGCGTGTACTTGCACTCGGGATAGCCCGGGCAGGCAAGGAACGGCCCGCGGCGCCCGAACTTCTTCACCAGCATCTTGCCGCAGGTGGGGCAGGCGATGTCGGTGATCTCCTCGACCTTCTTGCGGTGCTTGGAGCTCGACTTCTCGGCCTGGTCGAGGTCCTTGCTGAACGGGCCCCAGAAATCGTGCACGACACTGTGCCACTCCTGCTTGCCCTCCTCGATCCCGTCCAGCTCCTCCTCCATCCGCGCGGTGAACTCGACCTGGAACACGTCCGGGAAGGTGGTGGTGAGGAGACGGTTGACCGCCTCGCCCAGGTCGGTGGGCGCCAGGCGCCCCTTGTCCCGGGTCACGTACTGGCGATCGACGATCGTGGTGACGATCGTGGCGTAGGTGCTGGGCCGCCCGATGTTCTCCTCCTCGAGCGAGCGCACCAGCGACGCCTCGGTGTAGCGCGGCGGCGGCTGCGTGAAGTGCTGATCCGGACGCACCGCCGGCACCGGCTCGGCGGGCGCGGCTTCGCCCCCGATCTCAGAAGCCTCGGCACCCGGCGTGCCCGGCACCGGAGGCGCAGGCTCCGCCATCCGCGGCGGCGCCACCGTGAGCGAGACGCCCTCCTGGATCTCGGGAAGCTGCGACTCGGCGGCGTCGTCCTCCTCATCCACTCCGTAGAGCTTCTGGAAGCCGGCGAACTTGAGCACCCGCCCGCTCGCCCGGAGCCCCAGGCGCCCCGACTCCACCTCGAGCGTGGTCTGGAGGTACTCGGCGGAAGCGGTCTGGCAGGCGACCGCGCGCTTCCAGATCAGGTCGTAGAGCTTGAACTGCTCGTCGGTCAGGTGCGGCCGCACCGCCTCCGGCGTGCGCGCCACCGAGGAGGGCCGGATGCCCTCGTGGGCCTCCTGCGCGCCTTTCTTGCTCTTGTACTGGCGCGGCGACTCGGGCACGTACTCGGCGCCCAGGTTCGCGGCCAGCCAGTCGCGGATCTCGGCGATCGCCTCGCCGGCGAGCCGCGGAGCGTCGGTACGCATGTAGGTGATGAGGCCCACGCTGCCCTCGGATCCCAGCGCCACGCCCTCGTAGAGCTGCTGCGCCAGCGCCATGGTGCGCTTGGCGGTGTAGCCGAGGCGGTTGAACGCGGTCTGCTGCAGCGTGCTGGTGATGAACGGCGCGCGCGGATGGACCAGCCGCGGCGTGGTCTCGACCGAGGTGACGCGTGCCGCCGCGCCCTCCAGCTCGCGCGCCAGGCTGCGTGCCCGCTCCTCGACCCCGTCGCCGCGCAGCTGCCCCTGCTCGAGCTCCTCATCCCCCACCCGCACCAGGCGCGCGGTGAAGCGCTCATCCGTGGGCGTCTGGTAATCCACCTCGATCGTCCAGTACTCGACCGGCACGAACTGGCGAATCGCCTCCTCGCGCTCGCAGATCAACCGCAGCGCCACGCTCTGCACCCGTCCGGCCGAGAGCCCGTAGCGCACCGTGCGCCACACGAACGGGCTCACCTTGTAGCCCACCAGGCGGTCCAGCACGCGCCGCGCCTGCTGGGCGTTGACCAGGTTCATGTCGAGCTCGCGCGGATGCTCGAGCGCGAGCTTGACCGCGCGCTCGGTGATCTCGTTGAACGTGAGCCGCGAGATCGGACGCTTGGCGCTCTTGAGCGCGCCCGCGAGATGCCAGGCGATCGCCTCGCCCTCGCGGTCGGGGTCGGGGGCGAGGAAGATGCGATCCGCCTTCTTCGCCGCCTCTCGGATCTTGGCGAGCGCCGCGGTCTTGCCGCGGATCGGCACGTACTGGGGCTCGAAGTCGTTGTCGAGGTCGACGCCCAGCTCGCTCTTGGGGAGATCCATGATGTGGCCGTTCGAGGCCAGCACCGAGAATCCCCGGCCCAGGAACTTGGTGAGCGTGCGCGACTTGGTCGGCGACTCGACGATCACCAGCGACTTGCCGCGCCCGTCGGCCACGGCGGTCTTGCCGGCCTTCACCGCCTTGGCGCTCTTCGCGCCCTTGGCGGCCTTCACGACGCGCGTCACGGGCTCGGCCCCGACGATCGGCTTGGCCTTGGCGGCCTTGACGCGCGGCGCCTTCTCCGCGGCGACCGCCTTGGCGGGCGCCTTGGCGGGCGTCGTGCGGCCGGTGGTCGTCGCGCGCGGCGCTTTCCCCGACGGAGCCTTGGCGGCGGTGGCCGCGCGGCGGCTAGTGCGAGAGTTCGGCATCGCCCGCTCCGTATTCGATCAGGTCGCGGCGGCCGGCGGCGTGCATCGCCACCCGCACCGCGACCTCGCGTGCCAGCTCGACGCCGACCGGCCGCACGCCGATCGCGGTGAGCCGGTCCAGCACCCGCTCGAACTGGCCCGGGTCAAGCGCGCCGCGCTGGCGCAGGCCGAGCAGGAAGCCCCAGGCCTCGGGGCTCAGCGAGTCGCGCTCCTCGGCGCTCGGCACGCGCTGCGTGTCGGCACCGGGGGCCTCGCTCAGGGTGGCGACGCCGGACACCGGCAGCGCTCCCGCGAGGCTCTGCATCATGAGCAGGGCGGTCTCGAAGTGCTCCTCGCCGATCTCGCTTTCCTGAAGCGCCCCCGCCAGGGATTCGAGCGCCAGCTCGTCTCCCGCGAGCCACGCCTCGAGATGGTCGGCGAACATCGCGAACAGTTCCTGCACCGGGTCCCTCCGGTCTTCGGTCATGCGCCGCTCCCTACGCCCTGGTCGATCAGCATGTGGCACTTTTTGTACTTCTTGCCGCTGCCGCACGGACACGGATCGTTCCGTCCCACGCGCGGTCCCGTCTGAACCGGTGCCGGCCTCGCACCGCCGTCACCGCCCGCGGGCCGCGCCCGCGCCGGTGCCGGTCCGCTCCCCGCCTCCTCCGCTTCCGGCCCCACGCCACCGCCGAACGCGACCGGCGCCTCGTGGCGCTCGACCGTCTGCCGTGGACGCGGCCGCTGCTCGATCGCCCGGATCGCCTCCGGGGCGAGCTGCACCCGGAAGAGATGCGATACGAAGTCCTCGTTGACCTCGTCGAGCAGGGTCTCGAACAGCGCGTACGCCTCGCGCTTGTACTCGACCAGCGGGTCGCGCTGCCCGTAGGCGCGCAGCCCGATCCCGCCCTTGAGATGGTCCAGCTCGTAGAGATGGTCCCGCCAGTGATCGTCGAGGATGCGCAGGAACAGGTGCCGCTCGAGATCGCGCAGCACCGGCGGGGAGAACTCCGCCTCGCGCGCACGGTACGCCTGCTCGGCCCGCTCGACCACCCGCTCCTCGAGCGCCGGGTAGGCGGGCGCGTCGAGCTCGGCGAGCGTGATCGGCGTGCGCAGCAGGAACGAGAGCTCGTCGACCACCGCCTTGAGGTTCCACTCGTCGACGTGCGCCTTCTCGCCGCCGGTGAGCTTGGCGAGCCGCGCGCGCACCACCGACTCGATCGCGTCGAGCACCGACTCGCTCATGTCCTGGCTCAGCAGCGCGGCGTTGCGCAGGTCGTAGACCACCGTGCGCTGCTGGTTCATGACGTTGTCGTACTCGAGCAGGTGCTTGCGGATGTCGAAGTTGTGCGCCTCGACCCGCTTCTGCGCCCGCCCGATCGCCCCGGTCACCAGCGGGTGCTCGATGACCTCGCCCTCCTCGACCCCCATGCGCTGCATGAGGCCCGAGATGCGCTCGCTGCCGAACAGCCGCATCAGGTCGTCTTCGAGCGACAGGTAGAACCGCGACGAGCCCGGGTCGCCCTGGCGGCCCGAGCGGCCGCGCAGCTGGCGGTCGATGCGCCGGGACTCGTGCCGCTCGGTGCCCATGATGTGCAGGCCGCCCAGCGACGGGACCTCGGGGCCGAGCTTGATGTCGGTGCCGCGGCCCGCCATGTTGGTGGCGATCGTCACGCCGGCGCGCTGCCCCGCCTGGGAGACGATCTCCGCCTCCTTCTGGTGGTACTTGGCGTTGAGCACGCTGTGCTGGATGCCGCGGCGCTTGAGCATGCGCGACAGCAGCTCGCTCACCTCGACGCTGATCGTGCCCACCAGCACCGGCTGGCCCTTCTCGTGGCAGGCGATGATCTCGTCCACCACCGCGTTGAACTTCTCGCGCTTGGTCCGGTAGACCACGTCGTCCTGGTCCTTGCGCACGCACGCCTTGTGCGTGGGCACGATCGCCACGTCCAGCTTGTAGATCTCCCAGAACTCGCGCGCCTCGGTCTCGGCGGTGCCGGTCATGCCGGCGAGCTTCTGGTACATGCGGAAGAAGTTCTGGAGCGTGATGGTCGCCAGGGTCTGGGTCTCCGCCTCGACCCGCACCCCCTCCTTGGCCTCGATCGCCTGGTGCAGGCCCTCGGAGTAGCGCCGGCCCGGCATGAGGCGGCCGGTGAACTCGTCGACGATCATCACCTTGCCGTCCTGGACCACGTACTCGACGTCCTTCTCGAACAGCGAGTACGCCTTGAGCAGCGCCTGGATGTTGTGGATGCGCTCGTTCTTCGAAGCGTAGGCACGGTAGATCTCGTCGCGCTTCGCCAGCGCTTCGTCCGGGGCGAGATCCTCCCGCCCCTCGAGGTCGGAGAGCTGCGCGGCCAGGTCGGGCACCACGAACCGCTCCGGGTCCCCCGGCGACATGAGCTCGCGGCCCTTCTCCAGCAGGTCGACGTTGCGGGCCCGCTCGTCGATCGCGTAGAAGAGGTCCTCGTCGATCTCGTGGATGCGCTTGTCGCGCAGGTACTCGAGCTCGATGCGCGTGATGGTCTTCTTGAGCCCCGGCTGCTCGGAGATGAGCTTGGTGAAGCGCTTGTGCTTGGGCGCGGCGCGCTGCACCTGGAGCAGGGTGGTGCCCGCCTCCTCCTCCTTCGCGGCGTCCGCGATCAGCTGGAGCGCCGCGTCGAGCTTCTGATTCACGAACTGCTGCTGCGCCCGCACCAGGCGCTCGACCAGCGGCTTGAGCTCGTCGAACGCCTGGTCGCTGTGCTCGACCGGGCCCGAGATGATGAGCGGCGTGCGCGCCTCGTCGATGAGCACCGAGTCCACCTCGTCGACGATCGCGTACGCGAAGCCGCGCTGCACCCGGTGCTCGGGCAGCAGCGCCATGTTGTCGCGGAGGTAGTCGAACCCGAACTCGTTGTTGGTCCCGTAGGTGATGTCGCACTCGTACTGCTGCCGGCGGGTGGCGGGATCCATCTGGTTCTGGATGCATCCGACCGTGAGCCCCAGCATGCGGTAGATCTCGCCCATCCACTCGCTGTCGCGGCGCGCCAGGTAGTCGTTGACCGTGACCAGGTGCACGCCCTTGCCCGGCAGCGCGTTCAGGTAGATGGGCATGGTGGCGACCAGGGTCTTGCCCTCGCCGGTCGCCATCTCGGCGATCCGCCCCTCGTGAAGCATGATGCCGCCGATCAGCTGGACGTCGTACGGAACCATGTCCCAGGTGAGCGGCAGCCCGACCACGTCCCAGGTGCGTCCGCACAGGCGCCGGCACGCATCCTTGACGGCGGCGAACGCCTCGGGCAGCAGCTCCTCGAGGGTTTCCGCGGTGACCCGCTTGCGCTCCTCGGCGTCGGTGACGTCCTTGAGCGCCTCGGCGATGCGGGCGCGGAACTCCGCGGTCTTCGCCTGGAGGCCGGCGTCGTCGAGGTCGCGGTAGGTCTTGGCGACCTCGTTGATCTCGTCCACGAGCGGCCCGACGCGTTTGACGTCACGGTCGTGCTTCGATCCGAAGATGCCTTTCAGCAGGTTCTCGAGCATGGGACCCAATATAGATGGGGTGTCAAGCGGGGCGGTTCGAGACTTTGCGGGTTCGGGACGCGGCGCGCCTGGGAAACGCGCGCCGGCAAACGCCGCGGCCCGATGCGGAGCATCGGGCCGCACGGTCTCCGGGCAGGATGATCAGACCTTGATTACATGCGAGGCTTCAGCGCCCCGCTCACTCGCCTTGATCTCGAACTCCACCTGCTCCCCTTCGCGGAGCGTTCGGAATCCGTTGCCTTCGATTGCGGAGAAATGGACGAACACGTCGGGCTGCCCCTCCGCACTGATGAACCCGTAACCCTTCTGGTCGTTGAACCACTTGACCGAACCGCGCGCCATGGGTGGTCCTCCCCGGCTCCAGAGAATCTCGAACGGGCCCGGAGCTACGAGGCACAGGGTGGGCGATTCCGCCCCCCGAGGTCAAGAGGCTTCGCGGGCCCGTGATCCGCTGCGACTCCGCGCGTCGCGCCGCGCGCTCCAGCGGGACTGGAGCTCGAGCGCCTGCGGGTGTCCGGGGTCCTCACGCAGCACCAGGCCGACCTGATCGGCCGCCTGGACCAGGTCGCCCAGCGCCTCGAGCGCGCGCGCGAACTGGACCCGCGCGGCGTGGAAGTCGGGATGGAGCTCGAGCGCCCGCGCCAGAGATGCGAGCGCGTCGTCGGCGAGGCCGCCTTCCAACTCGCAGCAGCCCAGAAGGTAGTGGAGGTCGGGATAACCGGGATGCGCGCTGACCGCCTCGCGCAGCGCGTTGAGCGCGCGCGCCGGCTCGCCCTGGGCGACCAGGGCGTGATGCTCGGCGAGCGCCCGGTCCACCACCGGGTCCGACACGCGCAGGGCGCTCTTGAGCAGCGCGCCCGCTTCGTCCCAGTCGGCGCGCTGCAGGCTCTTGAGCCCGCGCTGGAACGCGCGCGGCTCCTCGACCCGATGCTCCTGCTCGAGCGCGCGCAGTGCGGCGAGCGAATCGCCGAGCAGCCCCTCGCGCGCGTCCAGCATCGCGAGCTCGAGCCGCGCGGCCACGTAACGCGGGTTGATGTCCAATGCCTTCCCCAGGGCGGTGCGCGCTGCGGGCCGCTGCTGCCGGACCAGCAGCAGGCAGGCGCGCTGGTGGTGAAGGTCGGCGAACCGGGGCGCCAGGCGCAGCCCCTCGTCGATCGCGCGCTCGGCGCTGTCGAGGTCGCCCGACGCCTCGGCGA
>DATEMP010000178.1:0-14138 GCA_035275545.1 Candidatus Eiseniibacteriota bacterium | reverse complement strand
AGGCGGGCGAGCGGCGTGAGCACGATCAGCCCGCCCGCCAGCGCGAAGGCGACGCGCGAGCGATGAGCGAACGCGCCGAGCGCCACCGCGACCAGCTGGGAGAGGATCCAGAGCCCCGGCAGGAAGAAGATCGGGCCCATCCCGGGGCGCGCCGCATAGAGGAAGCAGAACAGCGCGCCCGCCATCCAGAGCCCGAGCCAGGGTGCGGTCGGATCGCGGCGTCGCACCAGCACCCAGGCGCCGTAGAGCGCGATCGGCCAGCCCCAGAGCGGCAGGTCGTTCAGCAGCCCATCGAGGACCAGGTCGCGCAGCCGCCGCGGTGAATCCGAGAACGGCGAGAACACGTAGCCGCCCAGGAACTGGCGCGCCGAGAGCAGCCACGCCGCGCGCTCGATCCGCCCCTGCGGCGGATGCCCTCCGGACAGCTCGACGGCGTTGTCGGGGCGGAGCGTGTCCTGGATGTAGTTCATCGGCTGATCGGGCCGGTCGTGGGCGATGAGGTAGGCGATCGCCGAGAGACCGATCGCGAGCCCCAGCACCGCCGCCGCGACGTGGGGCACGCGCAGCACCCGCGCACGGGCTGCCTGGACCAGCGCCACGATCAGGACCGGAGCGAGCGCCAGGATCGTGAGGTGGGAGAGCAGCCCGGCGCCGACCGTCAGGCCGAGCAGGAACGCGTCACGCCCGCTCGGGCGCCCGGCGCATCGCATCGCGAGATGGAACGCGATCACCGCCAGCACGAGCGTGAACACGTGGACACCCGCGTGGGTGGACTCCTTCCAGAAGGTGATCGAGAGCGCGAGCGCGATTGCCCCGATCAGTCCCGCTGCCCCGCGGCCGGAGAGGCGCGCGCCGGACCAGGCCGCGAGCCCCACGACGATCGCGCCGCTGATTGCCGAGAGGAGGTTGGCGCGCATCGGCAGGGTCGAAAACGGGAGGCGGCCGAAACCCTCGAGCAGCATGACCAGCACCGGGTAGCCGGCATGGGCGATCCCGCCGGTGCGGGCGAGGGTCTGGAACTCCGCCGCATCATGGCTCGCGACGTAGCGCGAGGCGGTGAGCACGTAAAGGAGGAGGGCGACCGCACCGGCCGCGCAACCCGCCGCGACCGCGGCGGTGCGTGGGGGGGCGGCCGCCCCGCTCACGGACCGACGAAGCCCGAGACCCGCTGCAGGTGGCGCAGCAGGTTGATCTGGCCGTGGTGCCCGGCTTCGTGCTCGAGCAGGTGATAGAGAACCCAGCCCACGTTGAAGACGCGCTGCGTGCCGTCGGGCCGCTGGCGACGCACCTCGCGCAGCAGGTCGGCGTCGCTCAGGGCGAGCGCCACCTCGCGGGTGTGGTTGCGGGCGCGCGCGAGGCGCTGGTCGAACCAGGTGAGATCGCGCCCCGCGAGCGCCGGCGAGGGTGCGGCGCCCTCGACAAGCGGCATGCCCTCCTCCTCCTCGCTGATCCCGATCGCGGCCTTGGTGTCGCTGGTCGGCTTACCTTCGAGCCCCACCTGGGTGAGGTGGCTCTCGGCGTAGGCGATGTGGGCGAGGAGCATGCCGATCGAGTTCATCCCCGGCGCCGGCTGCCAGGCGAGGGCTTCGACCGAGAGCTCGCGCGTGTCGGCGAGCAGCCTGCGTCGCTGCTCGTCGAGCTGCCACATGAAGCGCCCGACGGCGTCGGAGCGGAAGCCGGGCGGGACCTCGAGCAGGGTCTGCAGCGTGGTGGTCATCGGACCCTCGATGGTTTGGGCGGGAAGGTCAGACCCGCGTCCCGACCAGCCGGTACTGGTGGGTGAGCAGGTTGATCTGGCCGTAGTGGCCCGCGAAGTGCTCGACCATGTGGTAGAGGACCCAGCGCATGGTGGTCTCGTGGATCACCCCGTCGCGCCGGGTGCGCACGATCTCCCGCTCGAGGTCGGCGTCGGTCAGCTTCGAGGCCGCCTCGCGCGCGTAGACGCGCGCCCGCGCCAGCAGGTCGTCGTAGAAGGCGAGGTCCTTGCCCCGCAGCGTCGCGGGAGGCTCGCCGTCCTCGGGGATCGGCATGCCGTCGTCGTCCATGCCGATGCCGAGCACGCTCATCACTTCATAGGGCTTCTGGAGCCCGAGCGGCCCAACCTGCGTCCAGAACGCCTCGACGATCGCGTTGTGGGCGAGCAGCATGCCGATGGTGTTCATGCCGGGGGCCGGCTGCCAGGCGAGCGCCTCCGGCGTGAGGCCCCGCGTGTCGTCACGGAGACGCGCGCTCTGATCGTCGAGCTGGGCGATGAACGAAGCCGCCTCCCGCGATGCGAAGCCGGTCGGCATCACGAGCACCTCGCGTTCCACGGTCGGCATGGTGGATGTCTCCTCGGTCAGGGGTTGGGCATCGGCTTGGTGGACATGGGCTTCATGGTCATCGGATCCCGCAAAGGCAGGAACTTGGGCTCGCCGCCCGCCAGCGTCGTGATCTTCGCGGCCTCGTGCTTGGGATCGCCCAGCAGCATGTCCTTGCTCTCGCCGACCATGATCACGGTCACCTTCTGCGGATCGAGCAGCCGCTTCGCCACCCGCTGCACGTCGGAGGCGGTCACCGCGCGCACCTTGTCGCGGTAATCGGCCCAGTAGGACGCGTGCTTGGGATAGCGGCCGGTCAGCTCGTCCACCGCGAGCTGCCCGGCGATCGCCGAGGCGGTGGCGAACTGGGTGGGGAACGCCTCGATGAAGCCGTTCTTCGAGACCTCGAGCTCGTCCGGGGTGATGAGCGAGTCCCGCATCTTCGCCACCTCGTCCAGGGCGATCTGGGTCGCGTAGGCGACCGAGCGCACCTTGGACTGGAAGATCAGCCGGAACGGCTCCGGGTAGTAGACCCCTTCGCCGAGCCGCGTGTTCACCTGGTAGGCGAGGCCCTCGTCGGAACGGATCCGGTTCACGAGTCGCGAGGTGAACCCGCCGCCGCCGAGCACGTCGTTCATGACCCGCATCGCGTAGAGGTCGGGATCGTCGCGCTGGATGCCGCGGATCCCGAGCGACACGCGGCCCTGGTTCACCGCCTTGTCCACCATGAACCAGCCGGTGGTGGCGGCCGCGCTCGGCGCCGCGGGGGCGCCGGGGCGCTCGCCCGGCGAGGTCCACTTGCCGAACGCCTGCTCGAGCTTCTTCACCATCGCGGCGCGATCGAAGTCGCCCGAGACCGCGAGGATGAAGTTCTTCGGTCCCACGTAGCGCTTCTGGAACGCGATCAGGTCGTCGCGCGTGAGGCTCTTGATCGACGCCTCGGTCGGGAAGCGGTTGGTCCAGTGGGTCTCGCCGCGCATCAGATAGCTGAACTCGCGATCCTCGATCTGGGCGCTCTCGTCGTTGCGCTGCTTCATCGCCTGCAGGGTCTGGTCCCTGCGCAGCGTGACGCGGTCCTCCTGGAAGGCCGGGTTCCGGAGGCAGTCCACCAGCAGCCCGAGCCCCTCGTCGATGTCCTTGGAGAGCAGGTTGAGCGTGGCGCGCGATTCGGCTGCGCCGATCGGCACGCCGCCGCCGAAGAACCCGCCGCCGCCGCCGCCGAGCTGGGATTCGAGCTGGGCGCCCAGGAACGCGACCCGATCCTCGATCTGGGTGGCGTTGCGGGTCGACGTGCCGCCCCGGGTGAGGAGGTTCACCATCGCCGCCGCGAGGCCCTCCTTGCCGGCCGGATCGAGGTCCGGGCCGATGCGCATCAGCACGTTCACGGTCACGAGCGGGAGCTCGCGATCGGGCACCAGGTAGACGACCGCGCCGCTCGATAGCGTCACGCGGTACTCGGTCGCCTTGGGCGGCGTGTAGGTGAGGGGCGGAAACTGGAGCTGCTCCGGGCGTGCCGGCGCATCGGCCGCGCGCGCGAGATCCGGGATGAACGCGAACGCCCCGCCGGCCAGCGCGAGGACGGCGAGACTCGCGAACCCGGTCGCGCGCCGCGACCGGGACGGGATGTGGGTCACAGGCATGAGGTCTCCTCCTCGCTACTTCTTGTTGAGCTGCTGGATCTTCGCTTCCGCCCGGGCGCGAACCAGGTCCATGGCGGGCTTCATCTCGGGCGGCACCTGCGCGGCCATCTGATCCATGCGGCCCAGCATCTGCTGGACCTGCGCCGCGTCGGTCGCCGAATCGATGCGGCCGAGCATCTGCTTGACCATCGGCCGGGCCTCGGCGGGGAGGGCCGCGATCTCGGGATCCTCGGCGGCCGCACCTGCCTTGCGCGTCCAGATCGCGACCGCGCGGTTCTCCTTGGTGAAGTAGTCCTTCGCCACGCGCTGGACGTCGGCGGCCGTGGTGGCCTGGACCGCCTCGGTGATCTTGTCGGCCATGCGCCAGTCGGCGGTGCCGTCGGCGAACCCGTAGCGGATCATCACCGAGAAGTTGCTGGTGAGCTGGCGGTAGGCCGCGGCGAGGTAGCGGTTCTTGACGCTCTGGAGCTCCTCGGCCGGGACCGGCTCCTTGACCAGCCGCTCGATCTCGTTGCTCACCGCGAGCTCGAGCTCCTCGGGCGTGTGCCCTTCCTTGGCCTCGGCCTGGACTTCGAACATGCCCTCGTACTTGCGGGTATCGTTCTGCGCCGAGGCGCTGGTGGCGATCTTCTTGTCGATCACCAGGCCCCGGTAGAGCCGACCGGTGTTCGAGGTCAGCACCTGGGCCATCACCTCGAGCGCCGGCACGTCCTTGTGCACGAGCGCCGGCACGTGCCAGCGCATCGTGACCGCGGGGTTGGTCTCGGCCTCGCCGTAGAAGCGCTTCTCGGCGAGCTGACGGGTCTCGCTGGTGATCATCTCGGGGACCGGCTGGGTGCCCTTCGGGATCGAGCCCAGGTACTTCTCGGCCATCGCCAGCGCCTGCTTCGGGTCGAAGTCGCCGACCAGGATCGCGGTCAGGTTCTGCGGCGCGTAGAAGCGGCCGTAGTAGTCGTCGGCCTGCGCCTTGGAGATCGCCGCGACGTCGCTCGGCCAGCCGATCACCGGCCAGCTGTAGGGGCTCGAGTCCCAGAACACGGCGTCGAACGAGACCTGGAACTTGCCGAGCGGCGTGGACTCGACCGAGCGGCGGCGCTCCTCGTAGACCACGTCGCGCTCCGAATAGAACTCGCGAAACACCCGGTTCTTGAGGCGGTCCGATTCCATCCAGAACCAGAGCTCGAGCTTGTTCGCCGGCACGGTCTCGAAATAGAAGGTCATGTCCTCGGAGGTGAACGCGTTCATGCCGGTCGCGCCGTTCTTCGAGAACACCAGGTCGAACTCGTTCTTGATCATGTTCGCGCGCTGCGCCGCCACCAGCGAATCGAACTGCGCCTCGAGCCGCTTGAAGCGCTCGGTCTTCGCCTCCGGCTTCCACATGTCGGCCAGGTCGCCCCGGCGCTCGGCGGCGCGCATCGCCGACAGCTCCTCGCGGATCTGGTCCTGGACGCGCTCCTGTTCGAGGATGAGCTGCTCGTCCTTCGCGTAGTCGCGGGTGCCGATCGTGTGCGAGCCCTTGAACATCATGTGCTCGAAGAGGTGCGAGATCCCGGTGATGCCGGGCCGCTCGTTCACCGAGCCGACATGCGCGACCCAGCCGCCCGCGACGGTGGGCGAGAGGTGGCGAGGGATGAGGAGCAGCTTCATCCCGTTGCTCAGGAAGTGCTCCTCGACCTTGGATCCGGCCGCCTGAGGGGCGGACTTGGCGCCGGACTTCGCCTTGCGGTCGGCCGCGAAGGCGCCGGAGACCGCGAGCGCCATGGCCAGAACGACGGCGGCCCGGGCGATGGCCCGAGCCACGCGTGGGTGCTGCGTGAGCATGGTGGTGCTCCTGTCGTGGAAGGCGCGTGACGGTGGTGCCGGGGAAACCGGGGAGCGATGAAACTGGAACGCCGCGGCCCGGTCAAGCCCGATGCGGCGCGTGCCGCGGATCGAGGCGTTGCGCGGCGGGCGGAGGTGGGGTTCACTGGGTGGGCGCCGCCTGGAAGCGCCCACGCCCTGAACGCCACGTCCCATCAGGAGGTCATCCCATGGCCGGTCTCACCAAGGAAAGCTGCGTCCCGTGCCGCGGCGGCGTGCCGACGCTCACGGATCAGGAGATCGCGGGGCTCCTGCCTCAGGTCCCGGGCTGGAAGGTGGCGGAGGTAGGGGGCGTGAAGCGCATCCAGCGAGAGTTCACGTTCCCCGACTTTCAGACCGCCATGGACTTCACGATCCGGGTGGGGGAGCTGGCGGAGCGCGAGCAGCACCACCCCGACATCCACTTGTCGTGGGGCCGGGTGATGGTCGAAACCTGGACCCACAAGATCCAGGGTCTGCACCAGAACGACTTCATCCTGGCCGCGAAGGTCAACGAGGTATCTGCCGAATCCCGCGTCAGTTGAAACTACGCTACAAGGGCCAACGATTTGGTCACCCCAGCTAAACACGAGTAATTGTCGAGACGGAACGCGAAACCCGTTGACGCGCAGCGCAATGGGTCTATCCTTCAGGTCAGTGGACGACACAACCGGTCGGTCCATAAAAATCGAAAAAGTGACCGTTTCGATTTCATTGCCGCCGGCATCGCGTGCGTTACCCCCTGATGCACGCAAGCGATGTGTATTTTCGTGACCACGCGAGGCGGATTCGCCGCAACTCGCAAAGGCCAAGGAGGTCGGCATGAGGATGGTTAGGATGTTGTCTCGGGGTCTGGTCACTCTCGGTGCTGTTGGCGCACTGCTCGTGATGACCGTTTCGGTCGCGGCCGCGTTTGGACCCCGCGTCCCGCAGGTGCCGTTCAACAACGCCGCGCTGCAGGGCTATCTCAACGCGAACGACGGTGGAATCAACACGCTGACCGATCAGGTGGACGGCCAGGTGTGGACCGCCTCGATCTCCGGCAACGCGACCTTCACGCTCATGCTCGAGCTGACTGGCGGTGCCGCGAACAACAACATCGGCATCTACAACACCGGTGGACCTGCGGTGCCGCCGCTCTACCAGGTGTTCCCGGGCGCCGCGGCCGCGGGCTGGTTTGCGACCGCGCACTTCGGTGGTGGCAACCTGGTGGTGACGTTGTTCGACAACAACTCGATCATTCAGGGACAGGCATTCTATGCGGGCGTGAACGCGAACGCGTTCGGCTTCTACATCCAGGGCGCGGGTGGGACGTTCTACTCGCAGGACGGCCGGAATCCCGGCAGCAACGCTCAGATGCTGACCTACCTGGGCACCGGGCAGAACTTCGGCGACTGGTGGGAGTGCATCGAGGACACGCAGTACGCGCCCGGCGACAAGGATTTCGATGACGCCGTGCTGCTGCTGCAGTCCGTGGTCCCGACGCCGACGGATGCGTCGACCTGGGGCAAGCTCAAGTCCCTGTACCGGAAGTAGCATCGTGAGACGCGGTCTCGCTTGAGACCGCGCCGCAGATCCACCGCCGGGCGGCTGTCCGCCCGGCGGTTCTGTTTTTGGCGGTCGAGGGCTCGTGAGCTTGCGATTCCTGGCGCGCCGGGCCGGCGGGTCAGGTAAACTCAAGGGCGGCAGGCTGCACACGCGTTTTCCCTAGCACATCGTTTCGCGTCCAGGGATGCCACGACTCGGCATCCGGGGCGCCGACATCACGGCGACCTCCCCCCAAAGCGCCGTCCGCTACTCACGCACCCGAGCCGTCGGCATTTGGCTTTGGAGTTCGAGCATGGTCGCCCCGCGCCGCCGCTTCGCGTTTCCTGTGTTTTCCCATCGGTTGCGCGTGCCTCCACGACTTCCCGATGCACCCTCAGGCCGCCTGAAACTCATCCCAGGAGGGATCGTCATGTCGTCGCGCCGCACGCCTTCCCTTTCCCGATGGTTCGGTGGAGTCCCGGTCCTTCTGATCGCGCTGGTGGCGATGGCAGGGAGCGCGTGGGCGCAGACGCCGGTGCCGATGTTGACCTCGAGCCCCTACGTCGAGAATTTCGCCGACATCGCGAACTGGACCAACAACTTCGCGGCGGGCAACGGCGCGAACCGCTATGGATCGGTCGCGATCAACGCAACGGGCACGATCCCGGACGGTGCGCGTACCACCAGTTCCACGGCGACGTTTGCCACCGGCAGCGGCACAGGAGTTCAGAGGGGAACCGGAAACATCCAGCTCCTGCCTGCCGGCACGACGGATAACACGACTGCGATCGCGGTCGACCTCTATCTCGATTTCACCGGGACCACGGCCGGGACGCTCACGTTCGACTGGGCCGAAGTCAACAATTCGACCGGGGATCGCAAGGCGTCGCTCCGCGTCTATACGAGCACGAACGGCACGACCTGGACCGAGCTCGCGGCGGCCGCCGTTCTCAACTACACGAACAATGTCTCGACCAGCGGACAGATCACCGCAGTCGCGCTGCCGGCGGCATTCGACGGTTCTTCCACGGCACGGATCCGTTTCTACAATTACAACGGCACGGGAGGCACGACCGGCAGCCGGCCGAAAATCTCGATCGACAACCTCACGGTCACCGCCACCGCCGCCGCACCCGCTGCGCCGGTCGCCACTGCCGGCACGGGGATCACGTCGAGCGGGTTCACCGCCAATTGGGGCTCGGTGTCGGGGGCCACGTCCTACCGGCTCGACGTCGCGACCGACGCCGGCTTCACCTCGATGGTCGCCGGGTTCAACGACCTGACGGTGGCCGGCACCAGCCAGGCAGTCACCGGGCTCGCCCCGTCGACCAGTTACTTCTACCGCTCGCGCGCCGTGAACGGCTCGGGCACGAGCGGCAACTCGAACACCATCACCGTGACCACCGCCGGGGCGCTCGCGTCCGAGCCCACGGTGGCCGCGTCGTCCGTGTCCTTCAGCGCGGTGGGCTCGACCGGCATGACGGTGAGCTGGACCAATGGCGACGGAGCGTCGCGCATCGTCGTCGCGCGCTCGGGCAGCGCGGTCACCGGCACGCCTTCCGATGGGTCGACCTACGCCGCCAACGCGGCGTTCGGCAGCGGCGCCACGATCGCGGCGGGCGAGTTCGTCGTTTTCAACGGCTCGGGCAGCTCGGTCGCCGTCACCGGGCTCACGCCCAGCACCACCTACCACGTCGCCGTGTTCGAGCTGAACGGCTCGGGCGGTACCGAGAACTATCTCACCACCGGTCCCGGCACCGGCAGCCAGGCGACCACGGTGGCCACCTACACCTGGAACGCGGTTGGCTCGGCGAGCTGGGCCACGGCCGGCAACTGGACGCCGTCGCGCATCACACCCACCACCAGCGACGTCCTGCAGTTCACCGCGGGCGGCTCGGTGACCGCCACCAGCGTGCCGACCGAGACCATCGGCCAGCTGCTGGTCGCCAGCGGCTCGACGGTGAGCCTCCAGGCGGGCGCGGCGAGCGCCGTGCTGACGATCGCGGGCGGGAGCGGCACCGATCTCTCGGTCGATGCGGGCTGCGCGCTCAACGTCAACGGCGCGAACTCGCTCAAGTTCCTGGTCGCCACGGGCGCCACCGGAAGCGTGGCGGGGTCGGTGACGTTCTCGAACGCCGCACATCAGCTCGACGCCGCGGACGCGAGCGGCGTCACGTTCCAGAGCGGCGCCTCGCTGACCCAGGGAACCGGGGCGACCGGCAACGTCTTTACCAACGCCGGCACCGCCAACGCGATCGTGTTCGCGGGCGGCTCGACGCTCACCCAGCTCGCCGGCTCGAATCCCTTCGGGCTCACGCAGCCGGCGTCCAAGGTGGTGTTCCAGAGCGGGAGCAACTTCAGCCTGCAGTTCAACACGACGCCTTCGATGTCGGGCCGCACCTACGCGAACTTCGAGCTGAACGCCAGCGGGGCCACCGTCAGCGTGACCGGGGGCAATCCGCTCTCCATGGAGGACCTGACCGTCACCGCCGGGACGCTCAATCTCGGCATGACCGGCACCTTCAATCTGAAGGGCAACGTTGCGGTGGCGGGCGGCGCGACGCTCCACTTCAATCCCGCATCGGCCGCAACGGTGACGCTCAGCGGCACCTCCGCCCAGGCCGTGAGCGGCGCGGGCGCGCTCACCATCGACGCCAACGAGACGCTCGACGTCACCAACAGCGCGGGCGTGCAGCTCCAGCGCAGCGTCACCACCGCAGGGGACGTCTCGGTGACCGGCGGCGCCCTCACGGTGAGCGCCGGTGGCTTCACGCTCACGTGCGGTCGTGACGCGAGCACCAACGCGGTTGGCTCCCTCCACGTTGGCGCAGCATCCACGCTCTCAGTCGGCCGGCACCTGACGGTGAACGGCGTCTACACATCGGGCGGCGGACTGACCTTCGCGGGTACCGGAACGTGGACCAATCCCGCCGGCACCCAGAGCTTTGGCGACGTCACGATCTCGCCGGCGATCACGGTGACGGCGGGTTCCACGCTGCACGCGAGCTCCCTGAGCGTGAGCGGCGCGCTCGACCCCGCCGGGCAGACGCTCATCGTCAGCGGGAACTCCGACCTCAACGCCGGTGGCGACGTGAGTCTCGCCTCGGCGAGCCTGCTGCGCACCGGATCGTTGCGCGCCTTTGGCGGCACGGTGACCGGCTCCGCGGGCACGGTCGAGCTGACCGGCACGCTCGGCCAGCTCGGCGGGACGTCCGCGCTCTCGGTCGGGCGGCTCACCATCAATCCGGGCGCCTCGGCGACCATGGCCGGTGACGTGAGCGTCACGAGCCTGCTCACGCTTTCGGGCGGCAACATCACCACCGGCGCGAACACGCTCAGCATCGTCGCGCCCGGCACGGTCACGCGCTCGAGCGGCGGCGTCGCCGGGACCCTGCGCAAACACGTCGCCACGGGCACGCCCACCGTCACCTTCGAGCTGGCGGCGGGGTCGAGCTACGAGCCGGTGGACGTGATTCCGGCCAGCGTGACAACCGCGGGCGAGGTCACCCTTTCGCTCTCCGGCGCGCTTCATTCGCAGATCGCCACCGCCGGCCTCGCGAGCGGAAGGCGCTGGGGCCACACGCTGAGCCTCTCGCCGGGGGCGATGGTGGTGGCGGGCGCGACCCGGCTCGATCTCACGCTCGACCCCGCGGCGTTCGAGGGAAGTGCAGCGCCCACGACGTTCGTGGCGCGCGCCTACAACGGCAGCGTCTGGGGCCAGACGACGCGACTGGCGGCGACCGGGACCAGCCATTCCGCCGAGCTCACGCTGGGGGCCGGCTCCACGGAGCTGGCGCTCGGCAACGCGGGCATCGATCACTACGTGGTGACCGCCTCGTCGCCGCAGACCACCGGCGTGACCTTCACCACCAGCGTGGCGGCCGAGGACCAGTTCAACCAGCCGGTCACCGACGACAACACCACCGCGGTCACCATGGGCAGCAACGGCGCGGTCGCGTACGACTCGAACGGTGACGCGACCTTCGGCGACAACGTCAAGACGCTCACCGCTGGCGCGCTCGCCATCGACACGCGCGACAACACCGCGGAGACCGTCACGCTCACCGCCAGCGACGCCAACGGCAAGACCGGCAGCCGCACCGGCCTGGTGATCGTGGCACCGCTCGAGATCACCACCATCTCGCTCGCCAATGCGACGGCGGGAGTGCCGTATTCCCAGACCGTCGCCGCGACCGGAGGGACCGCGCCCTACACCTTCTCGATCGATACCGGAAGCCTGCCGGCCGGGCTCGCGATCACGCCCTCGACGGGCGAGATCAGCGGCACCGCGAATACGGCGGGGACCAGCAACTTCACCGTGAAGGTGGTGGACTCGGGAACCGGCCAGGACACCCAGGCGCTGGCGATCACGGTGGTGCCGGCGGGCGCGGCGAACGTGACGTTCGACGTGCAGCCGAGCAACGCGGCGGCGGGGGCGACGATCACGCCGGCGGTCCAGGTGAAGGTGACCGACGCGTTCAGCAATCCGATCCCGACCGAGCTGGTGTCGCTGAGCCTGGTGGGCAGCGGCACGCTGAGCGGCTACGCGCCGACCGCGACCGACGGCAGCGGCATCGCCGAGTTCCCGACGCTGAGCGTCGACCTGGCGGGCAGCAAGCAGCTGAGCGCCTCGACGTCCGGGGCGGGTCCGACGCTGAGCACCAACTTCACCATCAGCGCGGGCGCGGCGGCGAACCTCACGTTCGACGTGCAGCCGACCGATGCCGCGGTGGGGGCGGTCATCACGCCCGCGGTCAAGGTGAAGGTGACGGACGCACTCAACAATCCGATCGAGACCGAGCTGGTGTCCCTGAGCCTGGTCGGAAGCGGGTCGTTGAACGGCTACGCGCCGACCGCGACCGATGGCGGCGGCATCGCGACGTTCCCGACGCTGAGCGTCGACTTCTCGGGCACCGGAAAGCGCCTGAGCGCGACGACCACCAGCCTGGGACCGGTGCTGAGCGACCCGTTCGACATCACCTGCCCGGCGATTTCGCTCTCCCCGGCGTCGCTGCCCAATGGCACCGACGGGACGCCCTACAGCCAGACCGTGGTCGCGAGCGGGGGCGTCTCACCCTACAGTTACGCGGTCACGGCCGGGACGCTGCCGGGCGGGCTGACCCTCACCGCGGGCACGGGTGACCTGTCCGGCACGCCGACTGCCCCGGGCACGTTCAACTTCACCGTCACCGCGACCGACGCGGCCGGTTGCGAAGGGCTCCGCGCCTACTCGCTGGTCATCGACGTCGGCTGTCCGGCGATCACCGTGCTGCCCGCGAGCCTGCCGAATGGCTCGATCAGCGTGGCCTACAGCCAGTCGTTGTCGGCGAGCGCGGGCACGCCGCCGTTCACGTTCGCGGTCACGGTGGGCTCGCTGCCGCCCGGGCTCACGCTCACGCCGGCCGGGCTGCTGTCCGGTACGCCCACCACCGCCGGGCCGTTCTCGTTCACCGTGGAGGTGACGGACGCCAACGCGTGCACCGGGAGCACCGCCTACACGCTCACGATCCTCGGGATCCCGACCGCAGTTACCAACCTGGCCGCGCAGCAGGTGCGCACCGGGAACGACGCCGACGGCACCACCCGGATCACCGTCTCGTTCACGATGCCCTCCGGGGCCACGGTGGCCGAGGTGTATCGCGCCGGGTTCGGCCACTATCCGAAGTACGACGATGCGGGCGGCGTCATTCCGACCACGCCCGCGTACCCGCCGTCGTCGCCCTGGACGCTGACCGCGGTCACGGCGACCGGTCAGACCGACGAGCCGGCGCAGCGGGACGCGTATCACTACGTGGTGTTCGTCAAGAACGCGGCGGGCGGCGTGTCGGCGGTGTCGAACAAGACCAACGGGGTGCTCAACTACCATCTCGGAGACGCGTCGAACGGCATCACGCCCGGCCAGGGCAACAACTCCGTGGGCGCCGAGGACATCTCGCAACTGGGCTCGAACTACGGGATCACCGAGCCCGAGATCACCACCCGCGGCGTCGCCTTCCTCGACGTGGGGCCCACGATCGACCTGGTCGTGACCTCCCGGCCGGCGGTCGACAACCGCATCGACTTCGAGGACCTGATCGTCAACGCCGTGAATTACCAGGTGGTCTCGGCGCCGAATCTGGCGGCGGGTCGGGCGGGGGCACGGCCGGCGGGTGCGACGCCGGCGGCGGGTGCGGGGACCAGCGGCGGCGCAGAGGAGTTCCGGCTGGTGGCGCCGTCGCTGGTGACGGCGGGAGAGACGGTGACGGCGACGGTGTGGCTCAAGGGTGGGGGGCGGCTGCAGGGGTTCACGCTGGCGCTGGGCTGGGACGAGACGGTGGTGGTGGCGGAGGGGATGGAGTCGGGGCAGTGGGTGGAGAGCCAGGGGGGCGTGGTGCTGAGCCCGGGCCCGGGGCGCGTGGACGCCGCACTGCTGGGCGTGCGGGGCGCGGGGATGGAGGGCGAGGGGGTGGTGGCGCGGGTCAGGTTCCGGGCACTGCGCGGGGGAGACGCGGGGATCGTGCTCGCGCACGCGGAGGGACGGGACGCTGCGAACCGGCGGCTGGGCGAGGGGGAGCTGGGGGTGCGGGTGGAGGCGGCGCGTCCGGGCTGGACGGTGCTGCTGGGACCGAAGCCGAACCCGATGCGGAGCGGGGAGGGGACGGAGCTGGAGTTCGGGTTGGGGGAGGGCGGGGCGGTGGAGCTGATGATCTATGGGGTGGACGGGCGGCGGGTGCGGACGCTGGTGCAGGAGACGCGGGAGGCGGGGATGTACCGGGAGCGGTGGGACGGGCGTGACGACGGCGGGCACGGGAGCCCCTCGGGCGTCTACTACGCGCGACTGCTCGCCAACGGC
>DATEMP010000177.1:0-2962 GCA_035275545.1 Candidatus Eiseniibacteriota bacterium | reverse complement strand
CGAGCCGTAGCCATCCTCGAGGTAGAGCTTTCGGGACTGGAACTCGGCGATGTGGGCGACGATCAGGGCGGTATTGCCGCGATCGGCGACGATGAGCTGCTTCAGATCATGGCGGAGGGTCGAGTCGGCGAGATGACGCAGGGAGTACTTGCGCACGGCAGTGGCTCCGCGGGGGCGGGATCGCGGGGGCGCCACACATTCATAGCATGGGCGAATTCGGCGCTCGCAATTGAGCGCACGCGGTACATCGCGACCTGTCGCGAGATCGTTCGCGCGAGCGGCTCATGGAGCTTGCGAGCGTGCGCGACACGAGCTACAGCGGGCGGCCCGCAGGTGATCCGTGACTACGCGGAAGAGCGCCCCCAAAACCAGTCAACAAGAATCTTTTAGGGACCGCTACTTCCCCCTCACCCGCAGCACCTCCTCCACGTCCTTGTCGCCGCGGCCCGAGAGGTTGACGATCACCCGCGCCGTCGCTCCCAGCGTCCGACCCTCGCGAAGCACCCAGGCGAGCGCGTGCGCGGTCTCGAGCGCCGGCAGGATGCCCTCCAGCTTCGCCAGCGTCTCGAATGCGCTCAGCGCCTCGTCGTCTGTCGCGTGCGAGTACTCCGCCAGCCCCTGGTCGGCGAGCCACGCGTGCTCGGGGCCAAGCGCGGGATAGTCCAGGCCCGCGGAGACCGAGTGGGTCTCGCGGATCATGCCGCGCTCGTCCTGGAGCACCAGCGTGCGCGTCCCGTGCAGCACGCCGACGCTGTGCTCGGGAATGCGCGCCGCGTGCTTGCTGGTGGCGATCCCGTGGCCGCCCGCCTCCACCCCGACCTTGCGCACGGCCGCGTCGCCGAGGAACGCGTGGAACAGCCCGATCGCGTTGCTGCCCCCGCCCACGCACGCCACCAGCACGTCCGGGAGCCCGCCCGCCTGCGTCTCGAACTGACCTCGTGCCTCGACCCCGATGACGCGGTGGAAGTCGCGCACGATGGTCGGGAACGGATGTGGTCCGAGCACCGAGCCCAGCACGTAGTGCGTGTCGCGCACCCGCGTCACCCAGTCACGCAACGCCTCATTGATGGCGTCCTTGAGGGTGCGGCTGCCGGCGTCC
Source organism: Candidatus Eiseniibacteriota bacterium (assembly GCA_035275545.1). Taxonomy (GTDB): domain Bacteria; phylum Eisenbacteria; class RBG-16-71-46; order RBG-16-71-46; family RBG-16-71-46; genus WS-11. The sequence goes on along the minus strand of DATEMP010000177.1, from coordinate 1,863 downwards.
ACCTCGCGCACCTCGGCGCCCAGGAGCCGCATGCGCTGCACGTTCAGATGCTGGCGCCGCGCGTCCTCGACGCCCATGTAGATCGTGCACGCGAGCCCGAAGCGCGCGGCGGCCGCGGCGGTCGCGACGCCGTGCTGGCCGGCGCCGGTCTCGGCGATCACGCGCGGCTTGCCCATGCGACGCGTCAGCAGGCACTGGCCGATGGTGTTGTTGATCTTGTGGGCGCCGGTGTGGAGCAGGTCCTCGCGCTTGAGGAACACCCGGCACCCGGCCGCCTCGGAGAAGCGCGCCACGTCGATGAGCGGCGTGGGCCGCCCGGCGAAGTCGCGCAGCAGCGCGTCGAGCTCGGCTTGAAACGCGCGGTCGCCCCGCGCCCGGGCGTACTCGGCCTCGAGCTCGTCGAGCGCGTGGATCAGCGTCTCGGGCACGAAGCGGCCGCCGTAGGGGCCGAAGTGCCCGGTCGCGTCGGGCATCGCCGCGGTCGCGCGTTCTGCCGTCACGCCGCCCCCCGCCGGGCGTCGTGGGCGCGCACCGCGGCCACGAAGCGGATGACCAGGTCGTGGTCCTTGAGCCCGGGCGACGCCTCCAGGCGTGACGCGGCATCCACGCCGAACGGCTTCACCCGCTCGAGCGCGTCGGCGACGTTGGTGCCGTCCAGGCCGCCCGCGAGCATCACCGGCCGGCGAGCGGCCAGCGCCTCGGCACGCGCCCACGGAAACACCCGCCCGGTTCCGCCCGGAAGGCGCTCGTCAGCGGTGTCGAGGAGCAGCAGCCGGTCGGGAGGCGGCAGGTTCCCTTGCGGTTCGCCGTTCTCCCCCACCGGGACCGCGAAGGCGGTCGGCAGCGGAAAGTCCTCGGGCCACGCCGCGGGGTCGACGCGGTGGAGCTGGATCCGCCGCGCGCCGATCGCACGTGCGGCGGTGAGCGCCTCGTCGGGCGTGGGCGCCACCATGACCAGCACCCCGGTCGCCTGCGGGAGCTGGGCGAGGATCGCCGCCGCGTCGGCGACCGCGATCCTCCGCGGGCTGCCCTCCCAGACCACGAAGCCCAGCCAGTCGGCGCCGGCATCGAGCGCCAGGCGCGCGTCTTCGATGCGCGTGATCCCGCACACCTTGACGATGGTGTGCCTCCCCCGCTCCGCGGACATGACGTTCCTGCGCCTAACCGGCCAGCGTGCGGAGCGTGGCCGCGGGATCGGCGCTGGTCATGAACGCCTCGCCGATCAGCACCGCGTCGCAGCGGCTGGCGCGCAGGCGGGCGAGATCCTCGGGGGTCGAGAGCCCGCTCTCGGCGACCGCGGTGACCATCGGTGGCACTTTGGGCACCAGGCGGAGCGAGGTCTCGAGATCCACGGCAAAGGTCTTGAGGTCGCGGTTGTTGATGCCCACCAGGGTGGCACCCGCGCGCAGCGCGATCTCGAGCTCCTCCTCGCCGTGCACCTCGACCAGCGAATCGAGGCCCAGCAGCCGCGCTTCGCTGATGAGCCGCTGGAGCTGGACATCCGAGAGCAGCGCGCCGAGCAGCAGGACACCGTCGGCACCGCGCACCGCGGCATCGAGGAGCTGGTAGGAGTCGAGCACGAAGTCCTTGAGCAGAATCGGCAACTGGACCGCGGCACGCACCGGGGCGAGCCACGCGAGATCGCCCTGGAAGTGGTCGGGCTCGGTCACCAGCGAGATCGCAGCCGCTCCCCCGGCCTCGTAGATCCGGGCGTAGGCGACCGGGTCCGCCGCGGCGTTGAGGACCCCCTTGGACGGCGATGCCCGCTTGAACTCGCACAGGAGCTTGAGCGCCGGCGCCGGCTTCCCGGCCGCGGCGCTCCCGCGGCGCAGGGCCCGCTCCAGCCGGCCGGCGGGGCGCGCC
>DATEMP010000176.1:0-7490 GCA_035275545.1 Candidatus Eiseniibacteriota bacterium | reverse complement strand
TCCGGCGAACGACATGAGATGTCGCCCGCGCCGCGGCGCGATCAGCACCGCCGCCATCCCCGCCACCGCCATCGCCAGCCCCAGCCACGCGAGCGGGCGGCCGGCGAGCGCCGGCAGCAGGTCCGGGTTCACCGCGTGCGTGGCCACCGTGACCAGCGGCCAGAGCGCAGCCACCGCGACGTGGAGTCGGGTGGCGAAGCGGAGCGCCCGGTCGTGGACCGGCCCCTCGGTCTTCCAGGCGATGAACCGCGCGCCGTGCGCGGCGAGCGTGAGCAGCGCGAACACCCCGATCGCCACCGTGTACCAGTCGAGGATGCCGGCCGGACTCTTCGGCTGGAAGGTGGTGAAGAGCGTGAGCGAGAACCAGCCCTGCTGGTCGAGCGGCACGCCGCGGATGACGTTGCCGAGCGCCGCCCCGAAGAGCACCGCCAGCAGCGCGCTGGCGAGCGCGAGCAAGCCGTCCCAGAAGCCCCGCCACAGCGGATCGGCGACGTGGCTTCGGAACTCGATCGAGATTCCCCGCAGAATCAGACACCAGATGACGAGGAAGATCGCCAGGTAGTAGCCGGAGAGGCCCGCCGACAGCGCGCGCGGAAACGCCGCGAACAGCGCGCCCCCGGCGGCGAGCAGCCACACCTCGGCGGCGTCCCAGTACGGGCCGATCGCCGCCAGCACCTGGCGGCGCTCGCCGTCGGTGCGCGCCAGCGCCAGGTGGAGCGCCCCCGCGCCCAGGTCGTAGCCGTCCAGCACGAAATAGATGGTGAACATGAGCGCCACGATGCCGAACCAGAGCTCGTACACGTCAGCGGGCTCCCACGCCGATCGCACGAGGCGCGTGCGACCCCGGTCCGTGGGCGATCTCGCGCATGATCAGGAACATGAACAGCAGGCCGAGCACGAAGTAGAGGCCGGTGAATCCAATGAGCGTGAACAGCGCGGTGCCCGGGTGCACCGACGGGCTCGCGCCGTGCGCGGTGCGCATCAGCCCGTAGACCACCCAGGGCTGGCGCCCCAGCTCGGCGGTCAGCCATCCGGCGATGTTGGCGATGTAGGGGAACGGAAACGCCAGCGTCAGCGCCCACAGCAGCGGGCGCGTGCGGATCAGCGCCCCCCGCCAGTGGGCGAGGCAGGCGATCAGCATGAGGCCGATCATCAAGGTGCCGAGCCCGGCCATGATGTGGAACGCGTAGTAGAGCAGCTCGATGTTGTCCGGCCACACGTCGGGCGAAAACCGGTCGAGCCCCGCGACCTCGCTGTGAAACGTGCCGAACGCGAGGAAGCTGAGCATCGCGGGCACGTGGATCGGGTTGTCGAGCCGCCTCGCCGCCACGTTGGGCTGCCCGATCAGCGTGATCGGCGCCCGCGGCCCGCTCTCGAAGCGCCCTTCCATGGCGGCGAGCGCCACCGGCTGATGGCGCGCCACCAGCTTGGCCTGGTGGTCGCCGGTCGGGAACGCCACCGCCACGCTCGCGAGCAGCCCGGCGAGCGTGCCGATCGAGAGGAACGCGCGCGCCTGCTCGAGGTGCACGCCACGCAGCGCGTAGAAGGCGCCCACCGCCGCGACCACGAACGACCCGGTCACCACCGCGGCCACCATGGTGTGCGCGTACTGGGCGGCCGCCCAGGGATTGAGGAGGAACGCCCAGAAGTCGGCGAGCACCAGGCTCCCGCCCGGCCCTATGGCGTGGCCCACGGGATGCTGCATGAACGCATTGGTGGCGACGATGAAGTAGCCCGAGAGCCAGCTCCCCGCGAACAGCGCGAGCGAGGCCACCCAGTGGCCGATGCGCCCCATCCGGCGCTCGCCCCACACCAGGAGCGTGAGGAAGCTGGACTCGAGGAAGAACGCGAACAGGCCTTCCATCGCCAGGGTCTGGCCGATGATGCTGCCGGCGTAGCGCGAGAACGCGGCCCAGTTGGTCCCGAACTGAAACTCCATCGGGATGCCGGTGACCACGCCCATCGCGAAGTTCAAGCCGAAGATCCGGATCCAGAAGCGCGCCGCGTCGTTCCAGCGCTCGCCGCCGGCCCTCAAGCCCAGCGTCTTCATGATCGCGATGAGCAGGGCCAGCCCCATCGTGAGCTGCGGGAAGAGATAGTGATAGGTGATGGTGAATGCGAACTGCATCCGGTGCCAGAACGGATCCACCATCGCTGAGCTTCCCCGCCGGGTCCGCGTCGATTCGGCCGCGCGCAGCCTAGCTCATTTGACGACCACCTTCCCCTTGTACATGTCCATGGCGCAGGCGTAGCTCAGCTCGCCGGCCGTCGCGGGTGTGAACGTGATCTCCACCGCCTGTCCGAGCGGCAGGTCGCGGTTGATGTTCTGCGCCGGCATGACCAGCTCGGTCGCGCAGGTCTGTGCGGTGGTGCGCGTCACCACCAGCGTCACCGGCTTGCCGGCCGCCACCGTGACCACCTCGGGCTCGAAGCCCTTCTCGGTGACGGTGATCGTCACCCGGCTCGTGTCCGCGCCGCCCCCGGCGGTCTTCGATGCCTGATTGCAGCCCGCCAGGATCATCACCGCCACCGTGCTCCACAGGATGCTCTTCATGCTGCGATCCTCCTTTCCTTCTGCTCGCGCTTGAGCTGCGCCCAGCGCCAGTAGGTGTACACGACCGGAATGATCTCGAGTGTCAGGAACGCCGAGGTGAAGAGTCCGCCCACCATCGGGGCGGCGACGCGCTTCATGACGTCGGCGCCCGCCCCCTGCGACCAGAGCAGCGGCACCAGGCCGATCATCATGGTCGCCACGGTCATGAGCTTGGGCCGCACGCGCTGGACCGAGCCCTCGAGCGTCGCCTCGACGATGTCGTCCAGGTCGCGGATCAGGCCGGCGCGCTTGCGCTTGAGATACGCGCTGTCGCAGTAGACCATCATGACCACCCCGGTCTGGGCGGCGAGCCCCACCAGGGCGATGATCCCCACCCACACCGCCGTCGACAGGTGGTAGTGGAGCAGCGCCAGCAGCCACACGCTCCCCACCAGCGCGAACGGCACCGAGGCCATGACGATCAGCGACTCGGTGAGGTTGCCGAAGTTGAGCGTGAGCAGCACCAGCACGATGATCAGCGTCAGCGGCACCAGGATCCGCATGCGCGCCTGCATCTGCTCGAGCAGCTCGTACTGGCCGGTCCACTTGAGGAAGTAGCCGGTCGGAAGCCGCACCTCGCGCGCCACCACGCGTTTGGCGTCGTCCACGTAGGTGCCGATGTCGCGCTGGCCGGCGTCCATGTCGACGTAGACGTAGCCCACCAGCATCCCCGCCTCGTCGCGGATCATGGGCGGGCCGCCCGCCACGCGGATCTCCGCGATCTGGCCGAGCGGCACGTGCCCGGTGGTGGCGCCCGTGGACGCCGGCGCCGCATCCATGCCGTCCTCTGCTCCCGCCGCGGCCATGCCCGACTCCATCGGCGCACCGCGGCGCAGCGGCACCAGCACGCGGCGCAGGCTCTCGATGTCCCTGCGCAGCTCGCCCGGGTAGCGCACGTTGATCGTGTAGCGGTCGCGCCCCTCGACCGTGGTCTCGATCGGCTCGCCGCCCACCGCCGCCTCGATGACGTCCTGCACGTCGCCGAGCGTGAGGCCGTAGCGGGCGAGCGCCTCGCGCCGCGGGACGATGTCGAGGTAGAACCCGCCGGTGTTGCGATCCGAGTAGACGCTGCGCGTGTGGGGCACGTCCGAGATCGCGTGCTCGAGCTCCATGCCGATCCGCTCGATGGTGTCGAGGCTGGCGCCGAAGATCTTGACCCCGATCGGCGTGCGGATGCCGGTCGAGAGCATGTCGATGCGGGTCTTGATCGGCATCGTCCATGCGTTGGTCCAGCCCGGGAGCTGCAGCGCGCGGTTCATCTCGGCGGTCAGCTCGTCCCAGGTGATGCGCCGCTGGTCCGGCCACCATGGGCGCAGCCCGGGCTTGAGCCACCCGGGCGCCCATCCCGAGTACCAGCGCGGCGTGGGGATCATGCGCCAGCGCTCGCGCGGCTCGAGCTTGACCACGGTCTCGACCATCGAGAGCGGCGCCGGATCGGTGGCGGTCTCGGCGCGGCCCGCCTTGCCGAACACCCGCTGCACCTCGGGGAACCCGCGCAGGATGCGGTCCTGGATCTGGAGGCTCTTTTTCGCCTCCTCGATCGAGATGTTCGGGAACGTCGTGGGCATGTAGAGCATGTCGCCTTCGTTCAGGGGCGGCATGAACTCGTGCCCGAGCCGCATCGCCATGGGCACCGCCGAGAGCACCGCCGCGAGACCGATCGCGATGGTGGTGCGCGGGTTCTTGAGCGCCACCCACGCGAACGGGCGGTAGACGGCGATGACCGCGCGCGAGACCGGGTGCTCGTCCTCGTGCCGGATCCGTCCGCGCACGAACACCGACATGAGCGCGGGCGCGAGCGTGATCGAGACCAGCGCCGCGAACGCCATGCAGAACGTCTTGGTGTAGGCGAGCGGCTTGAAGAGCCGTCCCGCCTGGCCGTTGAGCGCGAAGATCGGCAGGAACGCCACGGTGATGATGAGCAGCGAGAAGAAGATCGGCGGCCCCACCTCGCGCGCGGCGGCGATCAGCGCCCGCTGCCGGGCGGCGCGCGCCTCGGGCGCATCGCCCTGGGGCGCGGTCTCCAGGTGCTTGTGCGCGTTCTCGACCAGAACGATCGCCGCGTCCACCATGGCGCCGATCGCGATCGCGATCCCGCCCAGGCTCATGATGTTGCTGTTGAGCCCCATGAAGTACATGGGCACGAACGCGAGCCCGACCGCGACCGGCAGCGAGAGCACCGGCACCAGCGTGCTGCGCAGGTGGAGCAGGAACACGAAGATGACCAGGCTCACGACCAGGCCTTCCTCGACCAGCGTGCGACGGAGCGTGTCCATCGCACGATGGATCAGCCCGGAGCGGTCGTAGACGATCCGCACCTCGACCCCGGGCGGGAAGCTGGGATGGATCTCCTTGAGCTTCTCCTTGACGCGCTCAATGACGTGGAGCGCGTTCTCGCCGTAGCGCATGACCACCGTGCCGCCCACCGCCTCGCCCTCGCCGTCCAGCTCCGACACACCGCGGCGGATGTCGGGCCCGAACGAGACCGTGGCGACGTCGGCGATCCGGATCGGCGTGCCGCTCCGGCGGTCGGCGCCCAGCCCCACCTGGCGCAGGTCGTCCAGGCTGCCGACATAGCCGCGGCCGCGCACGAAGTACTCGCGCCCCGACATCTCGATCACCCGGCCGCCCACGTCGGCGTTGCTGCGCCGCACTGCGCCGGTGACGTCGGCGAGCGAGAGCCCGTACGCGTGGAGCCGGGCCGGGTCCACCTCGATCTGGTACTGGCGCTGATAGCCGCCGACCGAGGCGACCTCGGCGACGCCCGGGACGCTGGCGAGCGCGTAGCGCAGGTGGAAGTCCTGGAACGTGCGCAGGTCGGCGAGGTCGTGCCGGCCGCTCCGGTCCACGAGCGCGTACTGGAACACCCAGCCCACCGAGGTGGCATCGGGCCCGAGCGCCGGCGTCGCGCCCTCGGGCAGCCGGGAGCGGATCGTGTTCAGGTACTCGAGCACGCGGCTGCGCGCCCAGTACGGCTCCGTGCCCTCCTCGAAGATCACGTAGATGAAGCTCATCCCGAACATGGACTGGCCGCGCACCGACTGGACGCGGGGTGCGGCGAGCAGCGAGGAGACGATCGGGTAGGTCACCTGGTCCTCGACCAGGTCCGGGCTCCGCCCCATCCACTCGGTGAAGATGATGACCTGCGGATCGGAGAGATCGGGGATCGCGTCGAGCGGCACCCGCCGCATCGCGATCAGTGAGCCCACGACCACGAACGCCGTGCACACGAACACCCGCGCGCGGTGGGTGGCGCAGTACTCGATGATGCGCGCGATCATTTCTTGTCGCCCATCCCCGAGATCGCCGACTTGAGGCGGCTCTCGGAGTCGATCAGGAACGAGGCGCTCGACACCACCGTGTCGCCCGCGGCCACGCCCTTCAAGATCTGCACCCGCTCCCCGTCCTGGGTCCCGGTCCACACCCGGCGCGGCTCGAAGTGGCCGTCGGCGTGTGCGATGAACACGTACTGCTGCTCGCCGGTGTGGACCACCGCCTCGCCCGGCACCATCAGCGCCGATCCGCTCCGGCCTGCCACCCGCACGCGCCCGTACATGCCGGGGCGCAGCGACCCGCCGCGGTTGTCGAGCGAGAGCCGCACCTTGGCGGTGCGCGTCTCGCTCGAGACCTCGGGGTAGACGAAATCGATGCGCCCCTCGAACACGCGGCCCGGCAGCCCGTCGCTCGTGAACGCGGCGCGATCGCCGGAGCGCACCCGGCCGAGGTCCATCTCGTAGAGGTCGGCCAGCACCCACACGCGCGAGAGGTCGGCGATCGTGAACAGCGGCGTGTCGGCGTCCACCCGCTGCCCCTCGGTCACGTGGCGCTCGAGCACCGTGCCGTCGACCGTCGAGCGCAGGGTGAGTCGCGGGTTGGCGACCGGGGCGCGCTGCAGGCGCTCGATCTCGTCGGCGGGGACGCCGAGCAGCCGGAGCCGCGTGAGCGCAGAGCGGGCCCCGCCCTGCTCGTGGTGCAGGTCGCCGCCGGTGCCGGCCGCCGCGCTGTCCTGCGCCTGGGCACGCGCCTCGATCAGGTACTCCTGCTCGCTCTGGTAGAGCTCGGGGCTGTAGATGGTGAGCAGCGGCCGGCCCACCGTGACCGGCTCGCCGGTGCGGTTGACGAACAGCTCCTGCACCCAGCCGGCGACCCGGATCTGGATCTTCCGGAGGCGCGTCTCGTCCGGGGCCACGAACCCGACCAGGTCCAGGTGCCCGCCCACCGCCTGGCGCTCGACCACCGCGGTGCGCACGCCGATCAACTGGACGCGCTCGGGTGCGATCCGGACCGTGGTGAGCCCCGGCACGTCGCCCGCGCCGGTCGCCGGCGCGTGCGTGCCCCCGGCGGGGATGGGCTCGAGCGACATGCCGCAGATCGGGCACTCGCCGGGGCGATCCGAGGTGTAGGTGGGATGCATCGGACAGTGATAGCGGGCCTCCTTCTGCGCCCGCGACGTGGCCGGACGCAGGGTGACCAGGTAGCCGCCGACGCTCACCGCCGCCACCACCAGGAGGCCGGCGAACAGCACCCAGCGGAGCACGTTCATGATGTCGGCGCCCGGCGGCGGCTGGTGCGCGGGGCGCTGCGTCTCGGGCGGCATCGAACCGGGATCGTGCTCGCTCATCGCGGACTCCTCGTGATCGGCAGGTTGAACCCCAGGAGGTCCGCGCGTCCGGTGAGCGCGATCAGGCGCGCGGCGGCGTGCGCGAGCTCCTGGCGGGCGCGCACCAGCGCGGTCTCCTCCGCGTAGACCCGGTGGGCGGACTCGAACACCATCGACAGGTCGGTGGTGCCGGCGCGATACCCGCTCCACGACGCTTCGAGCGCGCGGTGCTGGATCGCGGTCACGGTGTCGGCGAGCAGCCGCGCCGTGCGCCGCGCGGCTGCCGCCTCCGCGTGC
>DATEMP010000175.1:0-6273 GCA_035275545.1 Candidatus Eiseniibacteriota bacterium | reverse complement strand
GTGCCCGCAGCGCCCGTGGGTCAAGCTGGCGCACCCGCCGGTGAGCCTGGAGCGCGCGCGCGCCTCGGTCGCGAGCGCGTTCGGCCGCCGCGCGCGGGGCGGTCGCCAGAACCCGCTCTCGGTCTCGCCGCGCTCGAACGGGCACGCCCACGCGGCGCGCGCGAACGGCCATGCCGCGCCGAGCGGCGTCCAGACCAGCACCCGATTCCGGATCGTGTACGAGAAGGGGGTGGAGATGCGCTTCACGTCGCATCTCGACCTGATGCGTTCATGGGAGCGGTCGCTGCGCCGCTCCGAGCTGCCGTTGGCGTTCTCCCAGGGGCACCACCCGCACTTGAAGATGTCGTTCGGGCCCCCGCTGCCGCTGGGCTATCGTTCCCGGGCCGAAGTCTTCGACCTGGAGTTCTCGCGTCCGCCCGCCGTCGACCTCGCCGAGAGGCTGAACGCGGTGCTGGCCGAGGGGCTCCGGGTGCTGGCGTATCGGCCCATCCTGTTCAAGACCCCCTCGCTCATGAGCGAGCTCGAAGGCGCGTCGTACCGGGTCCGTTTTCCCGGGGCCTATCTCGAGGAGGCCGGCCTCGCGCCGGAGTCCCTCCTCGGGTGCCTGCGCGCCGGTATCGGAGAGCTGCTCGGACGGGAGCACGTCATCGTGCGCCGGCAGAGCGAGGAGAAGGCCCGCGAATTCGACGCCCGACCCTCCATCGAGGCCCTCGAGGCCAGCGACGAGGAGATCCCGGCGGTCCTGGACGCGCACGTGCGTTTCACGCCGCGCGCATCGGTCCGTCCGGAGGAGCTGGTGGCCATCCTGCTGCCGTCCGGAGACGTCCGCACCATGGACGTCGAGCGCGTTGCGCTGTGGACGGAATCCGGCGGCCGCCGCCTCGACCCGCTCGCACTCCTGGGGACACGACATTGAGGGGATCGCGTCGCGCGGCGCCTGACGACGAGGCGATCGCCCTGGCGACGGAGGAAGACGAGCCTTCCGCCGCCAGGACGCCGCCGAAAGGTGCTCGCGTGAAGCAGACCATCGTCATCAATGCCGACGCCTACGAGACCCGCATCGCCATCCTCGAGGACGGGGAGCTGGCCGAGCTGCTGGTCGAGCGCGCCGACCAGCGGCGCCACGTGGGTGACATCTACAAGGGCCGCATCAACGCCGTGCTTCCCGGCATGCAGGCGGCGTTCGTGGACCTGGGGCTCCCCAAGACCGGGTTCCTCCACGCCTCGGACCTGGCGGAGTCGCTGAGCGACCTCGAGGACATCTCGGACCTGGACGAGAACGGCGACCACGGCCGCCGCCGGCGGGGGCCGGTGCTCAAGATCGAGGACCACCTGAAGAAGGGCCAGGAGATCCTGGTCCAGATCACCAAGGAGTCGATCGGCACCAAGGGGCCGCGCGTCACCCAGCAGGTGAGCCTGCCGGGGCGCTACTGCGTGCTCATGCCGGGCGTCGAGCACGTGGGGGTCTCGCGCCGCATCGAGGATCGCAGCGAGCGGCAGCGCATCAAGGCAATCATCGCCGATCTCAAGCCCAAGGGCGCGGGCCTGATCGCCCGCACCGCCGGCGCCGAGAAGGGCGATCCCGAGTTCGCCGCCGACGTGAAGCACCTCTCGAAGTTGTGGCAGAAGATCGACCGCAAGGCATCGAGCGTCCGCGCGCCCGCGCTGGTGCATCGCGAGCTGGAGATGACCGCCGGCATGATCCGCGACCTGTTCACCGACGAGGTGGACGAGGTGATCATCGACGACAAGGAGTCGTTCGCCGAGATCCAGGGCTATCTCAAGAACGTGGCGCCCGAGCTGCGGGACCGGGTCAAGCTGTTCAAGGGCCACGGGTCGATCTTCGATCACTACGAGATCGAGCCGCAGATCGAGAAGACCTTCGAGCGCAAGGTGTGGCTCAAGAAGGGCGGCTACATCGTCATCGACCACGCCGAGGCGCTGGTGGCGATCGACGTGAACACCGGGCGGTTCACCGGCAAGAAGAACCAGGAAGAGACCATCTTCCGCACCAACATGGAGGCCGCCAAGGAGGTGCCGCGGCAGCTCCGGCTGCGCGACATCGGCGGCATCATCGTGGTCGACTTCATCGACATGGAGATCGAGGCCAACAAGCGTGCGGTGTTCGACGAGATGCGCAAGGAGCTGCGCAAGGACCGCGCGCGCACCAAGGCGTTCGCGGTCTCCGATCTGGGCCTGGTCGAGATGACCCGGCAGCGCGAGCGCTCGAGCCTGCTCCACTACTACACCGAGGATTGCCCGCACTGCGGGGGGCTGGGCAAGGTGTCGAGCCCCGAGACCATGCTGGTGAAGCTCGAGCGCGCGCTGCGGCGCGTGTCGGCGATGGGCAGCGAGCGGCGCATCACGCTGCGGGTGGCGCCCGAGGTGGCGCTGTTCTTCGTCGAGCAGGAGGCGCGCCGGTTCGCGGAGCTGGAGAAGCGCTTCAAGCTCCAGGTCGACATCAAGGACGACCCCCAGCTCAAGCGCGGCGAGATGCGCATCATCAACTCGCGCAAGCAGGACCTCACCAAGCAGGTGGTGGGCTCGGTGCCGGGGACGTAGCGATACCGCTGACGGGCGGCTCCGCCCGGGTGTACGCTTCCCTCAGGCCGCCTTGGTTCATCCCGCGCGTTCCCGCGCCGAGGAGGCCTCATTGACGGACCTTGCCGGGCTGCCGTCCGCCCTGACCTCGTGGGTCCGTGGCCGGCGCTGGGTGTTGCCGGCCGCCATCCTGGCGCTGGTCCTGGTCGTGGCGTTCATCGTGTTCTCCACGCGGGTGTCGGCGCTGCAGTCGGGGCACGAAGCCGGTCCGAGCTGGAGCTTCCCGGCGCGGGTCTACTCCGACGGCGTCACGCTGGCCATGGGGCGGATCCTGCCGGCCGACTACCTGACCGCCCAGCTGGAGGCCCGCGGCTACCGCGTGGTGCGCGGGCGGCCGACCGAGCCCGGCACGTTCGCACGGGACCGCGAGACCTTCGAGATCGCGCTGCGTGGGTTCGCCCAGGCGGCGGACACGGTGGTCCGCGCCGAGCGCGAGCGCGTGCGGCTCAGGATCCTGGACGGCCGGGTCGCGGCGGTCGATCGCCTGGGCGCGGCGCGCGCGGGGGCGGGGTCACCGCGGCTCGAGCCGGTGTTGATCGGCGTGCTCTACGACGAGCGCGACCCGGTGTGGCGCACCTGGGTGCCGCTCGAGCGCGTGCCCGTGCCGGTGCGCGACGCGATCGTCGCCGCCGAGGACCGCCGCTTCACGTCGCATTTCGGCGTCGACCTGCGCGCCTGGGCGCGGGCGCTGGTGACCAACGTGCGCGCCGGCGAGGTGCGCGAGGGTGGCAGCACCATCACCCAGCAGCTCGCGCGCAGCCTGTTCCTCGGGCGGCGCCGCAGCCTGTGGCGCAAGATCTCCGAGGTGCCGCTCGCGGTCGGACTCGAGATGCGGCTCGGCAAGCGGCGCATCCTCGAGATGTATCTCAACGCGACCTACTGGGGGCAGTCGGGCAGCACCGGCATCGGCGGGATCGAAGCGGCGTCGCGCTGGTACTTCGACGCCCCGGTCGAGTCCCTGGGCGTGCTGGAAGGCGCGACCCTGGCGGCGATCATCCCCGCGCCCAACGTGCTCGATCCGTTCAAGCGCCCCGCGCTGGTGCGCAAGCGTCGCGACCAGATCCTGAAAGACATGGTCGACACGCGCCGCCTCACCGCCGAGCGGGCGGCGGCGCTGGCGCGCCGGCCGCTGAACGTGCGCCGTGGCCGGCTGCCCGGCGATCGATTCCCCTCGTACACCGGCTTCGTGCGCGAGCGACTCGCGACCCTGCTGCCCGGCCAGCGCGTGGCCCAGCGCGGCCTCTCCATCTTCACCCGCATGGACCTGGTCTGGCAGCAGCAGGCGGAGCGCGGCCTCGCCGAGGCGGTGGCGGCCCTCGACGTCGGCGGTCGCAGGCAGCCGCCGCTCGAGGGGGCGTTCGTGGCGCTCGAGCCCATGACCGGCGCGGTGCGCGCCATGGTGGGCGGGCGCGCCCCGCACACCGGTGATTTCAATCGGGCCTACCAGGCGCGCCGCCAGACCGGCTCCGCGATCAAGCCGATCGTCTACGCGGCGGCACTCTCGGACCGCCGGCACTTCACGCCCGCCACGATCGTCACCGACGTGCCGCGCACCTTCCAGACCGATCTCGGCCCATGGTCGCCGCACAACGACGACTGGTCTTCGCACGCCGAGGTGACGCTGGTCAAGGCGCTCGAGAAATCGCTCAACGTCGCCACCACCAACGTGGTCGACATGGTGGGTCCCAAGGAGGTGGCGCGGGTCGCGCAGCGCTTCGGGCTCGGCACGCTCAAGCCGGTCATGAGCATCGGCCTCGGCAGCAACGAGTGCACGCTGTTCGATCTCACGCGTGCCTTCGCGGTGTTCGGGGACGGCGGCTTCGTGGTGCCGCCTTCCATTGTCCATGCGGTGGCGGACCGCACCGGGAAGCCGGTCGCTCTGCACACCGGGCGCGCCCAGCCGGTGCGGGCCATCGAGCCCCCGGTCGCGGCGCTGATGACCGGGTTGCTCACCAACGTGGTGCGGTTCGGCGTCGCCTACCCGTTGCGGAGCGTCTACGGGTTCCTGCGGCCGGTGGCGGGGAAGACCGGCACCACCGACGACTACAAGGACGCGTGGTTCCTCGGCTTCACGCCCGACATCGTCGCCGGCGTCTGGCTCGGCTACGACCGCCCGCGCAGCCTGAACCGGCTCGCGATGCACACCGCACTGCCCGCCTGGGCGCGGATCGTCACCCCGATGCTGGACGGCTTCCCGCCCCGCCCGTTCGTGAGCGACGGGGAGCTGGAATGGCACAGCATCGACCCGTGGAGCGGCATGCTGCCGACCGCGTTCTGCCAGACGGAGCCGGTGCCGTTCCTGCCCGGCACCGCGCCGACCGCCTACTGCACGGTCGCCAACCCGTTCTGGACCGAGCCCGAGTCCACGTTCGTGGACTCGCTCGCGCCCGCGAGCGCCCCCGCGGACACGACCGCGGTCGAGGGCACCGACTGAGCCCCGTCGGCCGGCCTCAGCTTCCCGCCGCCTCCAGGAGCCGCGCGAAGATCGCCAGGTAGTCGCGGGTCTCGCGCGGGTGGAGGAAATTGTGGCGCACGTGCTCGCGGCCCTCGGCCCCCAGCCGGCGCCTGAGATCCGGTGAGCGCAGCAGCCGCGTGAGCTGGAACGCACAGCCCTGGATCGAGCGCACCAGCAGCCCGGTGCGCTCGTGCAGGATCTGGAGCGGGATGCCGCCCACCGCGCCCGCCACCACCGCGCGCCGCTTCCACAGGCCCTCCGAGACGGTGAGTGCGAAGCCCTCGCGCAGCGACTTCTGAACGATCACCGCCGAGCGCGACTGGAGCGCGTTGATGGTGAGATGGGCGTCGGGGGGGAGCAGCAGCAGCGACACGTCGGTGCGCTTGCCCACTTTCTCGCGCACCTCGGCCAGCACCTCGGCGCCCTCGGGGTCGTCGTCGGCGCTGCCGCCGGCGAGGATCAGGTGCGCGTCCTCGCGCTTGCGCGAGAGGATGAACGCCTCGAGCACCCCGAGCGGGTCCTTGATGCGGTCGAAGCGCGAGATCTGGGTCACCCACGGCTTGCGCGTGGGCAGCTCGAGCGGCTCGAGCAGCGCGTCCTCCTCCTCCTCGGAGAGCACCCGGTTCTTGTCCGAGAGCGGATCGATCGAGGGCGGGACCAGGTAGGAGGGCAGCTCGAGCGGCGGCACGAAGCTCACGTGCGAGAAGATCGCCGCGTCGTAGTGGCCCACGATCGGCGACAGGAAGCCCCATACGTCGGACTGGGCGCGCGAGAGATCGATGTGGCAGCGCCACACCCAGTGCTGCCCGGGGCGCCGGCGATGGAGCACCAGCCCCGCGGGCTGCGGGTCGTGGATGAGCACCAGGTCGCCGTCGAGCGCCAGGCTCGCCGCGGCGCGGCGGTTCATCTCGTGGAAGTACTCGTGATCGTCTGCGGTGAGTGCGCCGGGCCAGCCGTGCAGCGTGTTGTGGATGGTCTTGGTGATCCCGTAGAAGCGCGCGTCGCCGGGGATGACCTCCCAGGTGGTGGGGACCCCGAGCTCGTTCATGAGCCGCACCAGCCGGTGCAGGATCTCCGCCACGCCGCCGCCGGTGGCGGTCGAGTTCACCATCACCACCCGGTGCCCGCGCAGCCGGCGCGCGAGCGCCGCGAGCGCCCGCAGCGGGCCGTCGCCGACCGCCGCCTGATAGCCTTCGAGAAGCGAGGGTCCGTCCTCG
>DATEMP010000174.1:0-2359 GCA_035275545.1 Candidatus Eiseniibacteriota bacterium | reverse complement strand
T
The DNA here is from genome assembly GCA_035275545.1 of Candidatus Eiseniibacteriota bacterium. Classification (GTDB taxonomy): domain Bacteria; phylum Eisenbacteria; class RBG-16-71-46; order RBG-16-71-46; family RBG-16-71-46; genus WS-11. Next base: position 2,358 of record DATEMP010000174.1, on the reverse strand, counting down.
CGAGGGCGCGCCCTTCGGCGACCAGCAGGGTCTCGATCGGCGCCACCTCCACGAGCAGCTCGCTCTCGAGCAGCCGGCGGCAGCCTTCCGGCCCGATCGCAAGCGCGCCGTTCGAGACCGGGAGCAGATCCTCCCGGAGGTACGCGATGAAGCCTTCGACCGCGCGCACCGCGGCGGTGTCCGCCTGCGCCAGGTCGGCCTGCATGAGCGCGCTCCGGCAGCCGGCGGCGAGCGCGGGCACGGTCTCGCGGTAGAACCGCAGCACCGCTTCGAACCGCACGATCGCCTCCTCGGTGAGCACGCGCGGGGGATCGCGGAGCTCGATGCGGGCGGCGCGCAGCGCGTCGGGAACGCGCTCGAGGCGCCGTACCGCGAGCCGCACGCGCCCGCACGAGGACACCCCCTGGCGGTCCAGGACCGCATCGATCGCGTCCGACACCAGCCGCGCCCACCAACCCGGATCGCGCTCCCTGGGCCTGAGCACCTCGATCCCCACCAGATCCCGTCCGGCCACCGCGGCGAGCAGCGCCCGCTCGGCTTCGCGCTCGGGGCTCAGCCCCTGGCGCGGAACCGCGTCCAGCCGGGCGAGGAACGCGAGGGTCCACGCCGCGGCCTCGGTGGCCGGGACCGGGCGGGCCGGGAGCAGGAGGTGGTCGGTGTCGTGCACGCCGAGGCGGGTCGCGGCGTCGGGCGAGCCTTCGAGGCGCCGCGCCAGGTATTCGTCGCCCAGCTTGCGGATCTGATCGCCGGCGCCGGCCGGAGCGCCCGCGGCTCCGCACCGGCCCGGGGTCGCGATCAGCAGCACCCCGAGTGCGGCCGCCAGGAGCCGGACCGCGCTCACGGCCTGGGGATGATGTCCTTCACCAGCGAGAGCGGATCGCCGACCCGGAGCGGCGTGGCCGAGAGGAACGCCTGCGCGTGACGCACGCCGATCTGCCAGCCCCAGTACCGCGTGTAGGTCTCGAACACGTCGCGCACGCCCGGCATGTGCTCGGGCCGCGGGCGCTCGGGGTTGAAGAACTGGCTCTTGTGGCAGTCGATCGCCGCCATCATGGTGTCGAAGTGGCCGGTGACGTCGACCACGAACGTGGGCACCGTGCCGGGCGGGATGAAGTAGAAGTAGATCGCCTTCGCCTGGTGCGGCTCGCCTTCGATCGGCGCCTTGCGCAGGTGCGCGAGGTTGTACGCGTTCGCGACGATCTGTCCGGTCTTGTAGTGGTCGTTGTGGCCGAGGCCGCGCCCGATCGGCAGGTTGTAGTAGGGCGCGAGGATGATCTGCGGCCGGTGGCGCCGGATCGTCGCCGCCACCAGGCAGCGGTTCTCGAACGTGTCCTCGACCTTGCAGTCGCCCAGGTCGAGGTTCTCGCGCACGTCGAGCTTCAGCACGCGCGCCGCCTCGGCGCTCTCGGCCGCCCGGATCTCCGGCGTGCCCCATCCCATGTCGCCGGTGGTCATGTCGATGATCCCGGTCCGGTGGCCGAGCGACTTCATCTTGCTCAGCAGCGCGCCCGCGCCGATCTCCGCGTCGTCGGGATGGGGGCCGAACACGAGGATGTCGACGGGCATTCGCAGCGTCTCCAATGGGAGGGGAGCGACCGGGCGGGAGTGCGAGGCGCGCCCATGATAGCGACGGGTTCCGTGAGTGACAATGGACGCCCGGGCGCCTCGATCGGCGTTTCCGGCCGGGCGGCGCGGGAGTATCCTCGCTCCCGACGCCTGCCGCGCGGCCGTATCGAGGGCCTCATGCTGTACTTCGCCTACGGGTCCAACCTGGACCCCGAGCAGATGCGTGCCCGCTGTCCGGGCCACCAGGTGGTCGGCCTGGCGATCCTGCGCGACCACCGGCTCACGTTCCCGTTGCGCTCGGAACGCTGGGGCGGGGGCGCGGCGGGCCTCGCGCACCTGCATGGCGGCTCGGTGTGGGGCGTGCTCCACGATCTCGACGAGGCGGACCTGGCGGCACTCGACACCTACGAGGGCTGGAAGGGCCACGGCGACCACCACAATCTCTACGACCGCGACCTGGTGACCGTGGAGCTCACGCGTCCGGACGACGGCTCGGTGCCGCGGCGCGTGCGCGCCACCACCTATCTCGCGCGCACGCTCAATCCCACGCCGCCCTCGCGCCGCTACCTGGACACGTTGCTGCGCGGGGCGCGCCACCACCGGCTGCCGCCCGAGTACATCGAGTGGCTCGAGTCGCTCGAGGTGATGCCCGAGAGCGCCTGACGCGCCGTCAGGCCGGCCCGGTGCCGGGTGCGGCCGAGAGTCCCTCCACCGCGCGGTCCAGCGAGGTGCGCAGCGCGCTCCAGGCGTCGCGCACCGCGCCCGCGTTGGCGCGGCAGTAGGCGCCCGCCA
>DATEMP010000173.1:0-2300 GCA_035275545.1 Candidatus Eiseniibacteriota bacterium | reverse complement strand
TGCGTTCCAGATCGCGTGCAGGACCGCGGCGCACACGACGAGTGCTACGGCCGGACCGCTCACGGGAACGATCTTACCGGAACTTCAGGTGCCCAGATGTCTGAAAACCCCTCTGTTGACAGGGGTTTGGGGATCAGCTATTCTTCTAAACCCATGATTACCGTCCCGACGCGCCGTGTGAAACAGTTCGGCGTCGAGTTTTACCAGGCCGGCCTTTCCGCCAAGGATATCGACCGTTTAGTCAAGTTCGAGGTCCTCGGCTACACCGGCGGCCCCCAGAACGAGCCTCCCAAGAAGACACGGATGAATCGCTCCCGCGTCAACTGGGATTCGCTCGAAAAGCGGATCGGCGAGAGCGAGACAGCCTATCAGCGCCCGGTCATCCGCCGGAAGATCGACGAGCTCGTGGCCTACTACCGCGAGTGCAAGGACGCGGCGACCCTGCCGGCCATTCCCGGCGCGGTCATCATCACCTCAGAGAAGCGCTTCACGTTCACGCCGGTGGCGGGTCAGCACGACCTGGGGTTGCTGCAAATTCCGGAAGAGCACGGAGTCTTGAGGGTGCTCGACGGCCAGCATCGACTGCTCGCCCTCCACGCACTTTCGCAGGCCGGCGAGAACATGACCATCGAGGTGCCGGCGGTGCTGTTCGACTCGCTCGATGCGCGCCAGATCGTCGAGCTCTTCGTCACGATCAACGCCAAGCACACGCGCTTGAACCCCTCGCACATCATCAGCCTGGCCGGCCGCAAGCTGTACCCGGACGCGAATCAGGCCCTCGCGCACGACGTGATCCGCTCGCTCAACGAGGACGACACCTCGCCGCTGCATGGCGAGATCAAGATGCTCGGGACCGGCCGCGGGCGCGTCAGCCAGGCGCCGCTGGCCGAGGAGATCGTCGACTTCTTCGAGACCGTCGAGAAGGTCGGCAGCTCCAGCCAGCTCCAGGCGCTCCGCGGCGGCGCCAAGCGCTTCTTCCTCAACTACATCAAGGCGCTCTCGACCACGTTCCCGACCGCGTGGGCCGGCCGGAAGTACTCGATCAAGACCGGCGCGGCACTGCGCGCCTTCATCCGGGCGGCGCCCGACGTGATGGCGCGGGCCCGCGAGCTGCGTCGCGATCCGTTCGATCTCAACGCGATTCGCGAGGCCATCAAGCCCTGGGGCGAGCGGCTCCGCGACCGGCGGTTCGAGACCGAGGGCGAGTGGAAGCTGAAGCTCGCCGGCGGCACGCGCGGGACCGTCGAGGTCCTCACGCGCGAGCTGCGCGACGCGCTCCGCAGCTAAATCGAAGGGGCCTTGACGGCCCCCTCCCGCCCCCTCACCGTGGTGCGCTGAGTTCCAGCTGGATGTTGTCCGGATCGCGGAAGACCACGATCACGATGCCGAACGCTTCACCGAGGTCGCGCACCTCGCTGTGCGGTACGCCGCGCGTATCGAGAAGGCGGACCGCGTCCTCGAGCACTCTGCGCGACGGGACGGCGAAGCTCAGGTGGTCCAGCCCGACCCGATTCTCGCTGAAGCGGTCGCTCTTGTCGGCGCTTGCGGGGTCCGGAAAGGGGCCGATGCCCAGGCCCACGGAGCCGTTGCTGAGAAAAGCGCCGGGATTGAGGTCCAGGAGCTTCTTGAACCCCAGCAGGCTCGTGTAGAACGCGACCGCCCGGTCGACATCGGTCACCGTGAGCCTGAGGTGGTGAACGCCTCCGGTCGGGATGACATCCGCCATGGCCGCCTCCTATCGTGTTTGGGACTGTCGGGCCGCGGGACCGCCCTTGTCAAGGCATAGCGGGACCGTGCTATCAGTAGGTCCATGCAGTGCCCCCGCTGCCAGCACGAGGCGCCGCCGCGGGCGAAGTTCTGTCCCGAGTGCGCCACCGCGTTGCCGGCGCGCTGCGCCAAGTGCGACGGCGAGCTCCCCGTCGCCGCCAAGTTCTGCCCGCAATGCGCCGCACCGGTGGCCTCCCCGACCGACGCGGCGCCCCGTTTCGCCTCACCGGCCTCGTACACGCCGACGCATCTGGCCGAGCGCATCCGCACGTCGAAGGACGCGCTGGAGGGCGAGCGCAAGCACGTGACCGTCCTGTTCGCGGACCTGAAGGGCTCGATGGAGCTCCTGGCCGATCGCGATCCCGAGGACGCGCGGCGCCTGCTCGATGCGGTGCTCGAGCGCATGATCGAGGCCGTGCACCACTACGAGGGCACGGTCAACCAGGTGATGGGGGATGGAGTCATGGCACTCTTCGGCGCGCCGATCGCGCACGAGGAGCACGCCGTGCGCGCATGCTACGCCTCCCTGCGCA
>DATEMP010000172.1:0-2518 GCA_035275545.1 Candidatus Eiseniibacteriota bacterium | reverse complement strand
TGGGATCACGAGGACGACTGGTGGTACTTCATGCGTCCGGCGCGGCCCGGCCCGGGCCTGCGCGGCGACCTGGGCCTCGGCGGCGAGGGCCTCGAGGAAGACCCTCTCTAGACACCCCCGCGGTGGTATAGAGTGGTGGCGGGTCCCATCGAGGGTTTCGCACGATGACGCGCTCGCATCCCCCCATCTGGCTTCCTGGGATGCTTCTGACCGCCCTGCTGGCAGGCGCCGCGGCCGCGGCCACGCCCGCTCCCGGCCCCGGGCCCGGCATCCAGATCTTCGACCAGGACGGTCTGGTCGACGTGAATCTCCTCGGCATGCGCGTGACCAACTTCGGTCCGCTCGCCTTCGACATCAACACCTCCAGTGCCGGGCTCGAGTACCCGCGCGGGACCGGCCGCACCGCGGTGTTCTCCGCCGGCCTGTGGCTGGCCGGCATGTCGGATGGGTCGCTCAAGGCCGCGGTCACCGACTACTCGAGCGAGTACGCCCCCGGGATCATCGTCGCCGGTCTCCCCGACAATCCCGGGCAGCCGGGGTACAAGGTCTACATGCTGCGTCGCGAGTACCCGAATCCCGCCGAGCGGGACGCGGCGCTCGCCGACTACAACGCCGGGGCGGTGCCTCACGGCGCGCCGCCGGTGTTCGTGCGCGGCGACGGATCGCTCACCGTGATCGGCGACCAGATGCTGTGGTCGGTCTACAACGACGCCGATCCGGCGTACCACACCAACGTGGGCGGCAGCACCGCGCCGCTGGGCGTGGAGGTGCGCCAGACCATCTATGAATACGACGAGGCCGGCAGCCTGGGCGCCACCGTGTTCATGCGCTTCGAGATCGCCAACCGGAGCCCGCACGTGATCACCGATCTCCACGTCGGGGTGTGGTCCGATCCCGACCTGGGCGGGTTCACCGACGACCTGGTGGGATCCGACCCGGGGCGCGATCTGGGCTACTGCTACAACGCCACCAACAACGACGCGATCTACGGCACCCAGCCGCCCGCGGTCGGGATCGACCTGGTGGGCGGCGCGCCGGTCTCCTCCGGGCCGGGGCTGCGGTCGAACGCGATCATCGCCTACATCAACGGCACCGACCCCGCCAACGTCACGCAGACCTACCATCAGCTGCGAGGCCTGATGAGCGACGGAAGCCCCGTGATCGACCCCACCACCGGCCAGCCCACCCGCTACTGGTATCCGGGCAATCCGGTCGCCGCCACCGGGTGGCTGGACTCGAGCCCCGCGGACCGGCGCATGATGGTGTGCTCCGGGCCCCTCGGGCTCGTGCCCGAGGGCACGATCACCGTGTGGGCCGCGATCGTCATCGGGCAGGGGCCGAACCGCCTCGGCTCGATCTCCGCGCTGCGCTTCTTCGACGACCAGGTTCAGTCGTTCTTCGACGCCTACGTCGCCGGCGTGGATCCCCCGTCCCCGCGGCCGCTGGAGCTGAACGTGTGGCCCAACCCGGGCCGGGCGTTCGCGCTCGGCTTCAGCCTCGGCCGCGCGGGCCGCGTGCGCGCTACCATCCACGACATCCAGGGACGCGAGGTCGCGCGCCTGGCCGACGCGGACCTCCCCGCCGGCCCGCACGTGCTGCCGTGGGACGGCCACTCGGCCGGCGGCCGGGCGGCGCCGGGGATCTACTGGGCCAGGATCGTCACCACGGACGGCAGCGCGGTCCGCAAGATCGTGCGGCTCGAATAGCTGACGCGAGCGGCACCGTCCGCAACCGTGTGCGGGCGTTTGATCACCTCAAACTCGTCTGGTCTCGCCTCAATTTGGATTGACGCTCATTGGCGCCGGTCCTAGTTTGCATCGTGCCTCGAGGCTGAACTTCCAGCCCCCCCCTGTCGCGCTCCCCCGATCGCGATCGATTCGCAATTCATTGCGTTCGCCTCGGGACGTGCCGCTCTCGTCACTCAAAGCCAAGTGCGTCCAATACGGCCGGACGGATCGCCCCGTGCTGTGCGCGCGGCGTTGCGGACGGATCGTTGAATCAAATGGAGGCCGCGCATGTCCTCACATCGGAGAGCGTTACTGGTTCTCGGCGTACTCGTCCCGTGGCTGTTCTCGGGGACGCACGCTGAAGCGAGGCAGTTTCACACCGGCCCGATCGCCAGCAATCAGACCTGGCTGGTGAGCGACACGGTCCACGTGGTGACCAATGACGTCACCGTGCTCCCCGGGGTCACGCTCACCATCCAGGCGGGTTGCGTGGTGAAGTTCCAGCCGCCGGGTTGCGAGAACAGCGCGCTGATCGTCGACGGCACGCTGAACGCGGTGGGCACCGTGGGTTCGCCGATCATCTTCACCTCGTACCACGACGACGTGGGCAACGACACGAACGCCAATGGGTCGGCGACTTCGCCGGCGGCGGGGAACTGGGAGAAGATCCGGTTCTCGTCGCTGGGGAGCGGGAGCGTGATGACCTACTGCGTGGCGCGCTACGGGGGACGGAGCTACACCTGCAGCGGCACCAACGCCAACCCAATGATCGACGTGGTCGGGACGTCGCC
>DATEMP010000171.1:0-12272 GCA_035275545.1 Candidatus Eiseniibacteriota bacterium | reverse complement strand
GGGCGGGCGCGCTACGCCTGCTGTGGGAGGTCGCGCCCGCGCAGTGGAGCCCCTGGCACACCGACGCCACCTGGGACACCTACGGTCGCGCGGTCATGCGCGCGCTGCCGCCGCGCGCGGTGGTGCTGAGCTGCTGGGACGAGGCGACCACGCTCCGGTACTTCCGGCACGCCGACGTGCTGCGCGACGACGTGGACGTGCTCTACCACTGCCGCATGCCGCGCCCCGCGTTCGCCGCCGCGGATTCGGCCGGGCGCCCCATCTTCACCACCTATCCGCCGACGCGCGAGATGACCGGCGGCCGCGGGTTCACCGAGGTCGGACGCTGGGCGCGCGGCGGCCTGTGGCGGATCGAGGGCGCGGCGCGCTAGTCGGAGGCGAGCGCGGCGATGCGCTCGAGCCCGGTCGCGAACACCCCGGGCGCGACGATCAGGCTCAGCACCAGGTAGGGCTCGTCCTCGAAGTCGTAGAACGCCCCCGGGTGGACCACGACGTCGCGGCGCAGCAGCTCGAGCACCCATGCCTCCTCGTCGCGGCCGCCGGGGAGCTTCAGCACCGCGACCCAGCCTCCCACCCCATCGCGCCGCTCGAGCGCGGGGCTCTGCGCGACCACGTCGCCCAGCCGCGCCCGGTTGACCGCGATCCGCTCGCGCATGCGGGCCTGCCATGCCTGGCGGCCGGCCAGCAGCCGCGGCAGCGCCGCCTGGACCGGCGTCCCCACGGTCAGGAAGAGATCGGCGATCCACTCGAGCCCGTGGCGCGCCTCGGCGCGCGCCCCGTCCGGGCCCGCCACCGCGATCCAGCCCAGCTTGAGCTGCGGCATGCCGCACACCTTGGAGAGCCCGCTCAGGACGAACGTGGGCACGCGCCGGGCGCCGAGCAGGCTCGGGAGGCCGGGACCCACGCGCTGGTCCCGCCACGGGAAGTCGCCGAACACCTCGTCGGCGATCAGCGCTACACCGTGTCGCTCGCAGAGCGCTTCGACCTCGGCCAGCTCGCGCGCGTCCAGGCACGATCCGGTCGGGTGATTGGGCTGGACCAGCACCATCGCACGCGCCCCGGGGGCGAGCGCTTCGGCGACCGAGCCGAGATCCACGTGCCAGCATCCGTCCCAGGCGATGCGATAGGGCCGCAGCGCCACCCCCTCGAGCGCGGCGATCGGCTCGAGCAGCGGATAGCTGGGCGCGGGCGCCAGGATCGCGTCGCCGGGATCCGCGAGCAGCCGGAAGAGATGGGCGTACGACTCACTGGTGCCCGCGGTGAGCACCAGGTCGTCCGCGTCGACCCGGATCCCGCGGTCGGCGTAGTAGCCCGCCACCGCCTCGCGTGCGGCGCGCGCGCCACGCGGGTCGGGCTCGTAGCGCACCGCCGCGGGATCGGCGAGTGCGGCGAGCGTGTCCTCCCCCGCGCCGCCGAGTCCGACGCGGGTGGGGTTCGCCTCGGTCAGGTCGAGGAGCGTGGCCCCCGACCCACGTCGCTCGGCGAGCAGCCGCGACCAGGCGTTCGGCGTGGCATCGTGGGGCAGGCGGCGCGAGAGCATCGCCCCATCATACAAACGCGGAGCCGCCCCGTGTGGGACGGCTCCGCGCCGAAGGATTTCGCCCGATCAGGGCACGGGCATCGTGGTCTTGGTGTCGCCCGCCACCGGCTCGCCGTCGAGCGTCCGGTATCCGATCGGCCCCAGCTTGAGTGCCGCGATCTGGGGCTGGATCTTCGAGCGGTCACCCACCGCGATCACCTTGAGATCGTCGGGGCGCAGGTGCTTGCGCGTCGCCTCGGCGACCTGGTCGGCGGTCACGGCGTCGATCCGCTCCGGCAGGTCCTGGTAGTAGTCCGGCGGCAGGTCCAGCAGGTAGAGCTGGCCGAACGTGGCGGCGGTGCTGGCGGTGGTCAGGAAGTACGCGGGCAGCGTGCGCGAGATGGACTCCTTCGCGAGCCGCAGCTCGTCGGTGGAGACCGGGCCGCCCACCATCCCCGTGACCTCCTTCATGATCTCCTTCACCGAGGCGCCGGTGGCGTCGGTGCGCACGTCGGCGCCCATGAAGTAGGGACCGGGCAGCCGGTTCTCGGGCAGCGACGAATACGCGCCGTACGTGTAGCCGTGCTTCTCGCGCAGGTTCATGTTGAGCCGGCTCGAGAACAGCCCGCCCAGCACCTGGTTCATGACGTTGAGCCGCTCGTAGTCCGGATCCGATCGCTGGATGCCGACCTGCGCCACCAGCAGCGCGGTCTGCGGCGTGGCGGGCTTGTCGGCGATCAGCACCCGCTCGGGCGCCGGGCTCATGGGCGGGATCGCGGGCGGAGCGCCCGCCTGCGCGGACTTCCAGCCGCCGAACGCATCGTTGGCGAGCCGGCGAGCTTCGGCCTCGGTGAGGTCGCCCGCCAGCACCAGCGCCGCGTTGTCGGGACGGAAGTAGGTCTTGTAGAGCTTCTCGATGTCCGCGCGCGACATGGTGCGGACCTCGGCCTCCTTGCCGATCACCATGTGGCCGTAGGGATGGGTCGGACCGTAGAGGTCGCGCCACATGACCTTGAACGCGGTGCGCGTGGGATCGTCACGATCCTGGAGCAGCGCGGTCAGGCGCTCGGTGCGGACGCGTTCGACCTCCTTCTCGGGGAACGAGGGCGCGAGCGCCACGTCGGCGAGGATCGCGAGCGCGGAGGATGCGTTGTTCTTGAGCATGCGCATTGACAGCGAGCAGCCGTCGCGCCCCATGTCGGAGCCCAGCCCGGTGCCGAGCGCCTCGAGGTCGCGCGCGATCGCGAGCGCGTCCCGCTTCTCGGTGCCCTCGTCGAGCATCGCGAGCGTGAAGCCCGCGAGCCCCGGCGCGTTCGCCGGATCGGCGCTGCTCCCCGCGCGCACCGCGAGCTGCGCGGTGACCACCGGGAGGACGTGCGACTCGATGAGGTAGACGTTGAGCCCGTTGCCGAGCTGGAAGCGCTTGGCCGCCGGGAGCGGCGACGTGATCGCCGCCGACGGACCCGGCACCTGCGAGCGCCACGGCTCCTTGGACTCGACCGTCTTCGCGGCCACCGCTTCCACCTTGGGCGTGGGCGGCGCGGGCGGAAGCACCTTGGGACCCGGCAGCACCTGGACCACCACGCGCTTGGCGGGCGCCAGGTGCGTGGCGACGAAGTCCTTCACGCCGGCGGCGGTGACAGCGTCGTAGCGGTTGAGGTCCTTGTTCAGATAGCCGGGATCGCCGGTGTAGTGGTTGTAGTGGTTGAGCAGGTCCGCGAGCGCGCCGAGCCCCTCGATCTGCGTGAGGAGCTGGGTCTGGATCACGGTCTTGGTCGCCTTCATCTCCTGCGCGGTGGGCGCCACCTTGCTGATCGAGTCGAGCTCGGACTGGATCGCCGCCTCGAGCTCCTCGGCGGTGTGTCCGGGCCGCGCGGTGGCCACGATCTGGAAGATCGAGGTGAGCTCGGCCGAGTGCTGCGACGCGGACACGTCCTGGGCGATCTTCTTCTCGTAGACCAGCGACTTGTAGAGCCGGCTCGCCTTGCCGCCGCCCAGGATGCGCGAGGCCACGTCGGCCTCCGCGTCACCGGGCTGGTAGAAGGCGGGCGTGAGCCACGCCAGGTAGACGCGCGGCAGCTCGACCTGGTCGGTCATCGTCAGCCGCTTCTCCGCCGTGATCGGCGGGGTCGTCACGTCGACCGGGGCGACGTCGGGGCCCTTGGGGATGGAGCCGAAGTACTTCTCGACCAGAGCCTTGGTCGAGTCGACGTTGATGTCGCCGCACACGACCAGCGTGGCGTTGTTCGGCGTGTAGTAGTCGGTGAAGAAGTCGCGCACGTCCTCGAGCTTCGCCGCCTGGATGTCGGCGTGCGAACCGATGACCGAGGCGTAGTACGGATGCCCCGCCGGGAACAGCTGGTGGTAGACCTCCTCCTCGCCCAGCCCGTACGGCGCGTTCTCGGTGCTCTGGCGCCGCTCGTTGCGTACCACGTCCTGCTGGTTCGTGAGCATCCCCTGGTCGAGGCGGTCGAGCAGGAAGCCCATCCGGTCGCTCTCCAGCCACAGCGCGAGCTCGAGCTGGTTCGCCGGCAGGTCCTCGAGGTAGTTCGTGCGGTCGAGGCTGGTGCTGCCGTTCACGTTCGACGCGCCCGCGGCCTCCAGGTAGCGGAAGTGCATGTCGGCGCCCACGTGCCCCGAGCCCTGGAACATCATGTGCTCGAACAGGTGCGCGAAGCCGGTGCGGCTGTCCTCTTCCTTCGCCGGGCCGACGTGGTACCACACGTTCACGGCCACCACCGGCAGTCGGTCGTCCTTGCGCAGGATGACCTCGAGCCCGTTGGGCAGCGTGTACTTCTCGAACGCGATGTTGACGCGGGGCGCGCCACCGCCGCCGCCCGCGACACCGCCACACCCGGCGGTGACGATCGTCATCGAGACGAGGACCAGCAGGCCGAGGGCCGCGCGAGCGGCTGCCTGCCATGGAGATCGGGACATCCTGAGACTCCTTTCGCGGAGATGGACGACATAGAGGGCTGCCTCCCGAAGCTACGGGTGGAGGTGAAACCGGAACAAGCGTGGCCGCACCGGGGCCGTGAAATCCGCCACGAGCGCGCTATGGCACGTCACGGACGCGCTAAGTGCCCTCGCTCCAGGTGCGTAGATAGCGGTCCTGCTCCGGGGTCAGCGTGTCGATCGCCACGCCCATGCTCTTGAGCTTGAGACGCGCCACCTGCCGGTCGATCTGCTTCGGCACGATGTACACGTCCTTTTTGAGGGTCTTCGCCTTCTTCTTCAGATACTCGACACTGAGCGACTGGTTGGCGAACGACATGTCCATGACGCTCGCGGGGTGGCCTTCGGCCGCCGCCAGGTTGATGAGCCGCCCCTCGCCCAGCAGATACAGGCGCTTGCCGCCACGCAGCCGGTACTCCTCGACGAACGGGCGCACGGTGCGCTTCGCGGCGGACATGCGCTCGAGCGCCGGGATGTCGATCTCGACGTTGAAGTGGCCGCTGTTGGCGACGATCGCGCCGTCCTTCATGGCCGCAAAGTGCTCGCGACGCAGCACCGACTTGTTGCCGGTCACGGTCACGAACAGATCACCGCGCGGCGCCGCCTCCGCCATCGACACCACCTGGTAGCCGTCCATGGCCGCCTCGAGCGCGCGCACCGGCTCGATCTCGGTCACCAGCACCGTCGCGCCCTGGCCCTTGGCCCGGGCCGCGAGACCCCGCCCGCACCAGCCGTAGCCCGCGATCACCACGGTCGAGCCGGCGATCAGCATGTTGGTCGACCGCAGGATGCCGTCGATGGTGCTCTGTCCGGTGCCGTAGCGGTTGTCGAACAGGTGCTTCGTGTCGGCGTCGTTGATCGCGACCACCGGGTAACGCAGCACCTTCCCCGCCGCCATCGCGCGCAGACGCGTGACGCCGGTCGAGGTCTCCTCGGTGCCCGCGTACACGTCACGCAGGTAGTTGCGCTTCTTGGTGTGGAGCACCGTCACCAGGTCGCAGCCGTCGTCCATCGTGAGATGGGGGCGCGCCTCGATGCAGGAGAGAATGTGCGAGTAGTAGGTCTTGTGGTCCTCGCCCTTGATCGCGAAGGTCGCGATCCCGTAGTGACCCACCAGCGCGGCGGCCACGTCGTCCTGGGTGCTGAGCGGATTCGAGCCGCACAGGAACACCTCGGCGCCGCCCGCCTGCAGCGTGCGAGCCAGGTTCGCGGTCTCGGTGGTGACGTGCAGGCACGCGGCGATCCGCATGCCGCGCAGCGGACGCTCGCGCGTGAAGCGCGCGCGGATCTGGCGGAGCACCGGCATGTGCCGGTCGGCCCACTCGATGCGCATGCGGCCGGAGCGCGCGAGGCGCATGTCCTTGACGTGGCCCGCGACGGCGGCGCCATTGGCCGCGCCATTGCTGCGGCGGCTGGTTTTCTTGGCCATGATGACCCTCGGTGACGGACGGAGGTGGGTGTGTGCGGCGCGAACGGTCCGGCAGTGTGCCGCGCGCCGGTCGGGCATTCAAGCGTAATTGCGCGTGACAGGCCCAGCGCTGATTAGATATGTTTCTGCATATGACTCGCACGACGCTGGTTCTCGCGACCGACCTGTACGCGGAGCTCAAGCGGCGCGCGGCGAGCGAAGGCCGCACGCTCACCGACGTGGTCGAGTCGGCGCTGCGCCTGGGCCTCGCGTCACGCGCCACCGGACGACGCGCGCGCATCGCCCTCCCCTCCTACGATCTCGGACCATTCCTGGTCCCTCCCGGCGATCGCGGGACCGCGAGCGAGACGCGGCGCCGCCGGGCGCGCCCGGAGCGCTGATGCTCGCCCTGGACGCGAGTGTCCTCGCCTACGCCGTCAACCGCTTCGCTCCCGAGCACCCGCGTGCCGCACGCGTGGTCGAGGACCTCGCCAACGGCGACCTGCCGTGGGCGGTGCCCTGGCCCGCCGTGCACGAGTTCCTGGCGTTCGTCACCCACCCCCACGCGGTGGTGCGTCCGCTGGGTGCCGGGGATGCCTGGGGGTTCGTCGAGCGCCTGCTCGCGAGCCCCGCGCTGCGCGTGCTCGGACCCACCGAGCGCCACGGCGCGGTCCTGTCCGAGGTGCTGGCCGGGGCTCCGCGGGCAGCGGAGCTGAGCGGCCTCGAGACCGCCGTCGTCCTGCGGGAGCACGGGGTGCGCGAGCTGCTGTCGACCGACCGCGCCATGCGTCGGTTCGCGTTCCTCAGCGTCCGGGACCCGGTCCACGGCGAGCCATGGAGCCCGGACGCCCCTCCCACCCGGCGCTACCGCGTGTTGCGGGGCCGCCTTCCGAGTCGCTGAGCGCGCAGGCGGCGCCCTCCCCGGGACGCCATCCGGCGTCTGCGTCTTGACCGGAGCCTGACTCCCCGCCCGCGTAATCCCGGTGCGCCCGCCCGACGCGGCTTCATAGAATCAATGCATGGGGTCGCGCCCACCGACCGTGTCGCCCTGATCGAATCGGGCGGCCTGAGGAGATAGCACCATGAAGGGCCAGCACCCACCACGGAAAGCATGGAGGCTTCACACACGATCCGGGATCTACCTCGCGCTGCTCGCGGTCCTGGGATTCGCGGCCTGCCGCGGGACCGGCATCCAGCTCGTCCCGACCGAGCCCGAGCCGCCGCCCCCACCCGGCACCACGGTCGTACTGGTCGGCGCCGGCGACATCGCCAACGGCAGTCCCCAGGCGGAAGCGACCGCCGCGCTGCTCGACGGCATCCCGGGCATCGTGTTCACCACCGGCGACAACGCCTACCCGAACGGCACGGCAGCCGACTACGCGACCAACTACGCCCCCACCTGGGGCCGGCACAAGGCGCGCACCCGGCCCAGCCCGGGCAACCACGACTACCACACGCCCGGAGCCCCTGCGTACTTCGCCTACTTCGGATCGAACGCCGGGCCCGCGGGACGCGGCTACTACAGCTACGACGCGGGCGACTGGCACATCATCTCCCTCAACAGCGAGATCGACATGAAGGCGGGATCGCCGCAGGAGCTGTGGCTGAGGGCGGACCTCGCGGCGCACCGCAACGACTGCACGCTCGCCTACTGGCACCGCCCGCGCTTCAGCGCGGGCGATCACGGCAGCACCATCGCGACCCAGGCGCTGTGGCAGGCGCTCCACGAGGCCGGGGCGGAGATCGTGGTCGTCGGGCACGATCACAACTACCAGCGCTTCTCCCCAATGACCGCGACCGGCGTGGTCGATCCCCAGCGCGGCATCCGCGAGTTCGTGGTCGGCACGGGAGGCTCGGGCCTCTACCAGTTCGCCGCGCCGATCGCCAACACCGAGGCGTACGACGACACCACGCACGGGGTGCTCAAGCTGACGCTCGGGCCCGGCACCTACGCTTGGAAGTTCATCCCGATCGCGGGCCAGACCTATTCCGATTCGGGCACCGGCAGCTGCCATCGGTAGCGCCGCACCATCGCCCCAAAACACGACGACCGCCCCGTGAGGAGCGGTCGTCGCTTACGTGCGGCGCTGATCAGCGGTACAGCGACTTCATCCTGCCCCAGGTGGTGTTCCGCGTCCCGGTCGGGCACTCGAGATCGATCTTGCCGTCGTGCCGGAACAGGTAGCCGTCGATCAAGAGGCTCGGGAGCCACGTGAGACCGCCGGTGAAGAGGCTCGGGCACGGATTGACGTCGTTGAACCGTGTCCCACCCGTCCACGTGATGTCGCCCTCCGAGTTGCCGCTGCTGAACCCGGAGAAGTCATTGGCCTGCCAGAAAAAACCGCTCACCGTGCCAGTCAGGATCACCGTTCCGTCGGTGAACGTGGACGGCGCCGTGCCGTTCGGCGGATTGATGCCGAAGTCCGCGTCGGGTGTCAGGTCCTCGTAGATGTCGATCGTGCCCACCGACGTGTAGGGCGTGAAGTAGAAGTTGTTGGTTCCGACCGGAATCACGGTGGTGCCGCCCGAGGTCAGGCCGGTGATGTGGAGCGTGTACTCGCGGGCAGGGATGTTCGCGTTCAGGTCCGCGAGCGGACCACCGAACGCGCTGATCGTCCCCACGACGTTGAGCTGGCCACCCGGATTCGAGTTGGGGGCCGGAGTCGTTGTCGCTCCCGCCTCCCAGTAGTACACCGGATCCCAGTCGATCAGCGGAGCGGCCGATGCCGGCCTCACGGCGCTGCAAAGACTGAGCGCGACGGCGATGATGCATCCCATCCATCTCATCTCGATGCCCCTTCCGACTCTCGCGTGCGTGCGCATGGTGGCCGCCTACCGATAACCGCGCTTGAGCTGTCCCCAGCTCGAAGTGCGCGAATGGGTCGGATTGACGAGGAAGGTCTGACCGTCCACCTGGTGGGCGTAGCCTTGGGGAATCGTGACCGAGTTCCCGGTGATTCCGGCGAACTGCCACCCGCTCTGCTGGTTCACCGGGATGTTGCCGAACTGGCTGCCCCCGGTCACCGTGAGCTGGGAGTCGTAGCTGCCGCTATTGGTCGCGGTGTTCAGGATGATCCTGAACGCGGTGACGGAGAACTCGAGAATGGAGGTGCCATCGGTGAACGTCGACGGCGCCGTGCCGTTCGGTGGGCCGGTGCCATAGTCGAACGCGGTGCCGCTCGACTTGAGATCCTCGTAGAGCTTGAGCGTTCCGGGTCCCGCGTAGTCGATCACGACGATGTTCCCGAACACCTGCTTGTTCGTCGAAATGAGCCCGGAGAGGTGATAGGTGTACTGGTTGAGCGTCTGGTTGGTCGTCAGCAGCGGATCGATGAACGGCACCTCGCCGATGCCGACGTAGCCGTTCCCCAGATCGCCGAACGTGGTGGCGGGCAGCACCGGGTCTTCGTAATCGAAGCCCACGTAGTCGAACAACAGTTGCTGCGCCCGCGCCGGCTGGGCCGCAACCATGCCGGCAATTGCGAACGCAAGGAGTGCCGCCGTAGCGATGCGTCTCATGGATGTGCCTCGCACAGGTGTCATTCGACCTGGCGTCCCGGTGCAGAACCGCCAAGCCGCGCGCGACGGTGAGGGCTCGATGCCGACCGATACCCGGTCGACGACTGCACCCTGGGGGAGTGAACAGTGGTCACCAGTTTCGCGCTCTAGCTCTGAATTGCTCGCGCGCCGCCTCAACGGACAAACGTCGCGCAAGAATGTAGCAATGATAAACAGGCGCTCTGCAACAGCCAATAGCGAAGTGAAGTGCGCACAGGATTTTGCCTTTGTTTTATGACACCAAACCCGCCCGATCGTCAGACGCCGCTCAATGATCCCAGCCACTGAGTGACTTCATCGAGCGCAGCTTCCGACGAGAGCGATCTCCCGCGGTCGATGGCGCTCCGCGCGGCAGGCTGCCCCAGGCGTTCTTCGAGACTCCCGCGCAGCCGTCCGTAGTCCTCGACCTCGACAGGTAGGAGCGGGCTGCCGATCGTCTCGCGCCACTGGGCGGCCCCCTCCAGCCAGCTCAACGCCCGGGCAGGATCGCTTTCTCTCGCTGCCATCTCTGCGGCGGCTTCGAGCCCGTAGAGGCTTTCACGATGGGCGCCGAGCTCACGCGCAATCGCAAGTGCTTTCAACAGATACGGGCGCGCACCCGACGCATCGCCGAGGCGCGCATGGGCGAGCGCCAGCTGGCTCAGCGTGTGGGACAGGTATCGCTGGTCGCCACCCTCTTCGAAGATCCTGGCGGCTTCCTCGTAGTGTCTGCGGGCCGACTCGTGATCACCCTCGAGCAGCCCGAGCTCTCCCAGGTTGTGCACCGCCATCGCGACCGCGTGCGTGTTTCCCTGCGCGCGGTACCAGGCGAGGGACTCCTCGGCGCACGCACGGGCGGTCTTGTAGTCCCTCTGGTAGTGGGCCACCGATCCAAGCCCGGCGAGGGCCCTGGCCACGCCCTTCTCGTCCTTCCACTGCCGGTAGAGCGCCAGGCTGCGCTCGAGCAGGGGCCGGCCGGCGTCGTAGTCGCCCTCGTACAGGGCGAACCCCGCCAGGCGGACGGACGCCATGGCGTACTCGGGTGTGGGCGTCGTCCCCGCGGCACGCTCGAGGCTTTCGTGAAGCGTGCGCCGCGCCAGCCGGTAGTGCCCGCGGATCGACCAGTACCGAGCCATCGCCGCGGCGATCGCGAGCGCATTCTCGATCCCGTCCGGTCGTCCGAGCGCCCAGTCGTGCGCCGCGAGCACATCCTCGTGCTCGGGATCGAGCCGGATGAGCCAGTCCCTCTGGGCTTTGGTCGTGAGCCGGGTCTCGGATGCGATCGCCTCGGCCATGAACCAGGCCTCGTGCCGGTCGCGGTGCGCGTCGGCTTCGCCGGCGGCATCCCGCAGCTCGATCGCCAGCTGCCGCACGCTCTCGAGATAGCGGTACCGGGCGTCGCCCTTGGCGTCTCGCCCCAGCACGACCAGCGACCGGTCGGCGAGACGCTGGAGCGCGTCGAGCACCTCGAACTCGTCCTGCTTGTCCCCCGTCACCATCACCGCCGACTCCAGCGCCCACGATCCCACGAACACCGATAGCCCACGGAACAGCCGCAGCTCCTCCTCCTCGAGCTGATCGACGCTCCACTGGATCGCCGCGCGCAGCGTCTGGTGGCGGCCCTCGGCGCCCTTGCCGGCGGTGAGCAGCTTGAACCGGTCCCCGAGCCGCGCCAGGATCTGCTCCACGCCCAGCACCCGAACGCGCGCCGCCGCCAGCTCGAGTGCGAGCGGAATGCCGTCCAGGCGCCGGCAGATCTCCGCGACCACTTCCGCCATCTCCCGCGTCAGCTCGAAGTCGGCGCGCGCCGCCGCGGCACGCGCGGCGAAGAGCTGCACCGCCTCGGTGGCGGCGGGATCCTCGTCGGCGACCCCGGTCGGCACGGAGAGCGGCGGCACCGCGTGCACGGTCTCGCCCTTGACGCCCAGGGCCTCGCGGCTGGTGGCCAGGATGCGCAGGCCCTCGCAGGCCGCGAGCAGTCGCGTGGCCAGGGGGCGGACGCCGTCGAGCACGTCCTCGCAGTTGTCCATGACGATCAGCGCCCGATGGTCGCGCAGGCGCCCGGTCAGGGTCTTCTCGATCGGCACGCCCGGCTCCTCGCGCGTTCCGGTCGCCTCGGCGACCGTCTCGACCACGCGCTCGGGATCGCTCAGCACGTTCAAGTCCACGAACCACACGCCGTCCGGGTAGGCGTCGAGCACCGTCTCGGCGAGCCGCAGCGCGATCCGGGTCTTGCCCGAGCCGCCCATGCCCAGCAGCGTGAGGAGCCGCGTCGTGCCCAGCTCCGCCTCGCAGCGCTCCAGCTCGGCCGCTCGGCCCACGAAGCTCGTGAGCTGGCTCGGCAGGTTGTTCGGCGTCTCGGGACGCTCGCCGGCACGCAGCGCCGCCGCGCGGCGGATCCCCAGCACCTCCTCGATCGCGTGCCGCGCGGTGCGGATCTCGCCCAGCCGCTTCTCGGCGTCCTTCTGGAGACAGAGTTCGAGCAGCTCGCGGACCGGCGGCGGCGTGCGCTCGGGGAGCACTTTGATGTCCACGTCCTGGACCAGCGTGCCCATCATGGTCTCGTAGGCGGTCGGTCCGGAGAACGCGCGCGCTCCGGACAGGCACTCGAACAGCACGCAGCCGAAGGCGAAGATGTCGGTACGGTGGTCCTGCTCAGCGCCCGTGACCTGCTCGGGGCTCATGTAGCCCGGAGTGCCCGAGACCTCGCCGGTGTGGTCCGAGGCGGCACTCCCCCCGTGCGACGCCATGACCGTGGGCGCCATGCTGTGATCACCGCTGGCAGGCGCCTGCGGGGCACGCGCCGAAGGCATCACGACCGTGTCGTCGCCGTCGGACGCCGGCCGCGGCGTT
>DATEMP010000170.1:0-4077 GCA_035275545.1 Candidatus Eiseniibacteriota bacterium | reverse complement strand
TGAGGCTGCGGCTCGAGCGGCCGGCGCCGCTCGACATCAGCGCCAGGGTCAGCGACGTGATGAAGAACGCCCCTCCCAGCACCATGGTGGCGCGGGTCATGAAGTCGGTCGCGCCGCGGCCTCCGAACACGGTCTGGGCGGTGCCGCCGAAGGCGCCGCCGGCGAGGCCGCCGCCCTTGCCGGACTGCAGCAGGACGACCGTGATCAGGCCGATGCAGATGATGATGTGGAGCGTGAGCAACAGGCCGAACATTGCGGATGTCCTCAGGAAGAGCTCCCGGGTGGATCCGGCGCGGGTTTCCGAGCCGACCCCGGGAAGAAACGGCCCGCTAACCTATCAGCGTGCCACCGGTCGCGTCAACGGGTCGCGGCGGCCGCGCAGATGCGCCAGAAACCGGCCGCTTCGAGCGACGCCCCGCCGACCAGGGCTCCGTCCAGCTCCGGCTCGCCGAACAGCGCCACCGCGTTCTGATCGGTGACGCTGCCGCCGTAGAGCACCGCGATCTGCTCGCCCACGCCCGGCGCCACCACGCGGTCGAGCGTGGCGCGCACCACGCGGTGCGAGTCGCGGGCCTGCTCCACGGTCGCCACCTTGCCGGTGCCGATCGCCCAGACCGGCTCGTACGCGATCACGGTGGCGCGCGCTTCGGCCTCGCCCAGTCCTTCGTAGACCGCATGGACCTGGCGCACCAGCACCTCGGTGGTCCCGCCCGCCTCGCGCTCCGCGAGCGTCTCCCCCACGCACACGATCGGGGTCAGGCCGTCGCGCAGCGCCGCGCGCGCCTTGCGCGCGACCGTGGCGTCGTCCTCGCCCATGATGTGGCGCCGCTCCGAGTGGCCGACGATCACGAACCGGCAGCCGGCCGCGGCGAGCATCGCGCCCGACACCTCGCCGGTGAAGGCACCCTTGGGCTCCGGGTGCAGGTTCTGGGCGCCGAGGTGGACCCCGCTGCCACGCAGCGCAGTCGCCACCGGGACCAGTGCCGGGAACGGCGGGCAGACCGCGATCTCGCAGGGGCGCTGGGCGGAGAGCAGGCCCGCGAGCTGACCGGAGAGCGACGCGCCCTCGGGCGCGGTCTTGTTCATCTTCCAGTTCCCGGCCACCAGCCGGGGCCGTCGCGGCCAGGCGCTCATCGGGCTAGCGGTCGTCCAGCGCCGCCACGCCGGGCAGCGTCTTGCCTTCGAGGAACTCGAGCGAGGCGCCGCCGCCCGTCGACACGTGGGTGATCTTGTCGGCGAGCTCCGCCTGCTGGATCGCGGCCACCGAGTCGCCGCCCCCGACGATCGTCACCACCCCGCGCTCCCCGGCATCGGCGAGCGCCTGCGCCACCGCGCGCGTGCCGGCCGCGAACGCGTCCACCTCGAAAATCCCCATCGGCCCGTTCCAGAGCACGGTGCGGGCGTCGCGGAGCACCTGCTCGAATGCGTCGACGCTCTTGGGGCCGATGTCCACCCCCATCTCGTCGGGCGCCAGGGATTCCACCGCCACCACCCGCGCGGGCGCCGAGCCGTCGGCGGCGCGTGATGCCACGCAGTCCACCGGCAGCACCAGCTGGACACCGCGCTCCTTCGCGCGCGCCAGCACGTCGCGCGCCATCTCGATGCGGTCCTCCTCGACCAGCGAGCGTCCGGTCGCGTGCCCCTGGGCGCGCAGGAACGTGAACATCATCGCCCCGCCGATCAGCAGGCGGTCGACCTTCTCCAGCAGGGCGCGCAGCACGTCGATCTTGCCCGAGATCTTGGCGCCCCCGAGGATAGCGACGAACGGGCGCCCGGGCTCGGCGAGCGCGCGGCCCAGGTAGTCCAGCTCCCGCTGCATGAGGAAGCCCGCCACCGCCGGCTTGAGGATCCGCGCCACCGCCTCGGTCGAGGCGTGGGCCCGGTGCGCGGTGCCGAACGCGTCGTTCACGTAGCAGTCGCCGAGTGCGGCCAGGCGCCGGGCGAAGCCCGCGTCGTTCGCCTCCTCCTCGGCGTGGAAGCGCAGGTTCTCGAGCAGCAGCACGCCGCCTTCGGGAAGCCCGGCCGCCAGCGACTCCGCCTCGGAACCCACGCAATCCGAAGCGAACGCGATCGGCTGGCGCAGCAGCCGCTCGAGGCGCGCGGCCACCGGCTTGAGGCTGTACTTGGGCTGGACGCTCCCGTCGGGACGGCCGAGGTGCGACATGAGCACCAGGCGGGCGCGCATCTGGATCAGGTAGCGCAGCGTGGGCAGCGCCGCGACGATCCGGGTGTCGTCGGCCACCTCGCCGCCCTTCAGGGGCACGTTGAAGTCCACGCGCACCAGCACGCGGCGACCGGCGGGATCGATGTCGCGCACGGTCTTCTTCTGGAACACCGCGCCCGCGGGGCTCATGCCATCCTGAGGAGTGCGTCCACGACCCGGTTGGAGAAGCCCCACTCGTTGTCGTACCAGGCCAACACCTTGACCATCGAGCCGTCGAGGACGCTGGTGGACAGGGAGTCGAACACGCTGCTGTGGGGATCGCCGATCACGTCGCTCGAGACGATCGGATCCTCGCAGTAGGCGAGGATGCCCTTCATCGGCCCCTGGGACGCGGCACGCATCGCGTCGTTCACGGCCTCGCGGGTCGTGGGCTTCTTCACGCGGCACACCAGGTCGGTGAGGGAGCCGTCGACCACCGGCGCCCGCACCGCGATGCCGTCGAGCCTGCCTTTGAGCTGGGGCAGCACCTCCCCGATCGCCTTGGCGGCGCCGGTCGAGGTGGGGATCAGGTTGGCCGCCGCCGCGCGCGCGCGGCGCAGGTCCTTGTGCGGGGTATCCAGGATGCGCTGGTCGTTGGTGTAGGCGTGGATCGTGGTCATGAACCCGTGGTCGATCCCGAAGGTGTCGTCGAGCACCTTGGCGACCGGCGCCAGGCAGTTGGTCGTGCACGAGCCGATGCTCACCACCGTGTGCTTCGCGGGATCGAAGTCGCGGTCGTTGACGCCGAACACGAACGTGAGGTCGGCGCCCTTGGCGGGGGCCGAGATGAGCACGTTGCGCGCGCCGGCGTTGAGGTGGACCGAGCCCCCGGCGCGGTCGGTGAACCGGCCGGTCGCTTCCAGCACCGCCTGGACGCCGAGATCCTTCCACGGCAGCTTGGCGGGCTCCTTCTCGCACAGCACCTGGATGGAGCGGTCGCCGACCTTGAGCGCTCCCGAGACCGCGCGGCTCGATGCCTTGTCCCAGGTGCCGTGGATGGTGTCGTAGCGCAGCAGGTGGGCGAGCGTGTCGGCGTCGGTGAGGTCGTTGACCGCCACGAACTCGAGCGGCGCGCCGCGATCGATTGCCGCACGCACCACCTGGCGCCCGATGCGCCCGAAGCCGTTGATGCCAATGCGAAGCGCCATGACGGAGATTCTCCCGGGCCGTTCCGAAACGGCAACACGTTGAAACGCAGCGTGTTAGGCGGACATGAGCCGGGCGCCACTATGCCCCAGCGGGGCGGGACGGTCAAGCGCGCGCGCGCGGGATCAGCGGATGATGACGAACCTGCCGCGCTGGGTGCCGATCGACGAGTCGACGACGAACAGGTACACGCCGCTCACGACGTCCTGTCCGTTGCGGGAGATGAGATTCCAGCGCGCCTGCCCGTCGTTCGGATTGTCCTGCTGCCGGTTGAAGCCCGGGACCGTGATGGTGATGGGATTCAGGACCGGATCGGGCGGCAGGCTCGGGTTGTAGTTGGGATTGCGGACCACCGCCGGCCCGCGGACCGACGCGTTGATCTCGTCGGTGGAGTGCAGCGTCTGCACCAGGTCCCCCGACACCGTGTAGATGGCGAGCGACCACTGGCCGGGCGGCAGCCCCAGGAAGTCGATGTGCGTCCCGGTCGGATCGGTCGAGTTCGGCGTCAGGTCCCACGACGACGGGCGGCGGCTGAGGTCGGAGTACCCGCGGTAGGGGTTCGGCACCACCCACACCGATGGCGTGCTGCGGGTCGCCTCCTGCGGCACCACCGCCTCCGCCTCGACCGCGGCGCGGCGGGCCACCAGCTCGTCGTCACGGGTGTCGATGGTGCCGTTCGACGTCGAATCCCCCGCCGTCACCGCGTAGAAGTAGAGGAACCCGTTCTT
>DATEMP010000169.1:0-2541 GCA_035275545.1 Candidatus Eiseniibacteriota bacterium | reverse complement strand
TTGGCCAGCATCCTCAGGATGAGCCCTTCCACCGCCTTCGGGGCGTCCGGGCGCACGTCGCGAAGCGGCTTCGGCGGCTCGTTGGCGATGGTGTAGAGCATCGCCAGGGGACTGTCGCCGGAGAAGGGCAGCGCTCCGGACAGCATCTCGTGCAGCGTGACCCCGAGCGAGAACACGTCGCCGGGAGCACCGGCGCCGTCCCGCACCGACTCGGGCGGCATGTAGGCCGCGGTGCCGAGGGTCGAGCCGGTGGCGGTCATGCGTGAGGCCTGGATCGCGCGCGCCAGGCCGAAGTCCATGAGCTTGACCGCGCCGTCCTCGTCGAACATGAGGTTCTCGGGCTTCACGTCGCGGTGCGCGATCCCGCGCCGGTGCGCGAGCGCCAGCGCCCCGGCGGCGTCGCGCGCGATGGTCAGCGCGGCGTGGATCGGCAGCGGTCCGCGCTGGATGCGATCCCGCACGCTGTCGCCCCCCACCAGCTCCATGGCGATGAAGCTGCGGTCGCCGTCGCGCTCGAAGGCATAGAGGATGGCGATGTGCGGGTGGTTGAGCGCGGCGGCGGCGCGCGCCTCGCGCTCGAAGCGCTTGAGGGCGTCGGCATCGGCGGCCAGCTCGGGGGCGACGAACTTGAGGGCGACCCGGCGATCGAGGTCGACGTCGAGCGCCTCATAGACCTCGCCCATGCCGCCGCGACCCAGCCGGCGACCGAGCTCGTAGTGCGAGATCCGCGTGTGTTCCATGGCGTCGGCGGCACCCTAGCACGAGCCACGTGCACCGGGCGCGGCCGCCGGGGCGCTCAGGGATCGCGGCTGAGCGTCAGGGCGCGCTGGAACTCCGCGGCCGCCAGGTCCATGAGGCCGACCTTCGAGTAGACGTTGCCCAGGGCTTCGTGCGGGCCCGGGGAGGCCGGCTCGAGCTTGCACAAGGCGCCGAAGTGATCGCTCGCATCCAGATAGAGTCCGAGCCCGGAGAGATAGGAGCCCGCCAGGAAGTGGGCCGCCGGGGTCTCGAGCCCCCCGGTGGTCTCGCGGATGCGATCGAGGTTCGCGCGCACCGTGCTCGCCTGCTCCGGCCCGATGACCTGGAACACGCTGCCCTCGCGGCGCAGCGAGCGCTCCTGGGACCATGCCTCGACGTGCCACACGTACTCGGCCGACCCGGCGAGCGCGGGGGCGTCGCCGGGGAATGCGAGCGAGAGCCCCGTCACCTCGCGCGTCCACAGGTCGCCCTGGTCCGCCGAAGCGAGCGTCAGCTTGTAGCGCGTGGCGCCCGGAACCGCGCGCCACGCGAACGTGGGGCGGTCCACCATGAGCGCGGTCTTGCGCGGCGAGACCAGGAACGGCGTGGTCTGCTCCGCCGGCCCGCGAAGCTCGGAGAGCGCGACCAGTCCCGCCTCCCGCGACCCGCCGGCCACGAACCTCTGGACCGAGGCGTAGACCTCGCCCGGGATCGCGGGCCCCGCGGCGTTCTTGCGGTCGATCTGGCCGCCCACCTTGATCGAGCTGCCGCCCGCCATCTCGATCACGTTCCCGTCGTTGAAGAACAGGGTCGCCGATCCGCCCGGCGCCACGGTCACGCGATCGCCGCGCTCGAGCGTCCGCCCGAACTGCGCCCGCTGCGCCGGACCGCGCCGCGTCGACGTCCACTCCACCTTGCCCTTGACCGCCGCAATCACCGCGACCGGGTCGGCGAACGCCGTGGCGGCGAGCCCGTAGGTGGCAAGCGCCATCGCGCACGCGGCCGCGAATCGGGTGAGGCGGAACCAGCGACTGGGGGTCACGAAAACCTCCGACGTTGAGGGCGGGATTCTATCAAACTTGGCGGCGACCGGCGGCTTCGCTACCGTCGCCGAACCTCATGCCCCGTCCCAAGCGCCCGCGCGCGGAACGCCGCGCCTTGCCTGCCGTCGCCGCGCTGCCGCTCCGCCATCCGGCGCTGCTCGCGGCGGCGCTCGTCACCGCGGCGTGCGTGGTGGTCGCGGTGAGCGCCTGGATCTACGACACCGACTTCTGGCACCACCTGCTGGTCGGCCGGGTGATCTGGGACACGCACGCGATCCCGGTTCGCCACCTCTGGACCTGGCCCGCCTACGGCACGATCGACGCCAACAACGCGTGGCTGTTCCGCGCGATCGTCTGGCCGCTCTGGTCCGGGTGGGAGGTGTGGGGCCTGTTCGCGTGGCGCTGGGCGAGCACGCTCGCGGTGTTCGCGATCCTGTGGGCCGCCGCGCGCCGCATGGGTGCGCGCGGCTTCACGCCGCTGGTGGTGCTGGCCGCGTGCGTGCTCGTCTACCGGCAGCGCAGCCAGGTGCGCCCCGAGACGCTGGTCGCCATTCTCATGGCGCTCCAGATCTGGGTGCTCGAGACCCGCCGCCGCGCGCGTGACGCTGCGACCGCGGCCTCCGAGTCCGCGCCCGCGTTTCCCGCCGCGCTGCGGCGCGACCCCGCGCTCTGGCTGATACCGATCGCCTGGGTGTGGGCGAACACGCACCCCTCGTACTACATGGGCTTCTTCATGATCGGGCTGCACGTGCTCGACGAT
>DATEMP010000168.1:0-7079 GCA_035275545.1 Candidatus Eiseniibacteriota bacterium | reverse complement strand
CAGCAGGATCGCGACGCGCGCGTCGAGCAGCTCGGCGATCCGGGCCACCGCCGCGGCGATCACCTCGGGCGGAGCGCTGCGCGCCGCCAGGTCGTGGCTCAGGCGGTAGAGCGCCGCGGTGCGCAGCTCGCGCTGCCGCGTGCGCTCGAGCTGCTCCTTGAGCGACGCGGTGAGCGTTCCGATCACGATCGCCACCAGCAGCATGACCGCGAACGTGACCAGGTACTGCGTGTCCGAGACCCGGAAGGTGAAGATCGGGTGGACGAACGCGAAGTCGAACACCGCGACACTCGCGATCGCGGCGAAGATCGCCGGGCCGCGCCCGAACGCGATCGCCGAGACCACCACGCCGACCAGGTAGACCATGGTCAGGTTCGAGAGGTCAAATCGCCTGTGCATGAGCCAGGCGATGAGCGTGCAGCCGGCGACCGCGGCCGTGGCGCCCAGGTAGCCGCGCCAGCCGGCGCCGGCGGGCGGCGCCGGGCGCGAATCGACGGGGGAGGACGGAGGGTGGTTCATGGCGGGTGCGCGGCCGGAATAGTAGCGCAGGGCGCGCCTGACGCCCGCGCGGGGCGACGCCATTGATGGAATCCTGATGCGCCGGCACCCCTTCCCTGCGCCGCGCTGATGCCTTCATGCCGTTGACTTGACGGTATATGAGCCGGCTCAAAGCCATGCTGCTCGGGGGGCCGCGCAACCCCTTCGACCCGCGGATCCATCACCGCCTCGCGCTGGTCGCGTTTTTCGCGTGGGTGGGGCTGGGCTCCGACGGGCTCTCGTCCTCGTGCTACGGACCGGAG
Organism: Candidatus Eiseniibacteriota bacterium; assembly: GCA_035275545.1. Lineage (GTDB taxonomy): Bacteria > Eisenbacteria > RBG-16-71-46 > RBG-16-71-46 > RBG-16-71-46 > WS-11. The sequence continues at coordinate 6,279 of DATEMP010000168.1, read as the reverse complement.
GAGATCTTCCGCCAGCTCGAGGGTCACCGGCACCTCGCGCTCTATCTCGCGGGCGCGATCATCGTCACGGTGTTCCTGATCTCCGCCTCCTACCGCCAGATCATCGAGCAGTTCCCGACCGGCGGCGGCGGATACCTGGTGGCGACCCGGCTGCTCGGGCCGGTGCCGGGCGTGATCTCGGGCGCGGCACTGGTGGTGGACTACGTGCTCACCATCGCGATCTCGGTCGCCGCGGGCGGAGACGCGATCTTCTCGTTCCTGCCGATGGAGTGGCAGCGGGTCAAGGTGCCCGCCGAGCTGGGCGTGGTCGCGTGGCTCATCCTGCTCAACCTGCGCGGCGTGCGGGAGTCGGTGCTGGTGCTCACGCCGATCTTCCTCGCGTTCATCGTCAGCCACGTGGGCCTGGTGGCCTGGGGCATCCTGCGCCACGCGGGCGACCTGGGCCCGATGGTGCTCGACACCACGCGCGAGACCCACCAGGCCCTCACGCAGGTCGGCTGGGCCGGGGTCGGCATCATCCTGCTGCGCGCGTTCGCGCTCGGCGGCGGCACCTTCACCGGGATCGAAGCGGTCAGCAACGGCGTGGGCATCCTGCGCGAGCCCAAGGTCGAGAACGGCAAGCGCACCATGCTCTACATGGCGTGCTCGCTCGCGTTCACCGCCGGCGGCATCCTGGTCGGCTACCTGCTGAACGACGTGCACTTCCGCGAGGGGATGACCCTCAACGCCTCACTGTGGCTGGACCTCACCTCCGGCTGGCGGATCGGATCGTTCGAGACCGGCCCGGCGATCGTGGTGTTCACGCTGCTCTCCGAGGGCGCGCTGCTGTTCGTCGCCGCCCAGACCGGCTTCGTGGACGGGCCGCGGATCCTGGCGGCGATGGCGGTCGACGAGTGGGTGCCCAAACGCTTCAAGCTCCTCTCCGAGCGCCTGGTGACCCAGAACGGCGTGCTCTCGATGGGGATCGCGGCGGCGGTGGTGCTCGCCGGCACGCGCGGATCGGTGGGGCTGCTGGTCGTCATGTACTCGATCAACGTGTTCCTCACCTTCACGCTCAGCCAGCTCGGCATGGCCCGTCACTGGATCGCGGTGCGCCGGAGCGCCGGGCGCTGGAAGCGGCGCCTCGCGGTCACCGCCGCCGGTGCCCTGGTCACCGCGACCATCCTGATCGTCACCGTGACGCTCAAGTTCGGCGAGGGCGGGTGGGTGACGCTGGTCGCCACCGCCGCCTTCGTGGCCGCGTGCTTCGCGATCCGCAGCCACTACGCGCGGGTGCGGCGCCACATGCGCACGCTCGACGACACGCTGCTGCAGCTGCCGCTGCCCGATCCCAAGCCGGACTTGGAGCTGAGCGAGCAGGGCCCGACCGCGATCGTGCTGGTGGAGCGCTACGACGGGCTCGGCGTCCACACGCTGCTCTCGATCCAGCGCCTGTTCCCGGGGATGTTCCGCAACATGGTGTTCGTGTCGGTGGGGCTCGTGGACTCGGCGCAGTTCAAGGGGGTCGAGTCGATGGAGGCCCTCGAGGCCCAGATCGCGTGCGACCTCGGCCGCTACGTCGAGACCGCGCAGCGGCTCGGCCTCTACGCCGAGTACCGCCTGGCGCTCGGCACCGACCTGGTGCAGGAGCTCGAGGGCGTGTGCGTGGACGTGGCGCGCGAGTTCCGCCGGCCGGTGGTGTTCGCGGGCCAGCTGGTGTTCGAGCGCGAGGACCTGCTCACGCGCACCCTCCACCACCAGACCGTGTACTCGATCCAGCGGCGGCTCGAGTTCGCGGGCATCCAGATGATCATCCTGCCGATCCGCGTCTGGGGCACCGCCGGCGCGGCGTGAAACACGGAGACGGAGTGGCGCCCGGGCGGTAGATTGGTCCGGTGCTCCGACACGCCTGCCATCTCGCCCTGATCGCCGCGCTCGCGGCGCCGTGCCTCGCGCGGGCGGCCGACTGCAAGGACCGGAAGCCGACCACCTGGGACATCGTGGTGGGACCCGCGAGCGAGCCCGGGGAGCGGCTCGAGGTCACCGGGCACGTGCGCTCGACCATGGACAACCGGCCGCTGGCGGGCATCACCGTGTACGTCTATCACGCCGACGCGCGGGGCGAGTACAACCCGGACCAGCGCCAGCCGCCGAGGTTGTGCGGGATCCTGCGCACCAACGCGAGCGGCGCGTACCGGATCCGCACCAGCATGCCGGGCGGCTACGGCGGCTTCCCCGGGCACATCCATTTCGAGGTCTGGGGCCCGCGCGTGACGCGACAGCACCTGTTCGTGAACCTGGTGCCGGCGAAGGACGACAGCGCCCGGGGTACCGCCCCCGCCCCGCGCGGCTACCTCAACGCGACCGATCGGCCGGTCTACCGCGGCGCCGATGGCATACATCGGATGGAGAAGGACCTCCTCGTCACGCTGACCGCCCGTTAGCCGCCCGACCCATTCCTGACCGCGGCGCTTCGGAACGAAACAGCGGCCGCTGGGCACCGCGCGCAGGTCCGGACGCCACAATTCCACAGCGCGTTACGACCCCGGCCCGCGTTCCCACGACGCGCCACATCCGGCCGGAACCTTCCCGAACGTCGGTGGCATGGGGAGTGCAAAACGCCCGGTCGGGTCTGATCCGGGGGCCGCTCCCCGGGGGCCCGCCTTCGGGAGGATCAGATGAAGACGAGGTTCGGCAGGGCCTGTCTCGCGGGTTTCCTGGGAACGATCGTCGTCACCTGCATGGTGACCTTCGCTTCCCCTTACATGATCGGCGGACCTTCGGACATCGCGGCCATGCTCGCGTCGCTGATCGGCGGCAGCTGGCTCGCCGGGATGGTGATGCACTTCACGGTCGGCACGTTCCTGCTGCCGGTTTTCTACGTGGCGTGTCTCGACCGGCGCCTGCCCGGCGGCCCGGCGCTGCGCGGCATCGCCTGGGGCCTCATGCTCTGGATCGTCTCGCAGGCGATCGTCATTCCGGCGACCGGCGGAGGTTTCTTCAGCGCCGCGGCGGGCGGGATGCGGGTGGTCGCGGACTCGCTCATCGGCCACCTCGCCTACGGGCTGGTGGTGGGCGTGCTGGCGGGCCGGCCCAACGAGCTGGCGTTCGCCGTCCGGCACGAGCAGGAGATCGAGCAGCGCATGCGTCGCGCCGCCTGAACGATCCCGCACACGGGCGTCCGCTACGGCTCGGAGACGGTCGCCGGCTCCTGGACGCTGAACACCAGCTCCGCGCCGGACTCCAACACCACCTGCGATCCCATGGCCGCCACGTCGGTGCCGGGCTTGGGGGCTTCGGGCAGCTCGGCCTGGATGGCTTCGACGCCCGCAGCCAGCGGCCGCGCTTCGTGGTCGATCGACACGTCGCGCACTTCGAGGTCGATCATCGCGCGCGTGCCGGCCGCGGCCGGTTGGGCGCCGGTGACGATCCCGCGCACCTCGGTGCCCGCCGGCAGGATCTCCCGATCGCCGATCATCACCGGGCTGACCAGCGTTCCGCTCCACGCATCGCCGGGCCGCGAGGTCTCGGACGTGAGGCGCGACTCGAGGCGCACCGCCAGCGCCGTCCCGGGCGGCACCATCGGGGCCGGTGCCTGCGCCTGGTAGGACGCCGAGCTGGACTCGATGTGGTCGCCGTTGTCGAGACAGCCGGCCAGCAGCGTCAACGTGACGACCGCGATCATCGCGGCGACGGCTCTCATGATCCGCTTCATAGGGTCCCTCCTCGAAGGTGCGTGTCCAAGCTGCTCGATCCGGGTGCTCCGCGCACGTCGCGTTTCCGGGACATTCCCGGGACGCGCGTGCCTCGCGACGAAACGCGTCGGCGACACACAGGGGCGCGCACGCGCTGCTTCCACCCTGCACATCGCAGGTTGCGTGCCGCCGCGAAGCGCGACGCGCAACCGCCGCAGCGGCTTCGCCGCGATGCCGCCGGCGCATCGTGCGCGGGGGCGTCACGAGCCGCACCTTTTTTCCCGCGATGTAAACGTTGCACGCCCCCTCGCGGTCGCCGCGACGCGCATCCGGCGGGAGCACGCGCACGCGTCACCGCCGCGTGCCTTTCCGCAGGGTCCGCGCCGCGTGACGTTCCCGCGACGCGCGTGCGCGTCAGCGCGGAGTGGCGAGCACCGCGGGGGTCGCGGTGGGTGTCGCGGGGGCGGAGGCCGCGAGCGACGTGGGGCGCGCGCGGATCACGAGCCGCCTCGGCGCCGGACCGACCCATCGGAACGGATAGCAGGTCACGAGCGTGAGGCAGGGCTCCCCGGTGGTGGCGAGCAGATCGCCGCGATCGGGGGTGACGATCACCGTCGACTCCACCGCGTAGTCGAACACGCCGTCGGGCGTGGCGATGCGGATCCGGTCGCCGAGGGCAATCGACTCGAGCGGCCGGAAGTACGAATCGCGGTGCCCGGCGAGCCCGACGTTGCCGGGCTCACCCGGGAACGCGGTGTCCTCGACGTGACCGATCCCGCGCCGCAACGCGCGGTGTCCGGTCCCTTCCACCACGATCGTCGAGAGGCCGAGCCGCGGGATCTCGAGGCGGCCGATCAAGCCGGTGGAGTCCGCCTCGGCGCGGGTCATGCGCGCGACCTGGAGCGGCTCGCGCGCCGGCGCTTGGGGAGCGATCGCGTCCAGCCGCCGGCCGAGCTTCGACTGGTAGAGCATGCCGTCGACGGTGGACCACAGCCACCACGCCATGAGGGCGGCGCCGACCACGAGCAGGGCACGCCCCAGCCGACTCCTCCCGCTCTGCCCCATGATCCTCCTCCGGTCCGACGCCCGGCGCCCCGGGGCGCCCCGGGGCTCCAAGCCATCAGCCGGCTTACCGCGTCATACCCTGCGTTGCGGCCGCGACAGCAGGACGCCCGCCGCGAGCATGCTCGCTCCGAGCAGCCCGATCAACGGCGTCGTCGAGGCGGTTCGCGGCAGCGTCGAGTCGGTGGTGGTGCTGCTGCTGGTGGTCTGGTCGGTCGTGGTGGTCGCCTGATCCGTGGTGATGCTGTCCCGCAACATCAGGGAGTCCCTCGTGGCGCTGCCCGGAGGGTACGGGTCCTGAGCCGACGCCACCCCGGTCACGGAAAGGGCCAGCAGGGCCAGGAGCACTGAGGTGCGCTTCATGATGCCTCCTTCGCCTTGAGTCGATGACGAGCCCGGCGCGGCCCTTCGCCGGGTTCCCGAGTCGTCTTCGCAATGGCGGTGCCACGGGAGTTCAGCGAACGGTCAGGGATGATCGTGGGGCGGGCCAACGTCATCCGGCCGCGCGCGTCGCGCATCGCTCTCCGTCGCTGTTGGCGATCCGGTACGACGTGCCGCCCCGGCGCCCAAATGGCGCGCAGCCGGGTCCATCGGGTGGGGATCGGATTCGGCTCGGCCGGAATGTCGCGTACGCGCGGGATGCCGCGCGCGTGCGTGTCCGCGAGCCGCGCCAGCGCGAGCGGAGCGGCCGGGGAGGCGTGCTCGGCATGGGCCATCGGGGGACCCGGGGCGGCCGGCGGCTCGGGAGCGTGAACGCCGGCCGCCACGATCGCGACCAGGAGCGGGGCCGCGAGGCGATCGAGGGCCTTCATGGCGGCCTCAGCGCATCGCCACCTCGTCGGTGACGACGAAATCGATCACCGTGCCTTCCTTGAGGATGATCTGGTAGCCGACCACGCCGGTGAGATCGTGGCCGGGCTCCTGGCCCTCCTTCGCCGTGGCGTTCAGCGCGCCCTCGGCGATGCCGCTCGCGATCGCGCCCAGGTGGCGCGCGTGCGGGGAGCCCGAAACCACCGGCTCGGTCGCGGCGTGGAGCGTGACCGGCTTCCCGTCGATCGCGATCTCGGCGATCGCAAGGTCGAGCATCGCCTTCGATCCGGGGCGCGCTTCCACCGCACCGGTGATGGTGCCGCGCACCTCGGCGCCCGCGGGGATCGCCTCGCCGCCCGGGCCCGCGACCGGCGTCATCACCACGCCCGCCCACGGATCGCCGGCCTTCGCGTACTCGGAGCTGATCGACGAGGTGAGGCGCACCGTGAGGCGCGCGCCCGAAGGCACCTGGGGACGGGCCACACCGGCGGCGCCGGTGTGCGGCGCGTCGTGGGAGAGACAACCGGCTGCGAACGGCAACGAAGCGAGCAGGGCCAGCGCCGCGATGCATGTTCCGCGCTTCATCTCCATCCTCCACGCAGTGACCACCACGCCGCGACGCCGGGCGTTGTTCCCGGCGGTCGCGACGCGTGGGATGTCGTCAGTCGTCATCGGATTCGAACCGCAGCATCGAAATGGTCGCGGCGAGCGCCACGCGCACGCGGTCGCCGGC
>DATEMP010000167.1:0-4041 GCA_035275545.1 Candidatus Eiseniibacteriota bacterium | reverse complement strand
TCTCCGAGATGATGACGCGGCTCCTCGGCGCCGGCTTCGTCAAGGGCGGCACCCTGTCGATGGCGTTCATCAAGCCGGTGTACGCGGGCGATCGGCTGACCGTGCACGGCGTGGTGAAGGAGACGCGGCCCGAGGGCGCGGGCACTCGCGTGGTCGTCGAGGTGTGGTGCCAGAACCAGCACGGGGAGAAGACCGCGGTGGGCACCGCGAGCGGTCTGCGGAGGTAGGGCTGCACGAGGGCCGCGTCCCAAGCGGCCCTCTCTTGCAATCGGAAGGGCTTGACCTTCGTCGGCATCCTGCCTAAGGTCAGGCGACCCGTCCCGGGAAGGAAACCGTTCCAGCTCGCTCTGGAGGGCTTCCGGCATGACGTGCTCCCGGTGCCAGCAGGACAATCCGACCCACGCCAGGTTCTGCCTCGGCTGTGGGGCGCGCCTCGCGCTGGTCTGCGGAGCCTGTGGCGCGGAGCTCCCGGGTGTCGCGCGCTTCTGTCTGCGGTGCGGCCACGCGGTGACGGGCGGGCCCGAGGTGTCGGGGCGTTCGTCCGATCCGGAGATCCACACGCCACGACGGCTCGCTCAGAAGATCCTCACCTCGCGAGCGGCGCTGGAGGGCGAGCGGAAGCAGGTGACGGTGCTTTTCGCCGACTTGAAGAGCTCGATGGAGCTGCTTGCCGAGCGGGATCCCGAGGACGCCCGCAAGCTCCTCGACTCGGTGCTCGCGCGGATGATGGAGGCGGTCCACCACTACGAGGGCACGGTCAACCAGGTGATGGGCGACGGGATCATGGCCCTCTTCGGCGCCCCTCTGGCCCACGAGGACCACGCGGTCCGCGCGTGCTACGCGGCGCTCCGCATGCAGAGTCGGGTGCGCGACTACGCGGAGGAGGCACGGCGCGTCCACGGCGTGAACGTGCAGATCCGCGTGGGCGTCAACTCCGGTGAGGTCGTGGTGCGCGCGATCGGCAGCGACCTTCGCATGGACTACACCGCCATCGGTCAGACCACGCACCTCGCGGCCCGCATGGAGCAGCTCGCGAGCCCCGGGAGCATCCTCCTGACCGCCTCGACCCTGGCGCTGGTCGAGGGCTACGTCGAGGTCACATCGATGGGCCCGGTGCCCATCAAGGGCCTCGCGGACCCGGTGACGGTCTACGAAGTGACGGGCGTCGGCGCAGCGCGGACGCGCCTGCAGGCGACCGTGCGTCGCGGGCTGACCCGCTTCGTCGGCCGCGACGCGGAGATCGAGCTGTTGCGCCGTGCGCAGGAGCGGGTCGCCACGGGGCGCGGCCAGGTGGTGGCGGTGGTGGGAGAGGCCGGGGTCGGCAAGTCCCGGCTGGTCTACGAGTTCACGCACTCGCACCGGATCCAGGGCTGGCAGGTGCTCGAGACGCTATCGGTCTCCTACGGCAAGGCGACGACCTTCCTGCCGGTGATCGAGCTGCTGAAGGGCTACTTCAAGATCGGAGACCGGGACGCCCCGCGCGAGATCCGCGAGAAGGTAACGGGGAAGCTGCTCGCGCTGGACCGGGCGCTCGAGCCGACTATCCCCGGCGTGCTGGCGCTGCTCGACTTGCCGGTGGAGGACGCGGCCTGGCCCACGATGGATCCGGAGCTGCGCCGCCAGCGCACCCTCGATGCGGTGAAGCAGCTGCTGCTCCGGGAGGCGCGCGAGCAACCGCTGCTGGTGGTCTTCGAGGACCTGCACTGGATCGATGGGCAGACGCAGGCGCTGCTGGACGGCCTGGTCGAGAGCCTCGGCTCGGCGCGCCTGCTGCTGCTGGTGAACTACCGGCCCGAGTACGCGCACGGCTGGGGAACGAAGACTTACTACAGCCAGGCCCGGCTGGACGCGCTGCCCACCGAGAGCACCGGAGCGCTGCTCGATGCCCTGCTCGGAAAGGACGCGGCCCTGGCCCCGCTCAAGCAGCTGCTCGTCAAGCGCGGCAACCCGTTCTTCCTGGAAGAGACGGTGCGGGCGCTCGCGGAGACGGGCGCGCTCGATGGCGAGCCGGGGCGGTATCGTCTGGCCCAGCCGCTGCAGAGGATCGAGGTCCCCGCCACCGTGCAGACGGTGCTGGCCGCCCGCATCGATCGGCAGGCCCCGGAGGACAAGCACCTCCTTCAAACCGCGTCCGTGATCGGCAAGGACGTCGCCTATGCGCTGCTGCAGGCCATCGCCGAGCTGCCGGAGGACAGCCTGCGCCAGGGGCTGGACCGACTCCGCGCGGCGGAGTTCCTGTACGAGACCGGACTCTATCCAGAGCTCGAGTATACGTTCAAGCACGCGCTGACCCACGAGGTCACGTACGGGGGACTCCTGCAGGACCGGCGACGTGCGTTGCACGCGCGGATCGTCGGCGCGATCGAGATGCTCCATGGCGAGCGTCTGACGGAGCAGGTCGAGCGCCTCGCGCACCACGCGGTCCGCGGCGGGCTGCGGGAACAGGCCGTGCAATACCTCCGGGAGGCCGCGCGAAAGGCAAGCGATCGGTCGCTTCACGACGCGCGCGGCTGGTTCGAACAGGCGATCCGCACGCTGGCCGAGATCCCGGAGAGTCAAGCGACCCTGGAGCAAGCCATCGACCTCCGCCTGGACCTTCGCCGGGTGCTCGGCCAGCTCACCGAGCCGCGGAAAGGCCTCGAGTGCCTGCGCGAGGGCGAGGAACTGGCGGTGCGCCTGGGCGACGAGACCAGACGGGCTCGCCTCTGGATGGCCAGGACCATGACTCACCTGCAGCTGAACGAGCTCGGCGACGCGTTCAGTGCCGCCGAGCGCGGGCTCGAGATCGCCGTGCGACTCGGAGATCCGAGTGTGTGGATCCCTGCGGCCAGCAACCTCGCGCTGTTGCACAACATCCAAGGCGACCACGCGCGCGTGGTCGAGCTCACGACCGACAATCTCGCGAGACTGGCCGACGCCGAGCTCCACGGGAATCTCGGAGGCTCCGCTCCCTATTCCGTCTACGATCGCTGGTTCCTGAGCTCGAGCCTTGTCGCCCTGGGGCGGTTTACCGAGGCCGCCGCCGTCGCCGCCGAGGGAGTCAGCCTCGCCGAGGCGATGGGCAATCCCTACACGGTCGGCGCCGCGCACTGGGGAGCGTCGGTGATCCCAGCCTGGCTGAGTGACTGGGTTCGCGCCCGTCATCACCTGGAGCGATGCATCACGGTGCTTCGAGCGGCCGGGATCGGATCACTTCTCCCCCGCGCGCTCGCCCAGAACGCCCGGGCTCTGGCCGAGCTCGACGAGCGCAGTCAGGCGGAGAAGCATCTTCGAGAAGCCGAGGAGCTCATTCGGAGTCAGATTTCGAGAGGGCATTTGGATTTTCAGGGCGCGACCTATTCCATACTGGGGCGAGCGTGCCTGACGCTCGATCGGCTGGCCGATGCTCGGCGCTTCGCGGACCAGGCGGTCGAGATGGGCTCTCATCGCTACGGAGAACAGGCCAATGCGCTGGCGCTTCGTGGCGCCGTCGCGACCCATCCCGACTCGTTCGATCCCGAGGCCGGCGAGGTCTTCTACGGTCGGGCGCTGGCGCTCGCCGAGCCGCGCGGCATGCGGCCCTTGATCGCGCGCTGCCACCTCGGTCTCGGTCGGCTCTTCAGGCGAACCGGCAGAGTGTCTCGGGCATCCGCGCACCTGGCGACCGCGACGGCGTTGTACCAGGAGCTTGGGATGAGATCGGAGCTGCGGCAGGCCGAGCGGGAGACGGAGGAATTGAATGGACGAGCGTGAGGCCGTTCGACACCGCCTCCGTGCGGGCTGAGGGGCTACACCGCCAGCACGTTGCGCCCGAGCGGGCGGCCTTCCTTGAGCGCGGTGAAGGCGTCCTCGATCTCGGCGAGCGGGATCACGCGGTCCACGATCGGCTTGATCCGACCCTGGGCCACCAGGTCCATCGTCTCCGCCAGCTCCTGCTTGGTGTTGGCGCGCGAGCCCACGATCTCGAGCTCGCTGCGCACCAGCTCGCGCGGCAGCACCGACAGCGGCACCTCGGGCGTGTAGCCCACGAAGACCAGCCGCCCCGCCCGCCGCAGGCTCTGC
>DATEMP010000166.1:0-5533 GCA_035275545.1 Candidatus Eiseniibacteriota bacterium | reverse complement strand
CGAAGCGCACCAGCTCGAGGACGTGGCGACACAGTACTTCGGGATCGCTGTCAGCAGTTATCGGATTGACGACCTGGCGCGCGACGCCGACCGGGCCCTCGCGGCGAAGCTCGTCGCCGACGCCCACTGCGCCGACCGCTGCATGGTCGCCTCGATGTCGCACGCGATCGAGCTGCCGGAGCTCTCCGAGGCCCGCGCCGCCGCGACCGAGGCGCTGGTGGTGCTCACGGTGGGGAGCGACTGCAACGTCGGCAAGATGACCGCCGCACTCGAGATCGACCGCGTGCTGCGCGCGCGGGGCGTGCGGAGCGCCTTCGTGGCCACCGGGCAGACCGGGATCTTCGTCGCCGACCACGGCGTGGCGGTGGACGCGGTGCCCTCCGACTTCGTCGCCGGCGTCACCGAGGAGCTGGTGCTCGAGGCGGCGCGCGACGCGGAGGTGGTGCTGGTCGAGGGCCAGGGAGCGCTGCGGCATCCCGGCTACTCGGGGGTGACGCTCGCGCTGCTCCACGGGGCGGCGCCGGCGGGGCTGATCCTCTGCCACCAGTCGGGCCGCGAGAGCCTACGGCCGCCCAAGCTGCGTGCCGGCTCGGTGGGTCCGATCGAGATCCCGCCGCTGCCCGAGCTGGTGCGCGAGTACCAGCAGGTCGCGGCATGGGTGCGCCCGGCGGTCGTGCTGGGAGTGGCGCTCAACACCCGCGACCTGGACGAGCGCGATGCGCGCGAGGCGGTGGCGGCCGCGGCGCGCGCCACCGGGCTTCCCGCCACCGACCCGGTGCGCTTCGGCGCCGCGCCGCTCGCTGACGCCGTGGCCGCGGCCATCACCTCGAGGAGACGCCATGCAACTGCGACATGAGGCGCTCCCGCTCGAGACCGTGTTCGAGTTCCGGATCGCGGTCGGCGCGAGCCGCGGCCACGACAACACGCTGGTGCGGATCGAGCACGACGGGATCGAGGGTCTCGGCGAGGCCGCGCCCTCGCACTACTATGGGGAGAGCCGGACGCTGGTCGAGGCGGCGCTCGCCGAGTGGACGCCCTGCCTGGGCGACGATCCGTTCGCGCTCGAGGCGATCGAGCAGCGGATGTTCGCCACGCTGCGTGGCAACGGCGCCGCGCACGCGGCGATCGACATGGCGCTCCACGACTGGATCGGCAAGAAGCTCGGGGTTCCGGTGTGGCGCCTGCTGGGGCTCGACCGATCGCGCACGCCGCTCTCGTGCGTCACGCTCGGCATGGCCTCGCCCGAGGAGATGGAGCAGAAACTCCGGACGGTGATGGACTTCCCGATGCTCAAGGTGAAGCTCGGCGCCCCGGGCGACGTCGAGAACCTGCGCCGCATCCGGCGCGACTACACCGGGCGCATCCGCGTGGACGCGAACACCGCGTGGCGCCCCTCCGACGCGGTCCGGGTGCTGCGCGAGATCGAGCCGCTCGGGATCGACCTGGTCGAGCAGCCGGTGGCGCGCGAGGACCTGGACGGGCTCCGCTGGGTGCGCGAGCGCAGCCCGATCCCGGTGTTTGCGGACGAGAGCTGCCACCACCTGGGCGACATCGCCAACCTCGCCGGGCGCTGCGACGGCGTGAACCTCAAGATCATGAAGACCGGCGGCATCCGCGAGATGCTCCGCATGATCCACGCGGCGCGCAGCCACGGCATGCAGATCATGCTCGGGTCGATGGTGGAGTCGAGCCTCGCGCTCTCGGCGGCCGCGCAGCTGGCGCCTCTGGTCGACCATCTCGACTTGGACGGGCACTGGCTGCTCAAGCGGGATCCGTTCCGGGGCGCGCCGGGCGAGCGCGGCCGGATCGAGCTCTCGGACCTTCCGGGCCTGGGCGTGGTGCCGGCCCGGGGAGCGTCCGCATGATCCTGCGCCTCAAGATCTACCTCATCCTGGTCGGAGTCGCGGCGGTCGCGTTGCTCGCCACGCACCCACTCGGGGATCTGCAGGCCCGTGGCGCCCACTACGTCGCCTGGACCGCCATCTGCCTGCTCTCCGAGATGCTCTGGCTCTCGACCCTGTCGGGGGAGGGCACGGTGAGCATGGCGTCGACCGCGAACCTCGCCACCCTGGTGCTGTGGGGACCCGACGCCTCGATGTGGATCGTCTCGACCAGCACGCTGGTCGCGGTGCTGTTCGTGCAGAAGAAGCCGTGGATCCGGGCGGTGTTCAACGCCTCGCAGAGCGTGGTGACCATGTGGCTGTGCGGGCTGGTGTTCGTGCTGCTGGGCGGCCCCCGGGGCGGGCTCGAGACCGCGGGCCAGGTGATCGCCGGCGCGGGGGGCGCCGCGTCGCTGGTCGCCCCGGTGCTGGGGTTGTTCGTCACCTACCTGCTGGTCAACCGGGCGCTGGTGGCGGTGGCGGTCGCCTGGTCGACCGAGCGCCCCTACCTGCGCGTGCTGCGCGAGGACTGGTTCTACCGCGAGCGGCTGCTCGACGATCTCGCTTCGTTCTTCCTGAGCCCGCTCATGATCGTCTCGTACGCGGCGATCGGCTACGTGGGGGTGATCCTCTTCTACTCGCCGCTGCGCATGACCTACGAGTCGCAGAAGCGCTACGTGGAGCTGCGCAACGCGCAGAACCTCCTGATCCACAACGAGCGCATGGCGGCGAAGGGCGAAATGGCGGCGGAGATCGGCCACGAGCTGCGCAACCAGCTCGCGGCCATCAGCGGGCGGGCCCAGATGCTGCTGCGCGACAGCGAGCGCGAGGCGTTCGCCAGCGTGCCCCGCCACGCGCAGATCATCCTCGAGCAGTCCAAGCGGATGGAGACGCTGTCCAAGGGGCTCATGGACTTCTCGAGCGCCGAGCTGCGCATCGAGCGGGTCGACCTCAACGCGCTCACCCAGCGCTCGATGGAGTTCGTGCGCTCGCAGAACAAGTTCGACACCATCGAGTGGGACTTGAAGCTCGGGCCCACGGTTCCCGAGCTGCGCGCCGATCCGGGCCAGATCCAGCAGGTGCTGCTCAACCTGTTCATCAACGCCGCGGACGCGATGCTCGAGAACGGGAGCACCGGGCGGAAGGTGATCGCGGTGACCACCACGCTCGACGACCGGGCGCGCGAGGTGTCGATCGTGGTCTCCGATACCGGTCCCGGGATCCCGGTCCACCACCTCACCAAGGTGTTCGAGCCGCACTTCACGACCAAGCCCGAGGGGCACGGCTTCGGCCTCTCGACCTCGTACCGGATCGCCGCCAATCACGGCGGCTCGATCGCGGTCGACAGTCCGCCGGGCCAGGGGGCGCGGTTCACGCTCAAGCTTCCGCTCCACGGGCCGGGGAACTGGAGCTGACGCGCGCGTGAGCGAGGCGACCCAGACGCTCGAGGCGGTGGTGGCGCGGGTCGACTTCGGCGCATGCGTGCTGCTGCTCGACGACGGCGGCCTGCTGGGCGCGCGGGCGCGCGGCCGTCTCATGGGCCCGCGCAAGTCGCTCGGCAACGCGGTGGTGGTGGGCGACCGGGTGCGGTGCGAGCCCGGCACCGGCGGCAGCGGCGACGATGCCCGCCTCGAGGACGTGTTCCCGCGGCGCAACGCGTTCTCGCGGCGCGCGAGCGGGGGGCGCGAGGAGGAGCAGGTGGTGGCCGCCAACCTCGACCAGGTGGTGCTGGTGGCGTCGGCCGCCGATCCCGCGTTCAGCCCCGGGCTCGCGGACCGCGTGTTCTGCCAGGCGGAGCACGCGGAGCTGCCCGCGCGCCTGGTGCTCAACAAGGTGGACCTGGCGCCGTCGGCGGACGAGGCGGCGGGCGTGCTCGACGACTATGCGCTCGCCGGGATCCCCGGGCACCGCGTGTGCGCGAAGACCGGCGAGGGCATCCCCGCGCTGCGCGACGCGTGCCGCGGACGCCGGAGCCTGTTCGTGGGGCACTCGGGCGTGGGGAAGAGCACCGTGCTCAACGCGCTGGTCCCCGGGCTCGACCTGCTCGAGGGCGCGGTGAACGACAAGACCGGCAAGGGCCGCCACACCACCACCGCGGCGGTGCTGGTGCGCCCGGAGGGCGGCTTCGAGCTCATCGACACGCCCGGGGTGCGCGCCTTCGCGCCCTGGGGGATCGGCGCCGCCGACCTGGACCACGCCTACCGCGAGTTCCGCCCCTACCTCGGGGGCTGCAAGTTCGGGGACTGCCGGCACGTCACCGAGCCCGGCTGCGCGGTGCGCGCCGCCGCCGAGGCGGGCACGATCGCCCCGCGCCGGTACGCGTCGTACGTCAAGCTGCGTGACGAGCTGAGCTGAGCCGGACGCCGGTCCGGGGCGTTTCGGGTATGCTGCCGGGCGTGAACCGGTCCGTTCCGCCGTTCGCCCCCACCCTGGTCGCGTTCGATTGTTCCGCGTGCGGGCGCGCGCACGATCTCTCCGGCCCGCGCTCGGTGTGCGAGGGATGCGGCCAGCCGCTGCTCGCGCACTACGACCTGGCACGCATCCGGTCCGAGACGCCGCGCGACACCCTCCATCGCCACGGCTCCGACCTGTGGCGCTACCGCGCGGTGCTGCCGTTCGCGCCCGAGTTCGGAGCGGTGCGTCTCGGGGAGGGCGGCACGCCGCTCCTGCCGCTCGCCGAGATGGGCACCGAGCTGGGGCTCGCGGAGCTCTGGCTCAAGGACGAGTCGCTCAATCCCACCCAGTCGTTCAAGGCGCGCGGCCTGGCGCTGGCGGTCAACGGCGCGCTCGCGTTCGGCCTTCAGGCGATCGCGCTGCCCTCGGCCGGGAATGCCGGGAGCGCGGCCGCGGCGTACGCGGCGGCCGCCGGGCTGCGCTGCCGCATCACGGTGCCCGAGGACACGCCCGAGGTGTTCATCCTCGAGCAGCGCGCGCTCGGGGCGGAGGTGTCGCTGGTGCCCGGCACGATCGCCGAGGCGGGCCGGGCGCTCGCGGGCTGGGCACCGCCGCCGCGCTGGTGGAACGTCGCCACGTTCCGCGAGCCGTTCCGGCTGGAAGGCAAGAAGACCCTGGGCTACGAGATCGCCGAGCAGTGCGGGTGGCGGCTCCCGGACGTCATCCTCTATCCTACCGGCGGCGGGACGGGACTGGTCGGCATGTGGCGCGCGTTCCGCGAGCTCGCCGAGCTGGGATGGACCGAGGGCCCGTTGCCGCGCCTGATCGCCGTGCAGCCGGTGGGATGCGCCCCGGTGGTGCGCGCGTTCGACGCCGGCGCGTCCACGGCCACGCCCTGGGAGAATGCGCGCACCACCGCGCTCGGGCTGCGGGTTCCGTCGCCGTTCGCCGACGCGCTCATCCTGCGCGCGATCCGCGAGAGCGGAGGGATGGCGCTGGCGGTGGAGGAGGAGGAGCTCCTGGACGGGATGGCCGAGCTCTCGGCGAGCGAGGGATGCCTCGCATGCCCGGAGGGCGGCGCGACGCTCGCGGCGCTGCGGCGCCTGCGCACCTCGGGCGAGGTGCGGGCGAAGGAGCGCGTGGTCATCTACAACACCGGCAGCGGCCTCAAGTACCCGGACGCGTGGCGGCTCGCGCTCCGGCGCCGTGCCCCGGTCGTCGAGGAGGCGCGCCGGTGAGCCGCCGTCACGTGGATCGGC
>DATEMP010000165.1:0-4429 GCA_035275545.1 Candidatus Eiseniibacteriota bacterium | reverse complement strand
ACGCATCGCGCTGGCGCTCGCGTGCGCCGCCGCGATCGCGGGAGCCGCGAGCGCCCGCGCCCAGGACGAGCCCGCGCCGCCGCTCAACCTCTCGGCGGACAACGTGAGCGGCACCCGCGGCCCCGAGGGCGACATCGTGATCCTCCGCGGCCACGTCCACATCACCCGCGGCGGCACGGTCATCACCTCCGAGAACGGACGCTACCTGCGCACCCAGGGCATGCTCTACCTGGACGACCACGTGCGGATGCGCGACAGCACCACCACCATCACCTGCGACCACGTGGCGTACTCCGAGGATACGGACATCCTCCAGCTCATGGGCCACGTGGTGATCACCGACCGCGAGGCGGTGATCCGCGCGCCCACGGGCAGCTACGACCGCCGCAACGGGCGCGCCGACCTGTTCGGCGGGGTCTCGGCGGTGGACAGCTCGCAGACGCTCAAGTGCGACCGCCTGGTCTACTACCGCAACGACCGGAAGCTCGAGGCGCGCGGCCGGGTGGTGGGGGACGACCTCGATTCGCGCATGACGCTCGCCGCCGACTCGGTGGACTACGACCGGCCGGCGCACGAGGCGGTCGCGCGCGGGAACCCGGTGCTGCGCTCGCGCGACAAGGACGGCAAGGTGGCCGAGGTGCGCGCGCTCACGCTGCGGGTCAACAACGAGTCGCGGATCGCCGAGGCGATCGACTCGGTGCGGGTGGTCCGCGACACGCTCCAGGCGCGTGCCGACTACGCGCTGTTCGACGACCGCGCCGACCGCGGCTGGCTGCTGGGCCGGCCGCGCGCCTGGGACGACGAGACCACCGTCACCGGCGACACGCTCGAGATCTGGACCGAGAAGCGCGCGCTGCGGCGGATCGTGGTGCGCGGCGACGCGGCCATCGACTACGCGGGGATCCGACCCGACACGCGCGGCGAGACCAGCAAGCTCACCGGCGAGCGGGTCGACGTGTTCTTCGCGCGCGACGCCATGGACAGCCTGGTCGCGGTGGGCAAGGCGCGGAACGAGTACCAGGCGGTGCCGAGGCGCGGGAAGACCGCCGAGGTGAACCGCGCCGAAGGCGACACGATCACCGTCTACTTCGTCGACCGCAAGGTGGACAAGGCGATCATCCAGGGCAAGGCCACCGGGGAGTACCGGTTCGGCGTCGACGTCGGCGACACCACCGCGGCCCGCACCGAGGTGGTCAAGTACGACGCGCCCCGGATCGAGTTCATCGTGCCCAAGGATCGGATCGTGCTCGACCAGCGCTCGCACCTGGTCTACAAGGAGCTCGAGCTGCACGCCAGGCGCGTCGAGTTCAACAGCGAGAACCAGACCCTGGTGGCGACCGGCGAGCCCAAGCTCGTCGACCGCGGCGAGGAGGTGACCGGGCACCTCATGTCGTACGACCTCGAGACCCGCACCGGCAACATCTATCAGGCCGAGACCGCGTACGAGAAGGGTCTCTACCACGGCGCGCGGATCCGCAAGGTGGGGGACAACGAGCTCGAGGTGCTGGACGGCTCCTACAGCACCTGCAACGCCGACCCGCCCCACTACCGCTTCCAATCGCACCGCATGAAGGTCTATCTCAAGGACAAGCTGGTGGCGAAGCCGGTGGTGTTCTACGTCAAGAACGTGCCGTTGCTCGCGCTGCCCTTCTACCTGTTCCCGATCAAGCCCGGGCGCCACTCCGGGTTCCTGTTCCCGCAGATGGAGTTCGGCTTCAACAACCAGTCGGGCCAGTTCATCCGCAACGCCGGCTACTACTGGGCACCCAACGACTACTTCGACCTCACCTTCGCGGGCGACTACTACCAGGCCGAGCCCTCGTGGGTGCTGCGCACCGACATGGCCTACAAGCTGCTCTACAAGCTCGACGGGCGCCTGTACGGCACGTTCGCGCGCAGCGAGCTGGACCAGGGCGAGCGCTGGGACCTGTCCGCGGACCACTCGCAGGAGATCAGCCCGCGCACCCGCCTGGTGGCGCGCGCCGCGATCGTGTCGAGCCGCGAGTACCGGCGCGAGGCCGGGTTCGGCACGCCGCTCTCGCAGCGGCTCAACCGCTTCCTGACCTCGAGCCTCTCCCTCTCGCACAACGCCGAGTGGGCGAGCATCAACGCGGTGCTCGACCGCCGCCAGGACCTGGACGCCGACGAGGTCCTGCGCACCGGCGCGCTCACGCCCGGCCGGGTCGCGTCGCTGCCCAACCTGGTGGAGTCGGCGCCGTCGCTGTCGGTGTCGTTCCCGACCCGCACCCTGGGCTCGGTGGGCCTGCTCCGGAACACCTGGCTCGGCAAGCCGCTCTCGACCATGTACTTCAGCCTCAACAGCCGCTACCTGCGCTACCGCGAGCGCACCGGGTTCCTCGACGACAGCCTCGACATCCGGCAGCGCAGCATCACCCGCAGCGCGGTCGCGACCAACGCCTCGCTCAGCAACTCGCGCCGCCTGTTCGGGTGGCTCAACGTCTCGCCGGCCATCAACGCGAACACCGTGGTCTTCGACCACGACGAGCTCGGCAACAAGCTCGCCGCCACCGGGACGTGGAATGCGTCGCTCACCACCAGCACCACGCTGTACGGCAACTTCCGGCCGCAGATCGGACCACTGGTGGGCCTGCGCCACGTCGTGTTCCCGAGCGCCTCGTTCGCCTACAGCCCCGAGTTCCAGGGGCTCACCTACGTGGACGCAAGCGGCGTCCGCCAGCAGCGCTTCCGGAGCTTCGGCGGGATCGGCATCTCGGGCTTCCGCAGCGCGCGCATGAACTTCTCGCTCGATCAGCGGCTCCAGGTGAAGCTCAAGCAGGGCGACAACGTGCAGCGGCTCGACAACCTGCTCTCGTGGAACATCAACGGCTCGTACAACTTCCTGTGGCGCGAGCAGCGCCAGCTGCATCCGCTCTCGAACCTCGGCTCGACCATGCGGCTCCAGCCGCCCAAGTACATCGGCGCCGATCTCTCCTGGGTCACCGACGTCTATTCGGAACGCCCGATCCGGTCGATGGGCTACAACGTCTGGCTCAACCTGAGCGGTCGCGGGCCGCGCTCCTCCACGGTGGTCCAGTCGGTCACCGACGCCGGAGGCGGCGAGGTGCCGCTCGAGAGCCAGCCGATCGACGACGTCGACTTCGCCGATCCCTGGACCATCGGGCTCGCCTTCTCCTCATCGGGCGGCTACGGCAGCGCGCGGCGCTGGGTCAACACCCAGACGCTGAACGGCGTCTTCCACTACGGCTTCTCGCGCGCGTGGCGCATCGACTACTCGGCGTCGTTCGACGTGACGAACCACGACCTGCTCACCCAGCGCTTCGGCCTCACCCGCGACCTGCACTGCTGGCAGGCGTCGTTCTCGCGCAGCTTCAATCCGCTCGGCGAGGCCGAGTACTACTTCCGCCTCAGCATCAAGGATCAGAAGGAGATCTATCTCGAGCGCGGAACCCGGGAGCTGAGCTTCGGCGGGATCCGCTAGCCGCCTGGCAGGCCGGAACGCCCGCGCGGCAAGTCCGCGCCGGGCGAGAAAAGCGTTGACACCCGCTCCGGCAGTGACACTCTGTCGCCGAGCCGCCACCCGCAGCGGGTCCCGGAGGGACCCGAAGAGGAGGGATCCGATGAACAAGGGTGACCTGACGCGGTCGTTCTCGCGTCGTACCGGCCTGTCGCTGCGCCAGTCCAAGCGGGCGATCGATTCGCTGTTCGGAGTCGAAGGCAAGCAGGTCGGACTCATCCCCGCGACGCTGGTACAGGGAAAGTCCGTGCGCCTCGCGGGATTCGGGACATTCGAAACCCGGCGTCGGTCTGCCCGCCCCGGCCGCAATCCCCGCACCGGCGAGCCGCTCATGATCCAGGCGGCGCGGCTTCCCGCGTTTCGGGCCGGCCGGGCGCTCAAGGACAAGGTCCGCCGCTAGGGCGGAGCCTGGTCGCGGGCGGGGGCTCCGGTTTCGATGTCCCCGCCCGCCGAGCATCCCCGCCGGCTGCTGGCCTGCGATGCCTGCGGGGCGGGCGCATGGATCGGCCCGCGACCTCCCGGTGCGGGCGCCGCCTGGGATGCGTGGTGCGAGGGCTGCCAGTCGCGGCACCCGCTCGCCGAGATCCCGGGTGTTTCGCCCGCGTGCCCGAGGTGCGGCGTTACGGTCACGCTCGGCGAGCCGCGCTTCGAGGAGCTTCCGGGTGCGGCACAGCAGATCGTCGCGGTGCTCGCCGCGTGGTGCGGTGATCCTGCCCCGCTCGCCGCACTCCTTCCCGATCGCCCGCTCCTCCTCACCGACCACGAGCCTCCCGCGGTGGCACCCGACGATCCGGCGACCGTGCGTGCCGGACTCGAAGCGCTCGCGGCTGGCCAGTTCGCGCGCGCCAAGGACGCGCTCGCCGACGCCACCCGATCCGGCGTGGCGGCCGCGCGCGTGTGGCGCGCGCTCGGGATCGCGGCCGAGCATCTCGG
>DATEMP010000164.1:0-2515 GCA_035275545.1 Candidatus Eiseniibacteriota bacterium | reverse complement strand
CGTCCATGACCGGCATCTCGACATCGAGCAGGATCAGATCGGGCGCTTCGCGGGCCACCGCCGCGAGCGCCTCCTCGCCATTGGACGCGGTGACGGTGGCGTAGCCCTCGTCGGTGATGAAGCGGACGAGCAGGGCGCGGAGCTGCGGATCGTCATCGACGACGAGGATCAATGGCAACATGGGTCGCGGACCTTCCACGAGGGGACCAGGCGGGTATCGGCGCGATGGAAGGGTCGCTTGAGCGAGCGGCGTCGATCCGCCATGGTGGCGACCCATGCCCGCCGCACGCCCCTCCCCCTTCGCCGCACTCGAGCACCGCAACTTTCGCCTGCTCTGGACCAGCCAGCTGGTCTCGATGGCGGGCTCGATGATGCAGACCGCCGCGATCCTCTGGCACGTGTCGCTGCTGGTGCCGCCCGATCGCCGCGGCCTGGCGCTCGGCATGGTGGGGCTGGTGCGGATCCTCCCGATCATCGCGTTCTCGCTGGTGAGCGGCGTGGTCGCCGATGCGCTCGACCGCCGCCGTCTGATGCTGGTCACCCAGACCGGCATGGCGCTCGCGGCCGCGGTGCTGGCGCTGGTGGCGTTCCGCGGCAGCCAGGCGCTCTGGCCGGTCTACCTGCTCGCGGCGCTCGGCTCGGCCTTCGGCTCGTTCGACGGGCCGGCGCGCCAGTCGCTGATTCCCAACCTGGTGCCGCGCGAGCACCTGCCGAACGCGATCAGCCTCAACACGATCATGTTCCAGACCGCGTCGGTGCTGGGCCCGGCGCTCGGCGGCCTGGTCATCGCCGGGTTCGGCGTCGCCTGGGCCTACGCGCTCAACGCGGTCTCGTTCCTGGTCGTGATCGCCGCACTCCTCATGATGCGCGACGTGCCGAGTCGTCCGGCGAGCGAGATGGGGGACATCAGCTGGCGCGCGGCGCGCGAGGGGCTTGCGTTCGTGTTCCGCTCGCCGCTCATCCGCTCCACCATGCTGCTCGACTTCTTCGCCACCTTCTTTGCCACCGCCACGGCGCTGCTGCCGATCTTCGCCCAGGACATCCTGCGCGTCGGCGCGCGCGGCTACGGCCTGCTCGCGGCGGCGCCCTCGGTGGGCGCGATGCTCACCAGCGTCGCGCTGGTGCCGCTGCTGGATCGCATCCACCGCCGTGGGGCGGCGATGCTGTGGTCGGTGCTGGGATTCGGGCTCGCCACCGTGGTGTTCGGGATCTCGCGCAGCTTCTGGCTCACGTTCGTCTGCCTGGCGCTCACCGGGGTGACCGACACGGTGAGCATGGTGATCCGGAACATCATCCGGCAGATGAACACGCCCGACGCCATGCGCGGACGGATGACCGGGGTCAACATGGTGTTCTTCATGGGCGGGCCGCAGCTCGGGGAGCTCGAGGCGGGCCTGGTGGCCAACGTCTGGGGCGCGCCGTTCTCGGTGGTGAGCGGTGGGATCGCGTGCATGCTCGCGACCGTGGTGGTGGCGGCCCAGACCCCCGCGCTCCGCGTTTACCGTCGTGACACGCCGGTCCGGGACGGCGCCTAGCCCCCGCCGGGACGAACAAGCATCTGTATGTCCGGTCAGGGCCGTGGGAACGTTATGAAGGTTGGTAGCCGAATGCGTCGCAAGTCTTCGCACACCAGCCTGCCGGCCCCCGGGCAGCGCGCAACCCGCCGTTGGGAAAGGTCGTGGGCCGCATGATCCCGAAGGTCTTCCTGGTCGCCGTGGCGACCATCGTCCTGGCCACTCCGGCCGGGGCCCAGCTCGTCGACCCGGCATTCCCGGTGACCGATGGCGATGTCTACGCAACCGCCATCGATGGCAACACCCTCTACATCGGCGGCGTGTTCAACTTCGTCGGTCCCTACACGGGCGGTTACGTCGCCCTCGACGGAGTCACCGGAGCCGCGAACACCGGTTGGCCCAAGGTCGCGGGTGTGGTGCGCACCTGCGTCTCGGACGGCGCAGGCGGTTGGTACATCGGCGGGACGTTCACGTCGGTGCACGGCGTCCCGAGGGTCAACCTGGCCCACATCCTCGCCGACGGGTCGGTGTCTCCCTGGAATCCCGGCGCGCTCGGCGGCGGTCCCAACGGCTACGTCCAGTCGATCGTGGTCAGCGGTTCGCTGGTCTACGTGGGTGGGTTCTTCAGCCTGGTCGGAGGCCAGCCCCGGCTCTACCTGGCCGCGGTGGACGCGGTGACCGGCGCCGCCACCTCGTGGAATCCCGGCGCGGACAACTCGGTGTTCAGCCTGGCGGTGGTCGGATCCACGGTCTACGCGGGCGGCTTCTTCTCCACCATCGGCGGCCAGCCCCGGACCGGGCTCGCCGCGATCCAGGCGAGCGACGGGGTGGTCACCGCGTGGGATCCGGCGCTGAACATGTTCGGCAGTGTCCTGTCGCTGGCCACGAGCGGCTCCACGCTGTACGTGGGCGGGCAGTTCTCCACCATCGGCGGCCAGCCGCGCAACAATCTCGCGGCCATCGATACCGGAACCGGGTTGCCGACCGTGTGGAATCCCAAC
>DATEMP010000163.1:0-3639 GCA_035275545.1 Candidatus Eiseniibacteriota bacterium | reverse complement strand
AGTCCGTGCCGACCCGGTTCACGCCTACGTCGAAGCCCACCACCCGCTCCACGCCGCCGTCGCTCTCGATCGCCGCCACGTGGTTGAGCGAGTCGCGCCCGAGCGAGTCCGCATAGGCCTTGGCACCGGCGGTGCCGTTCTCCTCGTTGGTCCACAGCACCACCCGCACCGTGCGACGCGGGCGCAGGCCGAGCGCCTTGATGAGGCGCAGCGACTCCATAGCGATGACGCAGCCGCCGCCGTCGTCGTGGGCGCCGGCGCCCACGTCCCACGAGTCGAGGTGTCCACCCACCACCACCACCTCGTTCGGCTTCTCGCGGCCACGCACCTCGCCGATGACGTTGTGCGAGAGCGCGTTCGGAAGGGTGTCGGCGCCCATCTCGAGGCGCACGGTCACGCGCTCGCCGCGCGCGAGCAGCCGGCGCATCATGGTCGCGTCCTCGATGGTCACCGCGGCGGCCGGGATCCGGGGCAGGCTGTCGACGTAGGGCGCCATCGCGCCGGTGTGGGGCGTGCGCAGGCTCACCGGCCCCACCGAGCGCACCAGCGCGGCGACCGCGCCGCGTCTGGCCGCGCGCTGTGCGCCGGTGCTCCGGTAACGCACGGTCTGCGAGTAGTTCGTGAACGGCACGTCGTAGAGCACGATCTTCCCGCGCACCGCCTCGTCGGGGAGCGCGTCGAGTGCCGCGAAGCTGTCGACCACCACCACCTCGGCGGTGATCCCGCCCGGCGGCGTGCCGATGCTCCTCCCCAGCCCCAGCATCGAGAGCGCCTGCGGTCCGGGAGTGACCATCGTGGCGCGCTCCTCGCCGCGCACCCAGCGCGGCACCATCGCCGGCTGCAGGCGCACCCGCTCGAGCCCGTCCTCGCGCATCGCCGCGGCCGCCCAGTCGACCGCGCGTGCGAGCCGCTCCGAGCCCGAGAGCCGGTGGCCGATGCCGTCGCAGAGCTGGGAGAGCCTCAGGTACGCGTGGTCGCTGGCGAGGGCGGCGCCGATCAGGCGCTCGGCGGCGTCGCGATGGGCGGTCTCGATCGTGGCCGGCGCCGTGGCCGCGGGGGTCGTGCGCGCGGGTGCCGGGGGCGCGAGCAGGACGACGGTGAGGAGGAGCGTCGGGGCGCCGAACATGCCGGCACGATAGCAGGCCGGTCCGGGGAGGAGCTAGGAGCCGACGATCTCCAGGCGCACGCGGGTGACGCCGCGCGCCCGCATCTGGAGCTCGCGGGCCGCGGCGTAGGACAGGTCGATGATCCGGCCCTTCCGGTAGGGCCCACGGTCGTTGATGCGCACCACCGTGCGGCGGCCGTTGGCGAGGTTGGTGACCCGCACCCGGGTGCCGAACGGCAGGGTGCGATGGGCCGCGGTCAGCTCCTGCATGTCGAACCGCTCGCCGCTCGCGGTGCGCCGCCCGTGATGCTTGCCGGCGTAGTAGGAGGCGATGCCCACCTGCTTCTCGCGCTCGAGCGTCACGCCATGGGTGGTCGCGCACCCGGCGATGGCCAGCGCCATGCCGAGCGCCAGCAGCGCGGCGAAAACGGGACGACCGTGCGTGAATGTCCGGGGGGTGGTCACCTTCGCATTATCGGCCACCCGGGGTCCGAATCCGACCCCGGAATGCGGTAGAGTCGGCGTCCTGCCCTTCACCGAACGGAGGAGTCTTTCATGCGTCCCCTGCCCATCCTCATCGCCATCGCGGTCCTGGCACCGGCCTGGGTCGTGGCCCAGACCCCGCCGGCCACCACGCCCCCTGCCGCCCAGGCGCCCGCCCCACCCGACACCATGCCGCGTGACGAGAAGCTTCCCCCCTCCGAGATGCGCGCCAAGGCGCAGCTCGAGACTTCGCCACGGCACGGCGAGATGATCGACGTGAAGTGGGCGGAAGGAAAGCCGCCGCTGCGCACCTGGATCGTCTACCCCGAGCGCAAGGACAAGGCGGGCGTGGTGCTGATCATCCACGAGATCTACGGGCTCTCCGACTGGATCCGCGGCGTCGCCGACCAGGTCGCGCGCGAGGGGTTCATCGCCGTGGCACCCGACCTCATCTCGGGGCTCGGCCCGGGTGGCGGTGGCACCGACTCGGTGGCGAGCCGCGACGACGTCGTCAAGCTGGTGCGCGGGCTCACCCCCGAGGACGCCCAGCAGCGTCTCGACGCGGTGCGTGCCTGGGCGACCAGGCTCCCGGCCGCGAACGGCAAGATCGCCACGATGGGATTCTGCTGGGGCGGCGCGCGCAGCTTCGCGTACGCCGCCTCGACGCCGCCGCCGGCCGCGGCGGTGGTCTATTACGGCACCTCGCCCGACAGCGTCGCGATCCTCGCGGTCAAGGCGCCGGTGCAGGGTCACTACGGCGCCGACGACGCGCGCGTGAACGCCACGATCGAGCCGGCGAAGCTGGCGATGGCCAGGCTCAAGCGCAGCTACGATCCGAACATCTATGAAGGCGCCGGGCACGGATTCCTGCGCGGCCAGACGCTGCGCGACGGCGCCAACCGCAAGGCGACCCAGGAGGCGTGGCCGCGCACGCTGGCATTCCTTCGCAAGCATCTGGAGTAGAGGGCGGCCGGTGCGCTACGCTGCCCGCCATTCGGGACCCGCAACACTCACCACGATCCTTCCAGGAGGTGTCACGATGCGTCACGCACGGTTCACGCTGGCGGCGATGCTCTCGCTGCTGGGCGTCCTGTCCGTCACCCCGGTGTTCGCCCACGATCCCAACGCCATGCCGAGCGGCGGCAGCGGGGTCCGGACCGAGATGGTCATGTGGATCAAGGATGCCGAGGACAAGCTGATCCAGCTCGCCGAGGCCACGCCCGACAACAAGTACGCCTTCCGCCCCTCGAAGGAGGTGCGCACCACCGGCGAGGTGTTCATGCACGTGTCGGCCGCCAACTTCGGGGTGCCGAGCTTCTGGGGCGTGAAGCCGCCCGAGGGCTTCAACTTCGCCACCCACGAGAAGTCGTTCACCAAGAAGGCGGAGATCGTGCAGTCGCTCAAGGATTCCTTCGCCTACATGGAGAAGGCCTTCATGGACCTGCCGGACGCCGACCTCGACAAGCCGGCGGAGTTCTTCGGCATGAAGACCACGGTGCGGGGCGGCTACATGCTGCTGCTCTCCCACGCGCACGAGCACCTCGGCCAGTCGATCGCCTACGCGCGCATGAACGGGATCGTGCCGCCCTGGACCGCCAAGGATCTCGCCGAGGCCAAGGCGAAGATGGAAGCGGAGAAGAAGACCACCGCCACCAAGTAGCGTTGCCGCGATGAAGCCCGCGGCGTGGCGGCTCCTCGCCCTGCTCCTGGTCGCACCGGGACGGGCCGCGGCCGCCACGCCCGGGTCGGACGCGCGCGAGGCGGAGCGGCTCCACCAGCTCGGCCTCGCGCACGCGGCCGAGCGCACCTTCGAGGGGCGCCGCCGCGCCATCACCGAGCTCGAGCGCGCGACCCTGCTCGATCCCTCCCGGTCTGCGTACTGGCTCGACCTCGGCCGGCTGTGCCTCGAGGCCGGGCACCGATCGCGCGGCCGATCGTGCTACGAGCGCGCCACCCAGGTCACGCCCGACGATGCCGAGGCGCAAACCCTGCTGGGCATGGCGTGGAAGTGGGAATGGCTCTCCTCGTTCGACGACGCGGCGCTGGTGCGC
>DATEMP010000162.1:0-7774 GCA_035275545.1 Candidatus Eiseniibacteriota bacterium | reverse complement strand
CTACCTACGCGGGCGGCTCCTCGGGTGCGGCCGGTTCCGCGGGCGGCTCTTCGACGGGCGTCTCGGTCGGCGCCGGCTCGGCGGGCGCTTCGGGTGCCGCCGGAGTGTTCGCCTCGACGGCCGCGGCGAGATCCGCGTTCGTCGCGTCGAGCTCGGTCCGGAGCTTGATCAGGTCCTCGGCCTTGGCGCCGCCGTCGAGGATCTCCTGGATCCGGACCCGGAAGCCGTCGATGAGTGCGATCGCTGAGCCGACGACGGTCTTCGTCTCGGCGACTTCCGCGCGCAGCTGTTCGAGATTCTGTCCCATGGTCTCCCCTTGCTGCGTGACGGTATACGCCACGCGGTTGAGTGACTCCTCGATCCGCATCAGCGAATCGAGCTGACGGTGCTCCAGCCGGAGCCACCGCACTTCTCGTTCGAGTTCCGCCACCCTCTCCGACAGGCTCAGATCCATGGGTCCCTCCCGCTGTTACTTCACGACGCCGATCGCGCGGTAGATCGGGACCGCGAGCGGTGAGCCGCTGACCATGGCGATCGCCAGGATGAAGATCGCGATCCAGAACTGGGGCCGGTTGTAGAACTCCATCTTCCGGCCCAGCGATTCGCCGATGGCGTTGCCGACCGCGGTCATGTGCAGCTCGAGGTCGGAGCTCTTCTCGGTTACGTGGTCCCTCATGGACTCGATCGCTTCCCGCCGACCCTGCTCGGTGCGCTCGTCGAGCTTCTCGAGCAGGCGCCCCTGCTGCTGCGTGGTCTCGGCAACGCCCTTGGTCGCGGTCGAGTTGTCCATCACCGCCCGGGAGAGCTGCTCAATCACCTCGAGCTGGCGGCGGAACAGGTCCTCGCTCACCATGCGGTCGGTCACGCGACACCTCCACTGGGCGCGACGCCCCGGCGCGCGTGCTCGCGCATGAAGGCGAGCGTGAGCCCCGAGGTGTGCTGGAAGTGCGGGCGGTCCGGATGCTTCCACCGCCCGCCCCACTCGAGCCCGGCCTGCTCACCGAGGTTGCCGACCATCTGCCAGGGCCCGTCGTAGAGGTTCCCGGGCGTCGGGTCGTTCGGGTATCTCTTGATCGCGACGTCGAACGCGCGCCCGAACTCGTGCCACGAGTAGCCGGGTGGCGCGTAGGTGACGATCGGCCCCGGGGCGGTGCGCCCCTTGGCGTAGAGCGCCGCCTGCTCGGCCATCGTCCGGCGCGTCTGGGTGACGATCAGCTCGATCCCGACGCGCTTCGCTTCCTCGATCAGCGTCACGGCCATGCGCCGCACGTCCGGGTCCAGATCGTCCAGGCTTCGACTCATAGGCAGGCCTCCCTGGCCTATTCGACCTCGACGTGCATCAGCTGGCGCGTGCCGCCCACTTCCCATTCGGCGACGGTCGTGTCGAGGTCCGGCTCGAGCTGCCCGCCGCACCGGCATCGGATCTCGTCGGCGCAGCGGACTTCTTCCCAGGGGAGCTTCACGTAGGACCAGCCCGTGCAGACGTCGCAGCGGGCCATGAATCCCGCGAACAGGATGCGGATGTAGACGGTGATGCCGCGCTGGCAGGCCATCTCAGTTCACGGCCCCGATCGCCGGCCGATACCAGTTGGTCCCGTCGCAGACCAGCGCGATGCAGTCGTCGGGCGTATAGACGAAGTTCGCCCCGATCTTGAGATTGGAACCGTTGGTGAGCCCGGTGGTGGCCGCGGTGCCGGTAAAGATCAGATAGATGATCTTTCCCGGCGCGTGCGGCTGGATCGAGGTGATGGCCGCAGTCCCGCTGATCTTGTACGCGCGGGTCGACGTGACCGGCAGCACGAGGGCCGCGGTGCTGGCGATGGTCTTGAGGCCCGCGCCGGTCCCGCTGACGCTGGGAGGGGCGTAGTGGCCGGCCGTGACCGTGCTCGCGACACGCACGTTGTCGTTCAGGTCCAGCTCGTCGGCCGCGTCCTGCAGCACGAAGTCGTCGGTCGCGGTGATCGTGGCCTGGTCGGTGAGTATGAATGCGTCGCTGATCCGTGCACCGCGCAGACAGGTGTTGCCGCTGGTCTTCAGGACGCGCGGCGTGGCCCCGTGGCCGGTGTAGTGGAGGCCCTTGATGGTGAGCCCGACGACCGCGTCCTCGACGCAGATCGCGTGCCGGATGGTGCTCCCGGTGAGCGTCCGCTCGATGTAGAGGTCGGTGAACATCGCGGTCCAGCACGTCCCGGCGAACGAGATGGCCGGACTGTCGTCGGGGCCCTGGTAGGATAGGTTGTGGATGCGCGTGTTGGTGCAGCGGAAGAAGTGAATCGCGCCGCGCTGGAGCCCTGAGTCCATCGTGCCGAAGCCGGGACCGGAGAACTCGCAGTCGTAGATTCGAATGTTGTCGGCCTGTGCCGCGACGCCCGTGCCGCCACCGTTGCCGTTGCCGATCGTCAGGGCGCCCTGACTCTGAGCGGCGCTCTGGTGGCAGTTCCTCATGAGCAGCTTGTTCAGGTAGAAGGTCGCGTCCATGTGGAACCGGAAGCTCCAGCCGCACGACTGATCGACGGTGACGCCCTCGAGCTCGAGGATGCTCATGTTCGTGCTCGCCTTGTACCAGCGGACCCCGGCACCGGAGCCGGGAGCCCCGGCTCCCTGGATCCAGAGGTTCTTGATCGTCACTCCGCCGACCGTGTTGACGAAGATCCCGTCCTGGTTCTCGGCGCCGCTGCCGGCGTTGTTCCGGAGGAACGGCGCGCCGCCCGCTCCGGTGCGGTAGGCGTGCTCGCCGATGATCGTGATCGGCTTCGTGATCGTGAGCCCGGGCGTGGTCGTGGTCCCAAAACTCGGCGTGGTCCCATGCGTGTAGCTCTGGGCGGGGACGAAGAGCGTGGCGCCGGCCGGGAGCGCATCGTGCGCGGCCTGGAACGACGAGAAGCGAGTGACGCTCACCGCCACCTCGCCCGCGAACCAGGAGGATCCGCTATGCACGTACTCGCGGCCTTCGTCCTCGACCAGGGCTCGCCAGCCCTTCTTCGGCGTGTAGAGGTCCCAGGCGGACGAGCTGCTGTTCCAGGTGGCGATCTTGCCGGCGTGCCCCGACCAGGCGCCGCTCCCGGACGGCCCGACGATGTAGCGGTCGCCGTCGGTGGGGCCGCCCGGCGGGGCGTTCGTGTCTTTGTCCTTGACCGAGAGCATCACGACCGAGTCCAAGCGCCGGAGGTTGGCGCG
Organism: Candidatus Eiseniibacteriota bacterium; assembly: GCA_035275545.1. GTDB lineage: Bacteria > Eisenbacteria > RBG-16-71-46 > RBG-16-71-46 > RBG-16-71-46 > WS-11. Next base: position 4,597 of record DATEMP010000162.1, on the reverse strand, counting down.
GTCCGATGCGTCCCAGCCGTCCTCGCCGGCGGTGTAGCCCTCGATCAGTCCGAGGTTGTTCCGTGCGGTCCCTGCCATCGCAGCCTCCCTGAGCTATCCGCCGTAGTCGTTGCCGTAGTTGTATCCGTAGCCGCCGTTGCCCCCGACCACGTAGTCGTAGAGCTGGCGGCTGCCGAGACCGCCGACCAGCGCCTCGAGCGTCCAGCGGCGGTAGGTGTTGAACACCCCGCCGTTCTCTGCCTTCTCAGTGGCTTCGGGATACAGGTACGACGTGCCGGTGATACCACTCTCCGTATGTTTCAGCTTTCCGTATCCGCCATAGACGGTTCCGTACTGGAAGCCGTAGCCGCCCCCGTCGCCGTAGAACTTGGCGCGGTACGTGGTTCCGGACTCGGGGCTCCCGGTCGCGCCCGCGTCGTCGTATTCCCATGAGCCGAGCCGGTTCCGGTGCGACCAGGAGATGGTCTGCTCGCCGGTCAGCACGTTCGGGTAGGGGTCGCCGTTGAGCTCGACCGCGGTCGGCACGTAGGGACGCCCGGCGCGATTCGCGGTCGTCACCTTCAGCTGATAGGTGTCCGCCAGGTCGAGCCGCTTGTTCACATTCAGCGTCGGCAGCTTGGCGGTGACCGTGACGTCCGAGCCGTAGTCCGTGGTCCGGGTCGTCCCCTTGCCGGAGGTCAGGAACCACACGCGCGCCCCGGCCTGGTGCTGCCGCGGCGTGGTGTCGGCGACCCCGCGGACGATCTCCGACACGGTCGCCGTGCCGCCCCCCGCCTGGGTGATGGTCTTCCAGGCGATGAGCTCGTCGTCGATCAGGCAGAGGTTGTAGCCGCTCGCGAGCTGGGCCGCCGTGATCGAGAACAGCGACTCGAGGTCGAGCCCGGAGACGACGCTGAACGAGGTGTCGGTGAAGCCGAGCACGCCGTCGAGGATCCCGAGCGGGGTGTGGATGATGCGGGTGTTCGTCTGCGCGTAGGCCTCGCCGCCCGCCGGGTCGCTCCAGACGTCGTAGCCCTGGGTGAGCCCCTCGGGCCTGGCACCGAGCGTCAGGATCTGCCGGTGCGCCCCGCCGGCGAGCGCGTAGGGTGCCTCCTCGAGCCGCTGGATCGCCATCGCCAGCGGGTCCTGGACCGGGTCCTGCCAGTTGGGGAGCGCGACCGGCACGCCCACCCAGTTGGTCGCGAACGCGTCCTCGATCGCGTCGACCACGATCTTCCCGTCGATCAGGGTGCCCGGGTCCACGCGCACCACGCGGCACACCATGTCGGCGACGCCGAGCTTGGGCCAGGTGAGCCGGAAGACCGAGTTCGGGCGCAGCGACCAGGCCTTGCGGTTGACCGTGATCCGGATCCGCGCGAACGGGAACGAGAACGTCTTGAGATCGCGCGACGCGGCGCGCTGGGCGGTCGTGGCGTTGGTGAAGCCCGGGTAGGACACGTCGATCGGGACCAGGACGCCGCGCTTCTGGACGTTGGCGAGGTTGGTCTCAGACGCGACGCGCTCCGAGGCCTTGGGGCCGGTGTAGCGGACGCGCACGTGGTTCTTGGTCTCGGACCAGGAGGGCCGCGAGATCTCGACGTTCGTGACGTTGGACTCGTCGAACACCGGCAGGTTGGCGAACACGTAGTCGCCGCGCGCGAGCGAGAGCGTGAAGAGCCCGGTGCTCGGGTCGGTGAAGACGACGCCGTCGATGTGGCGCAGGATCTCGTCGATCACGTCGCGCCCCGCCTGCTGCTCCTTGACGACCAGCGACATGCCGGTGCCTTCGGTGAAGAGCGTCTCCCCCGCGGCGCGGAAGCTGTCGACGTCGATCGCCGCGACCGGCAGGCCCATCCCCCAGCGCGAGTCGGTCAGGACCTCGTAGAGCATGCAGGCGGGATTCGAGTCGTTGTTGATCTGCTCGTGCCCCGAGGGCATGCCCAGCTGATTCGGGCGGCGGACGACCTGGGCCGCGAGCCGCTTCATCGGCGGCGCGCCCTGGATCGAGGCGCCGAGCAGCACGCGATCGAGGAACAGGTAGGCGACCCCGCGGTAGGCGGGCGTCGGCATGCCGGCGTAGGTCGCCTCAGTTGATACAGGCTCCTGCACCATCGTGCCGCGGTAGTAGTAGTAGTAATCGTCGAAGAACGTGTAGTCCTGGCCCGCCACCAGGTGCTCGCGCGCGATCATGTCGCCGTAGCGGTGCTTCATGATCCGGGTCCGCTCGGTGACCGGGTTGTAAATGATCTCGTTGGGGACCACCAGCGTGTCGTCCCAGTAGAGCGACACGCCGGTGTCGCAGGGACCGTGACAGAGCACGAGCGTGACCGAGACCATGTAGATGTCGACGTCGGTGAAGACGTTGGTGACGAGCCCGTTGCCGACGGTGCGGTAGACGCGCACCATCCCCCACCAGATCACGTTCGGGTCGTTGAGGTAGACCGAGCCCCAGACGATCGGGATCGCGCCGCCGGGCGCGGCGGTCGGGATCGCCAGCTGGTCGCGGCGGTTCCGCTTCGTGGCCGGCAGGTCCGGGCGGATCAGCCGGCCGAGCAGCGTGAAGCCGACGTAGAGGGCGAGCGCGAAGAGGAAGCCCATGGGTCAGGCGATCGCGCCGTTGAACGGGTTGCGGTCGGGCAGCCGCGGGAAGCCCATGAAGTTCACGAAGTTGTTGAACTTGGCGACGCAGGTCGCCTCGGTGCGGTCGCAGCCCGCGAGCACGTGCACCGTGTCCCCGGCGGTCAGGTCCGGATAGGGGCTCATGAGCGTGATGGTGTTGCCGACGTGGGCGGTGATGAAGCGCACCTCGCCGTCGGGGTCCTCCATCCATCCATTCGTGTACCAGCCGTCGGGCTTGGCGGCGAAGGTGCTGCTCACGACCGTGACGCCCGAGACGCTCCCGACCACGGCCGCATCGCGGAAATCGGCCGCGTTGACGCCGCAGCCGGCACCGTAGAGGGGCCAGTTGCAAAGCGGCTGATACGAGATGCTCGGCACCGGCCGGCCGAGCGCTTCGACCAGGGGCGTGCACGTGAGGGTCGCCTCGTTGTCCTTAACGACCACGCTCGCGACCTCGCCCAGGAACAGCGGCCGCGCCTCCGACTCCTCGCCCCGGTGCGCGCGGTAGACGGTGAGCAGGACCTTGGAGCCAGGCACGTAGGGCATGAAGAGTGTCGCGATCGGGTTATAGCGCGGCACCATCACCTCGAGCGAGTCGGTCGAGTCCTCCTGGGACTGGACCAGCGATCCGCGCGAGATGACCGCGGGCGTGTAGGTGCCGGTCGACAGCGTCACGTCGGCGTCGGCGCTGGTCCAGCGGTAGACCGTCGTGCCGACCGCGAAGCGGTAGCACTCGACCGGCTCGCCCTCGTGAACGCTCTGCTCGCGGTCGTCGAAGGTCATGCCGGCACCGGCTCTTCGATCGGCAGCTCGCGGATCGGGAGCTCGGCCTCGCACACGTGGCCGCTGAGCCAGCTGCGCCGGACCTCGTCGGAGTCGAGGCGCGCGTACTTGAGGAACATGATCGCCGAGGTGGCGGCCGGGTACTCGCGCGCGGTCGGGGCGTCGAAGGTGATCGTCTCGGTGGGGCTCCCGCCCGAGTGCGCCGAGGCGACGATCGCCTTGAACTCGAGCGGGAAGCCGGGCGAATAGAGCGCGACGTGGCGGCGGCCGAAGCCCTGGGGCCAGAGATACTCGTGGTATCCCGCCCACTGGATCCCGACCACGGTCTCGCCGAACGCCAGGTCAGCGGCGAGCGTCATGTCGGACTGGAAGCTCGGGAGCCAGAAGGGAACCGCGCGGCCGCGGCGCGCCTCGATGAAGCCGCCCATGACCGCCGCCTCGGCGCGCGTGGTCGCGGTCCAGATCAGCTTGCGCCTGGGCGTCGGCGTGGGCGCCTGGGTGTCGATCTGAACGAGCCCGGTCTGCTGGTCCAGGATCGCGAGCTTCCGGGCGACGTTCTCCTCGATCGTCCCGGTCCGGTTGGGGTCGACCACGTCCAGCACCTCGACGCCTTCGTAGAGGCTGCCGACCGGGGTTCCCGCCGGTGCCGCGAGACCGGTCGCATCCAGCTCGAAGCGGAGTCGAGCCGTGCCGATCTCACGGTTGAGCCAGCCGACGGGGGCGTCGGTCCCCAACCTTCCGAGTCGCATGGGCGTGACAACGGTCCCCGCCGGCCAGCCCGAGCCGAGCGAGCTACAGGTCACCCCGCCCGCGGTCGAGACGAAGTCCGCGATCTCCCAGGTGAACGGATCCCGCCAGATGAAGACGCTGTCCCCCAGGCCCCAGGGGACGCCCGCCGAGGAGACCGGGAGCACCGTGGCCCCGCCTGAGACGGCACTCGGGAGCCGCTCGCCGTACATCCAGAGCGGGATCCCCATGCTCTGCTCGCGGTAGCCGTAGAGCAGCGCCCCCGCGTGCTGGGCCTCGCGGGCACTCCCGAGGAAGGTGCCGAACTCGAGCCCGCGGCGCGGGATGGCGCGCAGCTTGACCCGCTGCTCGGTCGAGTCGTAGGCCTCGTGCACGTCGGTCAGGAAGCCGACGTCCTCGTGGAGCGGCTCCTCGGGGTCGTGCGTGAAGGGGAACGGGATCACTGGAGCCCCAGCGCGCGGCGGAAGGC
>DATEMP010000161.1:0-2562 GCA_035275545.1 Candidatus Eiseniibacteriota bacterium | reverse complement strand
TGCAGCGCCTGCGCTCGATGCCGGGCCGCGACGCGCTCACCGGTCTTCCCGACGCCCGCGCCTTCCACGGGCTGCTCGAGAGCGAGGCCTCGCGGGCGCGCCGGCACGGCGTGCCGCTCGGGCTGGCGTTCGTGGATCTCGATCACTTCGGCGCGGTGAACGCGAAGTACGGCCGCGCGGCCGGCGACGCCGTGCTCTCCGAGGCGGCACTGGTGCTACGCCTGGCGCTGCGCGAGTCGGACGTGCTCGCGCGGGTCGGCGACGACCAGTTCGGCGTGCTGCTGCCCGAGACCGATCTCGCCCCCGCCCAGCGCTGCGGCGAGCGGCTGCGCCACGCGCTCGAGGAGCATCGCTTCGCCCGCGTCGGCCATGTCAGCGCCTCGATCGGCGTGACCGCGAGCCCGCGGGGCGGCGTCGAGGGCGTCGAGCTGCTGGCGAGCGGCGACCAGGCGCTCGCGCTCGCCAAGAAGTCCGGGCGCCGACGCGTGGCCGCGTTCGAGTCCGCCCCGGTGCACTGAGGCCATGGATCCCTCGCGCCGCATCGATCGAGCCGGTCCCGACGCAGGGACCGGCGGGGGAGAGGAGCCCGGGCCCGCCCGGGTGCTGATCGTGGACGACGAGCCCAGCGTGGTCGAGGTGTTCCAGGAGTTCCTCGCCTCCCAGGGTTACACGCTCACGCTCGCCTCGAGCGGCGAGGAGGCGGTGCGCCGCCTGCCCGAGCTGCGCCCCGACGTCATCCTCACCGACCTCAACCTGCCCGGCCTCTCCGGCCTCGAGGTCATGCGCGCGGCGAAGTCGGTCGACCCCGAGGTGTGCGTCGTGGTGGTGACCGGCTACGCCTCGGCCTCGACTGCGATCGACGCGCTCCGCCAGGGCGCCTACGACTACGTCACCAAGCCGTTCGATCTCGACGACGTGTTCCAGATCGTCGAGCGCGGCGTCGCCAACCGGCGCCTCAAGGTGCTCAACCGCGAGCTCCTCGAGGAGCTGCGCCAGAAGAACGAGATCCTGCGCCGCCACGAGCACGAGCTGCGCGAGCGGGTGCGGGTCGCGACCTCGCAGATGACCAGCCTCTACGAGGTCGGCAAGGAGATCAGCGCCGACCTGGACCTCGAGCGTCGCCTGGCGGTGATCTGCAACCGCGCCGCCACCATGTGCGCGGCACGCGGGGCGCTCGTCTACCTGCGCGAGGTCGAGTCCGACGCCTACTACGCCGCCTCCGCGTACGGCATGTCGCTGGTGCCCGGCGATCCGGGCGGGCCGGCGTTCGTCTCGGGCCAGGGCTTCCTGGGGCGGAGCGTCAGCGAGCAGGTGGCGATCCGCGACGAGTCGCCGGTCTCGGGCGAGCCGCTCGCGATGCCGGGGGTGACGGTCGAGTGCCGCAACGCACTCGCCGTGCCGCTGGTGGACGAGAACCAGGTGATCGGCCTGCTGGTGGTGTTCGACAAGACCGAGGGCTTCAGCGCCGAGGACGAGAGCTTCCTGACCCTGTTCGCCTCGCCGTGCGCGATCGCGGTGCGCAACTCGCAGCTCTACGAGCACACCAAGAGCCTCGACCGCCTCAAGTCCGAGTTCGTCGCGGTGGTGTCCCACGAGATCCGCACGCCGCTCACCTCGGTCAAGGGCGCGGTGGAGCTGCTCGCCGACGATCACTACTTCAAGAACAGCGAGCAGCAGGTCAAGCTGCTGACGATCGCGCACGCGAACACCGAGCGCCTGCTGGTGCTCATCAACGACATCCTCGACTTCTCGCGGCTCGAGTCCTCGTCGCTGCCCATGACCCTCGAGCTCCAGCGCGTCGAGCCGATCGTCGCGCAGATCACCCAGAACCTGCGCACCCAGCTCGAAGAGCGGAACATCCAGCTCGAGACCGTGCTCTCGCCCGAGCTGCCCGACGTCCTGATCGACGGGGTGCGGATCGCGCAGGTGCTCACCAACCTCCTCTCGAACGCGATCAAGTTCTCGCCCGCCGGCGGGCGGATCGCGGTGACCGCCGAGATCTGGAGCGGCCAGGTGCGCGTGGGCGTCCGCGACGAGGGCGAGGGGATCGCCGCCCAGGACCTGCCCAAGCTGTTCCACAAGTTCTCCCAGGTCGACTCGTCCGCCACCCGCAAGGCGGGCGGCACCGGGCTCGGGCTGGTCATCTGCAAGGGCATCATCGAGCAGCACGGCGGCCACATCTCGGTCGAGAGCACCCCCGGCGAGGGCAGCATGTTCTTCTTCACGCTGCCGCCGGCGGACGCGGCCAAGGAGGCGGCGGCATGACCACCTCGACAGGGATGTCGCGCCTCGACCCGATGCCGTGGCTCCACGTGGTGAGCGGCCCGACGCCGTTCGCGCTCTCGCGCGCGGTGTTCGAGCTCACCGCCCGCCTGCTCGCCCAGGGGCGGCGCGTGCTGGTGGTCGACGGCGCCCCTCGCCTCGGCCTCCACGCGCTGTTCGAGCGCGGCTCGCGGCGCGGGCTGACGCAGGGCCTCGAGGGCGACGTCCCGCTGCTCACGCTGGTCCAGACCACCGACCGGCTCGGCCTCTACCTGCTCGCCCACGGCGAGCCGGTCGAGG
>DATEMP010000160.1:0-26307 GCA_035275545.1 Candidatus Eiseniibacteriota bacterium | reverse complement strand
CTCGAGCAGCATGCGCGCCGGAGCGTAGGCGCTCACGCCCAGCGCGTCGATCATCGCCAGCTCGACCCGGGCGCTGCGCACGCCGCGCGCGAGGCCGCGGGTGAGCACCGGCAGGCCACCGCGCCCGAAGCCCCGGAACAGCGCCACCAGCGCGTTGCGGTGCCGGTGAGCGACCGCCACGTCGTGGGTGAGGATCCAGTTCATCGCGGCGCGATCGCGGTAGCGCGCCAGCGACGTGGCGGCGGCGAAGGTCACCATCTCGGGGCCCTTCACCATCGCGCGCCGCAGTGCGCGCCACGAGGGACGCGAGCGCAGCATCCCCAGGCGCCGGGCGGCCAGCGCGCGGCGCCACGAGGAGTCGTCGGACAGGGCGCGCCGCTCCGCCGACGCGTGCCGGGCCTTCGCCAGCGCGCGCGAGACCCGAATCCACTGCCCGCGCTTGAGCTTCACCGTGAGCAGCTCGAGCGCGTCCCAGTACGATCCTTCCTCCGCCGACTCGGCGGCATGGGCGAGCTGTGCGGGCGTGAGCGCGCCTTCGATGAACAGCCGGAAGCTCCGGAGCAGGGCGCGATCCCGGCTGCGGCTCCGCCGCCGCCGTCTCCGGCCGTGCGCCCGGACTGCGTAGCTGCCGAGCGCCACCACCGCCAGGAGCACGGCGAGCACCAGCGGAAAGGGCATGGTGAGGTCCTGGGGGCCGGCGGGCATGATGTCCTAGGTTTCGACCGTTCGGAGCGGCGTCTTGAGGTCTGTGGTAGGAGTCGCCGCGGACGCGGTTGCCATCGAGGAGGCCATGCACGAGCTCGAAACCCCGGAAGCGGCGGCGGTCGCGGCGGCGCTCGCTCGCGCATTGGACGCCGACGACTTCGCCACCGTGCGCTCGCTGCTCGCGGACGGGTGTGTCTACGAGACCGGCCGCGAGGTCCATCGTGGGCCCGAGGCGATCGTGGGCTCCTACGCCGGCGCGTCCGCCTGGGCGCGCCGCGCGTTCGACGAGGTGCGCTACGCGAGCGAGATCGCGCCGGCCACGGGCGCCGAGGTGACCGTCACGTTCACCGACTACCTGCTCAAGGCGGGCGGGCGCTGGCACCGGCACCGGTGCCGGCAGACCTTCACGGTGTCCGGCGGCCGCGTCGCGCGCATCGTGCACCACGAGATCGAGGGCGAGCGCGAGGCGCTCGACGCCTACTTCCGCGAGTGCGGGATCGAGCGCTGAGCGGAGTGCGGGCCTAGGCACTTCGGGCCATCACCGGAGTATCGAACGGCTGGACACGGGTTCCCCGCAGCCGGAAGTAAGACAACGCCCGCCGCATTCTCTCCTCGAGGGTCGCGTCGGGCATGTCCCTGGAGAAGGCGGCGGCGCTTCGCGCCTGATTCGCGTTGTACCCGAGCGTCCGGAGCCCGGCGATGATGTCTTTGTCTTGTTCATCGTGGACTCGCTTATCGGCTTCCCGCTTCGCCCGTGTCTCGGCTGCCGCCTCGCGCTTCCGGCGCATGAACTCCTCGCCATAGGTGCGCTCGGCCTCGTACTGGTTATGCGTTCGACAGAGCAGCCGGATGTTGTCGACCGTCGCCTCGCCGCCTCGCGCGAGCGGCACGACGTGGTCGTATTGCAGCCCTCGGCGTGCGTCACACCGATGTCCGTTGTCGCCGACGAACGTGCATTGACAGCCATCACGCGCGCAGACCGCACGGCGAACGTGAGCGGGAATGTGGCGCGCACTTCCGGTCGGTCGCGGGCAACGGATGGGCTTCTCCGCAACCGCGAGCTTCCGCTTTTCCATCTGCGCGACATGCGCCCGTAGCGCCCGCATGAACACTTCCTTCTCGTCGCTGGCAGGGCGAAGCTCCCGCGAGCGAACGACCAATGCGTACTCCTCCTGTGTCAGGGGGAATTGGATACCGAACGACTGCGCCGACAGCGGCTTCGCCTCGCACCGCCCGTTCGTCCGCGCCGCGGCCACGTGCAAATCCGTGCGTTCCGGAACGCGCGAATCTGCAAGTGACGGAGATCCGGGCACCGGCCGCTCCACCCAGGTGAAAACATCCGGGCGGGGGAACCGCGCCCTCAGCATCACCTCGAGCTCCGGCATGGACTTGCCGGCTGCTGCGGCGATCAGGCCTTCGAAGTTCTCGGGCCTGAGGCAGGTCGCCAGCCGCAGCACCGCCGTCAGCAGCAGGCGGCCATCGGCGAGCATCGGGAGGATGGCCGGATACTCCCGGGCCACGCGTGCAGCGCGAATCCGATTGCGGGCTTCGTCTTCGGTGTACGGCAGCTCGGCCAGGCAATAGGCGAGCATCGATTCGTACCCAGCCGGGGCATAGTGCTTGTGGGCGTCGATCTCGCCCAGGTCAGCGAGCAGCTCGGCTATCGAGGTGATTTCCAGACCGGCATGCCGGCGGGCGCTGGTGAACAGGGTCTCGGGAGCGAAGTGAGACCGGGCGTAGCGATCCATGGCGAACCTCGACGGGGGCGGATGTGCGTCGAGGGCGCAGTCATCATGCACATTTGTGCACGAGCATGCAAGCCTTATTTTGTGCGGGTCTACGCTTCTCCGAGCGGAACGCGGAAGAGATCGCGTGCGTTCGCGGTGGTGATCCGGTCGGTCTCCTCGGCGGTCCAGCCGCGCAGGGCGGCGAGCCGCGGCGCGACGCGGGCGAGCAGCGCGGGCTCGTTACGGCGGAGCGAGCGCGGCTCGGGCTCGAGGTAGGGCGCGTCGGTCTCGAGCACCAGCATGTCCGCCGGCGCTCCCTGGACCGCCTCCTCGAGCGGCGCGTGCCCGTAGGTCATCACGCCGCCGATGCCGAGCTTGAAGCCCAGCGCCCGGGCCCGCTCGACCGCCGCCGGGCCGTCGTCGAAGCAGTGGAGCACGCCGCCCGCCGCGGGCCGCATCTCCTCGAGGATCGCGAGCGTCTCCTCGAGCGCCGAGCGCTGGTGGATCACCACCGGCAGGCCCACCTCGTCGGCGAGGGCGAGCTGGGCGCGGAACCAGCGCTCCTGCGCATCGCGGGGCGCGTAGTCGCGGTAGAAGTCGAGGCCGGTCTCGCCGATCGCCACCACCCGCGGGTGCCGCGCCGCGTCGCGCAGCGCGTCCAGGTAATCGGGCGGCACCTTGCCGGACTCGCTGGGGTGCACGCCCACGCACAGGTAGACGTTCGGGTGCTCGCGCGCGAGCGCCTGGGCGCGGGCCACGATCTCGGGCGCGTAGGCGATCTCGACCATGTGGGTCACGCCCGCGTGGCGCGCGCGGTCGAGCACCGCCTGGCGGTCGGGGTCGAACCGCTTGTCGCACAGATGGCAGTGGGTATCGATCATGCGGCTCGGCGCCGGTGTACCGGGACGCACGCCCGGTGCCGCGGGGCGCTAGGTCGTGGGCTCGAGCTCGATGCGCGGGAACAGGCTCTTGACCTCGCCCAGCGGGCGCCCGGCGAACGTGCCGCTACCGAACGCCGGCTTCGCCAGGTCGCCGCGCGCGTCACCGGGCTTGCCCGGGAGCGCGAGCAGGGCCCACAGCTCCTCGCTCTTGTGCGGGATCGCGGGCCAGGCCCAGATCGCCACCAGCCGCAGCGTCTCGAGCAGCGCGTTGAGCGAGGTCGCGAGCTCGGCGCGGCGCGCCGGGTCCTTGGCCACCGTCCAGGGCTTCACCCGCTCGATGAACTCGTTGGCGCGCACCACCGGCCACCACGCCTCCTCGAGCGCCTCGTGCACGCGCACGTCGAGGAACGCCTGGGGCACCTGGTCGGCGGCCTGGCTGGCCGCCGCGACCAGGGTCTCGAGCGCGCGGCGTGCGTCCGGATCCTGAAGCGAGTCCGGATTCCAGTCTTCCGCGGGCGTGCCCTCGAAGTACTTGTGCACCATGGTCACCGTGCGGCTCGCCAGGTTGCCGAGATCGTTCGCGAGGTGGGTGTTGCAGTGCTCGACCAGCTGCTCGAACGTGAATTCTCCGTCGCGCCCGGTCGGGATCGCGTCGAGCAGGTAGAAGCGCAGCTCGTCGACGCCGAAGCGCTCCGCCATCTCGACCGGGTCGACCACGTTGCCCGCCGACTTCGAGAGCTTCTCGCCGCGCACGTAGATGAAGCCGTGCACGTAGATCTGCCGCGGCAGCGGCACGCCCGCCGCGAGCAGCAGCGCCGGCCACAGGATGCAGTGGAAGCGGCTGATGTCCTTGCCGATCAGGTGGAGCGCGTTGGTGTGCTTCTTCGCGGTGGTGCCCGCCCACGCCGCGCCCGGCTTGCCCTGGCCGTCCAGGTGCTGGAACTCATCCTCGCGCGCCGCGCCCGGCCCGGCGACCTCGCTGTCCTTGGCGAGCCACCACAGCGAGTACTTGCGCTCCGGCCAGCCGATCGCGGAGAGATAGTTCAAGAGCGCATCCGCCCACACGTACACGGTGTGGCCCTCCCCGCCCTCGATCTCATCGGGAAGCGGCACCCCCCACGGCAGGTTGGGGCGCGTGACGCTCACGTCCTCCAGCCCGGCGCGGATCACGTTGAGCACCTCGTTGCGCCGGTACTCGGGCTGGATGAAGTCGGGATGCGCCTCGATGTGCTTGAGCAGCGCCTCGTCGTACTCGGAGAGCCGGAAGAAGAAGTTCTCCTCGCGGATCTTGGTGGGCTTCGTGTTGTGGATCGGACATCGGCCCTTCTCGTCGAGGTCCTTCTCCTGCTTGAACGACTCGCAGCCCTCGCAGTAGAGCCCCTCGTAGGCGTCCTCGTAGAGCACCGGCTCGCCGGTCTTGGGGCTGCGCGCGTCGTTGAGGCGCCGGAACAGCTCCTGCACCGCCAGCTCGTGGCGGGTGTCGGTGGTGCGGATGAACTTGTCGTACGAGACGCCCAGCGCCTTCCAGGCGGCGGTGAAGGTGGGCGCCAGCTCGTCCACGAACGCCCGCGGCGTCTTGCCCGCGGCCTCGGCGGCGCGCGCGATCTTCTGGCCGTGCTCGTCGGTGCCGGTCAGGAAAAACGTGGCGTCCCCGCGCTGGCGGTGGAAGCGCGCCAGGGCGTCGGCCAGCACCTTCTCGTAGGCGTGGCCCAGGTGGGGGCGGCCGTTCACGTAATCGATGGCGGTGGTGAGGTAGAAGCGCGCGGGCACTGGGGCCTCCGGAAGCCGCAAAGCCGGAGAGTATAGCGCATGGTGGAAGGGGCGGCGGGTGCCCGACGCGTCGCACCATGCGCGGCCGGCGCCCTAAGGCTTGATGAGGCCTCTCATCGGTAGAGGTTCTTGAGGCGGCCCCAACTCGATGATACGGCGGGCGTCTGATCCGGGGCGAACTTCTGGATGCGGTGGTTGCCGCTGTCGGCGACATAGATGTTGCCGTCCGCGTCGACCGCCACGCCGATGGGCGCCACGAACTGGCCGTCGCCGCTTCCCTGCGTGCCCCACTTGGTGAGATAGGCGCCCGAGCCGGTGAACTTCTGCATCCGGTGGTTGCCGTAGTCGGTGACGTAGACGTTGCCGGCGGCGTCGAGGGCGATCCCGAAAGGATCCACGAATTGCCCGTCGCCGTTCCCGCGGGTGCCCCACTGCGTCAGGAAGGTCCCGTCGCCGGTGAACATCTGGATGCGGTGGTTCTCGAGATCCGCCACGTAGAGGTCGCCGGCGGCGGTCACCACCATCCCGGTCGGGTAGTTGAATTGACCGGCGGCGCCGCCCCGCGATCCCCATTGCGTGACCGGGGCACCGGCGCCGGTGAACTTCCGGATCCGGTGGTTGAACGTGTCGCTCACGTAGACGTCGCCGGCGGGGCCGGTGGCGATGCCGAAGGGGTGGTTGAACAAGATCGGGCCCGAGCAGCAGGATCCCCACTGGGAGAGATAGGTGCCGGTCCCGGTGAACCTCTGGACCCGGTTGTTCGCCACGTCCACCACGTAGACGTCGCCGGTGCCGTCGATGGCCGCCCAGGTGGGGGAGTTGAACTCGCCGTCCCCGCTGTCCGCCGCCGCGCTCCCCCATGAGGTCAGGAACGCGCCGGCGCCGGTGAACTTCTGGATGCGATGGTTCTGGGCGTCCGCAACGTACAGATCGCCGGCCGCGTTGGCGACGATCCCGTGCGGGGTCTGGAACTGCCCGTTGCCGCTCCCCATCGTGCCCCACTGGGTCACGTAGACGGGCGGCAGCGTGCCGGCGGTGGAGGCCGACGCAGCGGCGAGCAGGGCGAGTGCGACGGCCAGGGTGCGCATGCGTCCGTTTACCCCTCAGGGGGGCACGCGGTTGCAGGATTCGTGATAGTCGGGACCCATCCCCCGTATATTGAGGCAATGACGTCAGAGGGCGCGCTGTTCGGAAGGTTGTGGGGCTGGGCCGCTCCGGCGGCCGAGGTCGACTGGGACGCGGTGTACGCGGAACGGTTGCCGTACGTCTACAACTTCTTCCGCTACCGGGTCGGGGACGGTCCGGTCGCCGAGGATCTGACGTCGGTCACCTTCGAGAAGGCGTGGCGGGCCCGCCACCGGTACCGCCGCGACCTGGGTGGCTTTTCGACCTGGCTGCTGGCGATCGCCCGCAACGTGGCGGTGGACCATTACCGCGCCTCGCGGCGGCACGAGCCGCTCGAGGCGGCCGAAGGGGTGGCGTCGGGGCCGACGCCCGAGGATCTGGCCGAGCGGCGCTCGGATCTGGAGCGGCTCGACGGGCTGCTGCAGACGCTGGCGGCGCGCGACCGGGAGCTGATCGCGCTCAAGTACGGCGCGGGGCTCACGAACCGGGCGATCGCGCAGATGACGGGATTGAGTGAATCGAACGTGGGCACGCTGCTCCACCGCGCGGTGCGGGCGCTGCGTGACCGCTGGTGACGAGGGGGACTCCAATGGAAACCGATGACAAGTTCCTGCACGAGCATCGACGCGATCCCGACCGGGCATTCGCGCGCCGGCTGCGCGAGACGTTGCGCGCGAACGAAGATCCGCGCCCCGCTCCGGCGTGGCGGCCGATGGTGGCCGCCGCGGCCTCGCTCGCGGTGGTGGTGGCGCTGTTCGCGGTGCCGAGCGTGCGTGCCTGGGGGCAGTCAGTGCTCGACCTGTTCCGCGTACGCAACTTCGTCGCGGTGCCGTTCAATGCCGAGCGCATCGACAAGCTGCGCTCGCTCAAGACCGACAACATGGCACTCATCTTCGACCGCCACGAAGTCGTCCAGGATCCGGGCCATGCGGTGGTGCAGCCCTCGCTGGGCGCGGCGTCGTCGATGGCCGGGTTCACGGTCGCCACGCCGTCGTACCTGCCCAGCGGTCTCGCGGCCGACACGATCATGGTCTCCGGCGAGGGACGCATGCGCCTGGGGGTGAACAGCGCCCGCCTGCGCGAGATGCTGGCGGCGCTCGACCTGCGTGACGTCGAGGTACCGGCCGGCCTCGACGGCCAGACCATCGAGGCGCACATGTATCCGGTGGTGGGGCAGCGCTTCAAGTCCGAGCGACGCAATCTCAAGCTCATCCAGTCGCGGAGCCCCGAGGTGGGGCTGCCGGCGGGCGTCGATCTGCAGCGGCTCGGCGAGCTGGGACTCCGCGTCCTGGGGCTCGACCCGTCGGAGGCGCGGCGCATCGCCGCGACGGTCGACTGGCGCAGCACGCTGCTGGTGCCGGTGCCGACCAACGCCACCGCGTTCCGCTCGGTCACGATCCGGGGCAACCCGGGCCTGCTCGTCACCACCACCCGGAAGGACGACCAGGGGCGGCAGCGCGAAGGCAGCGTCGTCATGTGGACCGAGGGCGACCGGGTGTTCGCGCTCGAGGGCAACATCGGCCAGTCGGACATCATGCAAGTGGCTGAGTCTGTCAGGTAATCTCGCCCGCATGAGCGGGCTGGCGGTCGAGACCCACGGGCTGCGCAAGCGGTTTGCCACCAAGCTGGCGGTCGCGGACCTCTCCCTGTCGGTGAAGCGGGGAGAGGTCTTCGGCTTCCTCGGCCCGAACGGCGCCGGCAAGACCACCTCGCTCAAGATGCTGCTCGGGCTCGTGCCTCCGACCGCCGGTCGCGCCTCCCTGCTCGGCAAGCCGATCGGGGACCGGAACACGCGGGCCAGGGTCGGGTTCCTGCCCGAGCACTTCCGCTTCCAGGACTGGCTCACCGGGCGGGAGTTGCTGCGCTTCCACGGCCGGCTCCACGGTATCCCCGAGCGCACGCTCACCCAGCGCTCCGAGATGCTGCTCGAGCGGGTCAAGCTCACCGAAGCGGCGGACCGAAAGCTGCGCGAATACAGCAAAGGCATGCTCCAGCGCGTCGGACTCGCCCAGGCCCTGATCAACGAGCCGGAGCTGGTGTTCCTCGACGAGCCCACCTCCGGCCTCGACCCGCTCGGGCGGCTCCTGGTGCGCGACATCATCCACGAGCTGCGCGGGCGCGGCGTCACCGTGTTCCTCAACTCGCACCTGCTGGGAGAGGTGGAGGCCACCTGCGACCGCGTCACCTTCGTCAAGGCGGGCCGCACGGTGCACGACCTCACGCTGGGCGACGCCGCCGCCGAGAAGGTCGAGGTCGACGTGCGTGTCTCGCCGCTCGACGCCGCGACCCGCGAGGGTCTGGCGAAGTTCGGCGAGGTGCTGCCGGGAATGCCCGGCGAGGACGGGGTGGAGGCGGCGGGCGCGACGGCAGGGACACGCCTTCGGATGCGGATCGCCGACGAGGAGTCGCTGCCCGAGATCGCCCGCTGGCTGGTGAGCCGGGGCGTGTCGCTCTACGAGCTCAAGCCGGCGCGCAAGTCGCTCGAGCGCTGGTTCCTCGAGGTGATCGGCGACGACCAGGGGCCGGGCTGATGCCGCGCATCCTGGTGCTCGCCCATCTCACGCTCCACGAAGCGCTGCGCCGCCGGGTGCTGCTCGCCGCGCTGATCGGCGGCGGGGCGTTCCTGATCCTCTACGGCGTCGGCTTCCACTTCATCGCGCGCGACGTCGGCAAGCATGCGACGCTCCTCGAGCGGCGGATCGCGCTCACCGCCATCACGCTCGCCGGGCTCTACGCGGTGAACCTGCTCAGCGTCATGAGCGCCGTGCTGCTCCCGGTGGACGCGCTCTCGGGCGAGATCGGCACCGGCTCGATCCAGACGCTCGCCGCCAAGCCGGTGCGGCGCTCCGAGATCGTGCTCGGCAAGTGGCTTGCCTACGTCATCGTCGTGCTCGGCTACCTGACGGTCATGGCGGGCGGCGTGCTGACCATCGCCGCGGTGATCGGCAAGTTCACGCCGCCCAACCCGACCGCGGCCATCCCGCTCATGCTGGTCGAGATGCTGCTCCTGGTCTCGGTGTCGATCGCGGGCGGCACGCGGCTCTCGACCGTCACCAACGGGATGGCGGCGTTCGGCCTCTACGGCATCGCCTTCATCGGCAACTGGGTCGAGCAGATCGGCACGTTCGTCGACAACGTGGCCGCCCGCAACGTGGGCACGGTCGCGAGCCTGATCATGCCCGCCGAATCCCTCTGGCAGCGCGCCGCGTGGCTCATGCAGCCGACCATCATGCGCGAGCTCCAGATCACGCCATTCTCGCCCGCCTCGGTGCCGAGCCCGGCGATGGTGTGGTGGGCGGCGGGCTACACGGTGGTGCTGCTGGTGGTGGCGATCCGGGGGTTCTCGAAGCGGGGGCTGTGAGGCCCGCTCAGCGCTGGAGCGGGCCGTCGGGGCGCGCGAACGGCATCACGTCCGCCCACGGCAGCGAGAACTGGGTGGCGCCCAGCGTGTGCGGGCCGACCTCGTAGTCGTTGAAGAAGCACAGGAGCCCGGTGGGGGTCACCGCGACGTTGTCGTTGAGCCGGAACCGGCCGCCCTCGAACTGGAATCCCGCCGCCGCCAAATCCGCGGCCTCGGGTAGCTTCCGCACCCGCCGGAACGCCCGCTCGCCGAGCGCGTCGAGCGAGTCGCGCGCGCCCGCGCGGAACAGGTCTTCGAGCCGCACCGACCGGCCGGTGGCGAGGTCGAAGTTGGTGAAGAGCGTGGTGCTGTTGGGATGGGCCCCGCCCAGGTAGCTCTGCTCGGTGACCGCGATCCCCGCCACGCCCAGCGTGTCGCCGAGCGGCTCGATGCGGCGCTCGAACGTCCACCCGGTCGCGGGACCGTCCGGGAACCGGCTCGCGAACTCGCGGTAGCCGGTGATGAACTCCGTCATCACGCTGTCCTCGCTCGAGAACGGCGCGCCGCCGTCGTAGGGACGATTGAGCGTGCCGCGCACGAACGCGGTGATCGACTCGCGCGCGGCGACGGTGGGCGCCGCCGCCACCTGCGGCCAGCGGAGCGAGATGCGCGTGCACTTGTCGCTCCCGCCCGTGCAGTCGCCGTAGGTCTTGGTGGCGTGCTGCCGCGTGAAGCGCAGCCGCTCGGCGGGCGGCGCGACCGGCTCGGCCTTGGGCGTGCAGCCGGCGATCGCGGCGACGAGCGCTGCGGCGATGACCACGCGAGCGCGGCCGGTCATCTCACGAAGTCGGCGCGTCCGGCGGATCGGCCCACGCATCGGGCGGCGTCTCGCCCGGGGGCTCGGGCGCTTCGTCACCGTTTCCGTTGCCCTTCTTCTTGGCGCCGCAGTTGCAGTCCCCGCACGCGTGGTAGGGGCCGGGCGGCAGCTCGGCATAGGCGACGCGGTGCTCGCCGCCCTCGTCGTCCCGGAGCCACACCGCTTCCTGGTAGATCTCGGTGCGGGTCACGGTGAGCACGCCTTTGCCGGTCTTGAGCTTGGTGCCGGGCGTCGGCAGGGCCTTGTGGTTCTCGCGGTAGGTGGTGAGCTCGTAGGCGAGGCAGCAGAGCAGCCGCCCGCAGGCGCCCGAGATCTTGCCCGGGTTGAGCGAGAGCTGCTGCTCGCGCGCCATCTTGAGCGTCACCGGGTGGAAGTCCTTGAGCCAGGTCGAGCAGCAGAACGCCCGCCCGCACGGGCCGCAGCCGTCCAGCCGCTTCGCCTGGTCGCGCACGCCGATCTGGCGCAGCTCGACCCGGGTGTGGAAGCGGGCCGCGAGGTCCTTGACCAGCTCGCGGAAGTCGACCCGGTGCTCGGCCGAGAAGAAGAACGTGATGCGGTGGCTCGAGAACGCCACTTCCACCTCGGAGAGGTCCATCTTGAGCTCGCGCGCCTCGATCCGGGACCGGCAGTAGTCGAACGCGGTCACCTCCAAAGCGCGGTTGTGGTCCTGCTGGTCCAGGTCCTCCTCGGTCGCCTTGCGGATGATCTCGCGGGTGACGTTGCCGGGGCGCTTGAGCGAGACCAGGGTGGGGTCCTTGAGGAACACCGCACCGATCGACTCTCCGTGCTCCGCCTGGACGATCACGGGGTCGCGAAGCTTGAGCCAGAGTGAACGCGAGTTGAGGTAGAACTCCCTGCGCGACCCGCGCAGGGCCACCTGCACGATCTCGGCCATCGCCGAATCCTCTATGGCGGACGAGCGTCCGCCCTAAACGCCGGCAGAGGGCCGGCGGGTCTGGTCAACATGCGATCCGGATCCGGCGAGCGAATATCGATTCGCCGGGGCCGGCTATGAATAGCCCTCGTCGGAACGAGGGACGTATAAGGAACGCCGGGAGAATAGCGCAGCGGGGCCCGGGAAGCGACCGAAGCCGGGTAAGGACTTAGTGAAGAACCGCGAGCTTCTCGCTGCGGGCCTCGCGACCCGCCTGCAGCATGTAGAGATAGACCCCGGTGGGCACCGGGCGTCCGTCCTGGTCGCGGCCGTCCCAGGTGAGCAGGTGCTCACCGGCGCCGAGCACGGTGTCGTCCATGAGCCGGGCCACGATCCGCCCGCTCACGTCCACGATCCGCGCCGCGACCCGGGTCTCGCCGGCGAGGCGGAAGCGCAGCCGCGTGGGCGAGAGCCCGACCGGGTTGGGCGCGGCGGGGTAGAGCTCGAACTCCGGCGTCGAGACCATCGGCACGTCGAGCGTGGCGTTGCCGCCGTCACCCATGACGCGCGTCGCGTAGATGTCGAGCCCGCCGCTCCTCGGATCCTGCCAGGCGAGGATGCACCCGCCCGTGCCATCGGGGACGATCGCGGTCACCACCTGGTCGCCGGTGGCGTTGCAGAACGGGAGCCCCTCGGGCTGCCACCCAGCGGCGATCGCCCCGGTGCCGGTAAGACGCTGGGCGTAGACGTCGCTCGACGCCGCACCCGGCCGGTAGTCGACCCACGAGAGCAGGACGCCGCCGGCGCCGTCGGCGACCACCTGCGCGTCGTACTGGCTGCCGGGCGCCGGGCACGCGGCCAGGCCATCGTTGGGCCAGCCCGAGGCGATCGAAGCGGAGCCCGTCACGCGCTGCACGTAAATGTCCTCTTCGCCGATGCGCAGATCGGTCCAGGATACGAACGCGCCGCCTGCGCCGTCGGACGTGATCGCGACCCCATACTGCTCGGAGGCGTCATCGCACACCGCCACGCCGTGGCTGCCCCACTGCGGGGCGCCGGCCGCGGTGACGCGCTGCGCGTACACGTCCGAGTTGTCGTCGCGCAGGTCCTCCCAGGCGACGATCGCCCCGCCCGAGCCGTCACGCTCGATGCGCAGGCCTACCTGGTCGGAGACCGCGCCGCACAGGAGGACGCCCGCGGCCGGCCACTGCACGGTGCCCGAGGACGAGACGCGCTGGGCGTAGATGTCGGCGTCGCCCGAGCGCGTGTCCTGCCAGGCGACGATCATGCCGCCCGAGGCGTCCGGCACCGCGGCCGGGAAACGCTGGACGCCGGCGGCCGGCGACACCGCCACGCCGTTGGCGAGCCACTGCGGTGCGCCCGACGCGTTCAGGCGCTGGGCGTAGATGTCGAACGAGGCGCCGCGGCGATCCTCCCAGGCGACGATCACGCCGCCCGCGCCGTCCGTCACCACCGTGGGGCGGCCCTGCGATCCCGTGATCGTGCACACCGGGACACCGGCGGCCGGCCAGCCAGCCGCGATCGCGCCCGACCCGCTCACGCGCTGGGCGTAGATGTCGGACTCACCGTTGCCCGCGCGGTAGTCCTCCCACACCACGAACGCGCCGCCAGCGCCGTCCGGAGCGATCTTCGGCTCCACCTGGTCCTGGACCGCGGCGCACAGCGCGCGGCCGTCCGCGGGCCACGCCGGATCGATCACCCCCAGCGACGACACGCGCTGGGCGTAGATGTCGGCGGCCGTGCCGCGGCGATCCTCCCACACGAGAATTGCGCCGCTCGCGCCGTCCGCGATCATCACCGGCGTGCGCTGATCGCCGGTCATGGTGCACACGGCGCGCCCGTTGTCGGGCCACGCGGCATGCGCCGGCGCGGGGAGGAGCAGGGCCCCGGAGGGGCCGAAGGCAAGCGCGGCCCATGCGGCCGCACGCACGTGCGAACGAAGCGATCCCATGCCAGCCTAGAGAGCAAGAAGCGTGGCAGTCGCGGAAAGCGATTCGGGCGGCCCGAGTGGGCCGCCCGAAGGCTTGAAGCTCGTTGTGTCTTGCCGGGGTCTGCGGCCGGCCGTCAGGGCCGGGTCAGGCCGCCCAGCGGTTGGGCGAAATCGCCTAGAAGAAGATCCCGAAGGTGACCGGGATGATCATGGTCTTCACGTCCTGGGTGCTGCTCGGCCCGCTGAAGCCCTGGTCGGTGAAGATGTTCTCGACCTTGCCCTCGACGAAGCCGGCGACGCCGCCCAGCTTGAACTCGAGGCCCGCGCCCGCATCGATGCCGAACTTGGTCTCGGAGGGGCTGGTCGTGCCGCTCACCTCGGTCTTCATGTTGAACGCGCCGACGCCCGCGATCAGGTAGGGCTTGAGCGGGCCGACCGGGAAGCCGTAGGTGAAGTTCCCCACACCCGAGAGGATCTTGCCGGTGCCGTCGACGCCGGGCGTGAGCGACTTGAGGCTCAGGCGCTCGTAGCCGACGCTCGCGCGCAGTCCCAGCGGCAACACCGGCGGCGCCCACTGGAACATCGCCTTGCCGTGGAACCCGCTCTTGAACGCGTCCGCGGCGTTGCTCACCGGCACGCTCGCGCCGCCCGCGAAACCGATCTTGAACGGCCGCCCCATCGCGCCCGCCCCCGAAGTGACCACCGCGAGTGCCGCGATCACCATGCACACCGTGAGTCTGAACTTCATGGCTTCCTCCGTTAGTAGTCCCAACGGGCAGCGGGGTGGGCGGGCCATTCGCCTTCGCCGAAGCGGGCGCCCGCCACGCGGGCCATCGCCGAGAAGATCGTCATGTCGGCGGTAACGTTGCCTTCCATGGCGCCCAGGGCCTCTTCCAGCACCATGAGCCGCCGGCGGATCTCGGTGGCGTCCACCTGCTGCGCCTGCTTACGGATATCGGCCTCCCGGTCCCGGTTCGCGAGGGATTCCTTGGGTGCCCCGTAGCGGGCGCGCAGCATGTCCCGCAGCCACAGCTCGTGGAATTCGATCATGCGCCGCAGCGCTTCCCGGCCGGTTTTGCCGTAGTTCATGTACTTCTGGCAGGCCGCCCAGAGGCCTGCGGCGTCGCCTCTTACCGCCGGGTCGAGAAGAGCGAGCGCCTGGTTGCGCACCTCGCTCGCGCCCACGTCGCGGAGGTTGAGCGCGCGGGCCAGGTTGCCGCCGGTGAGCGCGGCGATCAGACGGGCCTCGGCGGGCGAGACCTCGGCGCGCTGCTCGAGGAACTCGGCGACGAGCTTCTCGGTGAACATCCGGAATCTCACCCGCTGGCATCGCGAGCGGATGGTCGCGGGGAGCCGGCTCGGGCGGGAGGTGGTGAGCACCCACACGGTCGCCGGGCCCGGCTCCTCGATGGACTTGAGCAGCGCCGAGTACTGATCCTCGCGCATGCGGTCGCAGTCGCGCACCACGACGACGCGCCGCGCCGCCTCGAACGGCTGGTAGGCGAGCTCCCGGATCACCTCGCGGGTCTGGAACAGCCGGATCGACGCGAACTTCTCGTAGGTGAACGTGAAGAGCGGGTCGTTCTGGAGCGCTTCCAGGATTTCGGCGATTCCGCCCTCTTCGCTGGTGAGGGCTTTCTCCTCGCCCGAGACCGGGAACAGAAACTTGAGATCGGGATGCTGGAGCATCGCGGTCTTGTGGCACGCAGCGCACTCGCCGCAGGCGTCGTTTGTCTTGGTGTCTGTGCTCTCGACGGGAGCGTCGAAGAGGCCGAGCGACGGCGAGGCGGCGCCGGCGACGCGATCGCAGAGCAGGGCGCGCGCGAAGGCGAGCGCGGCGGTGCCTTTGCCCACCCCCGGCGGGCCTTCGAAGAGATAAGCGTTGGCGAAGCGGCCGCCTGAGACCACGCCGCGGAGGAACGCGACGGCGTCAGGCTGGCCGATCAGCTCGGCGAGGCGAAGGACGGACATGGGTGCGCAAGATAACGTGTGTGTGAGCTGGTAGCGAAAGAAAGATATTGACGGGTTGTGAGGAGCGATTCGTCGAAGGGTCGGCGGGAGTTCCTGGGTGCTTGCGTCGCCGTGTGTCGGGCGGATACAAGGGCGATCGGCGATGTCTCCGCGCCGGGTTTCGCGATAAGCGTCGATCTGGCGCGTGCGGTCAATTGCGAGCGCCGAATTCGCGCATGCTATGAATACATGGCGCCCCCGCGAACCTGCCCCCGCGGAGCCTGCGCCATGAAGTCGTACAAGCGGTCCCACCTCGGCAAAGAGGCCCTGGAAGCCAGCCTTCACGCGAGCACTGCGAGATCGCGGGAAGCCACCGCCGATCAAGTCGCGGATATCGGTGAGTTCGACTCCTGCAAGTATTACCTGCCGGATCATCCTTCGATGTGTGATTACTGCATGCGCGTCCTCCATCTCCCGAAGAACCCAGCCCTCAAGCGTATCTATGTCGCTCGCAAGGCGCGCCGGTTCCCGGCCATCTTCCATGCGATCGCCGATGGACGGCTGCACCTGACCGGGGTGCTCATGATTGGGCGCTATCTCAGGGAAGACACGGCAGCGGAGCTCCTGGCAGCGATCGAGCACAAGACCTGCGACGAGATCGAACGCATCCGAGCCGAACGATTCCCGCAGCCGGACCTTCCGACGGTGATCGCACCGGTCGCTGCATCGCTGCCGGCACCGGCGATGCTGGCCACGATGTCACCGCAGGGGATCGAACATGCCGCGCGGCATGTTCAAATTGAAACACCGGCATTCACGCCACCGCCGGTCGCCGCTCCGGCGCGTGTGATCCCGCTTGCGCCGGCGCGCATCGGATGGCAGTTCACGACCGCACAGGACACCCAGGATCTGTATTGCGAAGTGCGGGATCTCATGGGACACGATGTCGCGCCCGGCGACGTCGAAGGGGTGCTCAAGTACTCGCTGCTCGCGGCGAAGGAGAAGCTGCTGAAGCGCAAGTGCGCCGCGACCGATCGGCCCCGCCCTGGCCGGCCGCGCAATCCCGACAGTCGGCACATCCCCGCTGAGGTCCGGCGCGCTGTGTGGGAGCGCGACGGCGGCCAGTGCACGTTCACGAGCGACACCGGGCACCGCTGCACCGAGCGGAGGGACGTCCAGTTCGACCATATCGACCCCTACGCGCGCGATGGATCGTCGTCAGCGAGCAACATCCGCCTGCTGTGCCGGGCTCACAATCAGTACGAGGCCGAGCGCGTGTACGGAGCCGAATTCATGCGCAACAAGCGCCAAGCTGCTGTGACCTAGACCTCGTCCGGCGCTACTTGCCGGCCTTCTTGAGCGCAGCCTCCACCTCGGCGACGGCGTCGTCGTCGCCCAGGCCGGCGTAGAGCGTGCGCATGCGCTGGAGCGTCGCCACGCTCGGCGTGAGGCCGATGATCGGGCGCCAGAGCTGGGCGGCCTCGCGGTCGCGGCCGGCGAACAGGGCCACCCAGCCGCGGCCGATGCGGGCGTCGGCGTTGCCGGGCTCGAGCTGCTCGGCGCGGCCGTAGGCCATCTCCGCGAGCCGCAGCTCGCCGAGCTTCAGCATCACCTCGCCGAGCGGGAGCAAGACATCGACGTTGCTGGGCGCGATGTCCGCGGCGCGCTCGAGATGCGTGCGCGCCCCGACCAGATCGCCGGCCACGAGCTCGATGGTCCCGGCGCGCAGGAGCGTCTGCACGTCGCGCGGCCGGTCCAACGCGGCGGCGCGGGCGTCGTGGAGCGTCACCAGCGTGTCATTGTCGAACCACGCGGGGCGGCGGCCGAACTCCGGGCCGATCTCGTAGAGCACCGCGGGGCGTGGCCGGGTGACGGCGCGTGCCGTGAGGCCCGGTACCGACACGGTCGAGTCGAGCAGATACCGGAAGCTCGGCCGCGCCTCGGTCTCCGGGAATCCGAACATCAGCCAGCGGGCCTTGTGCTCGCGCGCGTAGTCGGCGAGCTGGGGCAGGCTGTCGGCGAACGGGAACCCCACCGGATCGACGCCGGAGAGATACGCGACGTGCGGCTTGCGCGCGATCACCCGATCGCCGGGGCGCGCGAGCGCTCGCAGCGCGTCGGCGGCCGCGAGCGCCTCGACCGGCTGCTGCCGCAGCACGCGCTTCTGGAGATCCACGGAGCGGGCCACCGAGAATCCGAGCGGCACGGCGGCGAGCAGCACGGCCACCACCCGACCGACCGGCACCGACGCCCATCGATGCGACGTGAAGAACGCTGCAGCGGCGCCGGCGTAGAACGGCAGCAATGCGATCGAGTAGCGCTCCGAGTAGAACACCGGCACAAATGCAACAAACGTGAGCACGCCGGCGGCCGCCAGAGGCCACGCGCGCCGCAAGGCACCGCTGGTGGCGGCGGCCAGCACACCGAGCGCCACACACACCGCGGTCGGCCAGCCGAGCAGCACGCGGCCGTCCTGGAGCAGATGGGCGCCCACGTTGACCACGATCTGTCGGGCGACCGCGAGCGGATCGCGCGCGATCACCGACCAGAGCGTCGGGAACGAGGGCTGCAGATCGCGCTGGTACGCGTCCCAGCCGATGCCGCGCGCCCGCGCGAAGACTTCGTAGGCCAGATTGTGATGGAGCTGGAATCCGAATCCCGCGCCATGGCCGAGCGACCACGCGAGCCACGCGCCGACCGGGATCACGAACGCGCCTGCAAATGCGAGCGCCTCCGCGCGCCGCGAAGACCGCGCATCCACGAGCCGGCCGCCGAACGCGGCGGTGAGCACGCCCACCGGCAGCAGCACGATCGCCGTGTAGCGCGTCAGGAACGCAGCCGCGCCGATCAGCCCGGCGAGCGCTGCGCTTCTTGGCCCCGCCCGCACGAACAGCAGGTACAGACACGCCGCGGACAAAGCCAGCGCCAGCGCGTCGGTGGTGACGCTGTAGCCATAGCGAAAGAAGTACGGATTCACGGTGATGAACAGCGCCGCGAACAGCGCCAGCCGCGGGTTCGTCCGGCGCCGCAAGAGGAAGAACCAGAGCATGCAAGTCGCGACCGCCGAGACGATCGAGATCAGCTCGGCGGCGCGAAAGAGATCGCGCGCCACGAGCCCGACCGCCGCGAGCGCCACTTCGTATCCGGGTCCGACGACGCCGTAGCGGGTGGGATCGAGCCGCCCGTGCTGGAGGTCACGCGCGCCGTATGCGTACGAGCCGTAGAAATCGGTCTCGGTGGAGTAGTCGCCGATCTTGTGGGGTCCGAACGCCACCACCAGCAGCGCGATCCCGAGCAGTGCCGCGAGCGCCCAGGCGAGCGGGGTCTCGGCGATCGTGACGCCCGGCCGGGCACGCGGAGCGCGAGCGGGCGGGGGCGGCCGGCGCGATTTACGGGACATGGGAGCGGGGGCGGAGCGGGGGCGGAGCCGCGCGGAGCGCTAGGACATGCCGCCGGCGCGCGGCGTCAGCGCAGCCAGTCCGCGGGGTTGAGCGCGGTGCCGCCCTTGCGCACCTCGAAGTGGAGGATCGGGCCCTTCAGCGAGCCGGCCTCTCCGACGCGGCCGACGATCTGCCCGGCGGCGACCTGCTGCCCGGTCGAGACCACGATGTCCGACAGATGCGCGTAGAGCGTGAAGTAGCCGTCGCCGTGGTTCAGGATCACGATCGGTCCGTACGAGGCGAAGTCCTCGCTGGTGTACTCGACCGTCGCCTTCGCGACCGCCTGCACCGGCGTGCCGATGGTCGCTGCGATGTCCATGCCGTTGTTGTTGATCGTGGTGCCGAAGCGCGGATGGGTCTCGGGCCCGAAGCGGCCGACCACGCTGCCGCGCACCGGCCAGTCGAGCGAGCCCTGGCCCTTGGCGAACTCGCCGGTGAAGGGCTGCTCGGGCCGGCCCTGCTCGCGGCGCTTCGCGACGTCCGCCTTGCGCCGGGACTCGAGCTGGACCAGCAGCCGCTGCAGGTCGCGCGCGGTCTTCGCGTACTCGGCCGCGGCGTCCTCGTAGTTCTGCCGCTGGGTCTGGATGCTGGCGACGTTGGTGGCGCGCTGATCGCGAAGCCGCGCCAGGCGCTGGTTCTCGCTGGTGGTCTGCTTGGTGGTGCGCTCGATCTGGGTCAGGTGGCCCTGGAGCCGCGTCTCGAGCACCTCGACCCGCTCCTTGCGCTCGCGCACGTCCTCGACCAGCTGCCGGTCCTGCTCGGCCACCATGAGCAGGAAGTCCCAGCGGGTCAGGAGCTGGGCGAACGACTGGTGCGAGAGCAGCACCTCGAGCTCGCGCGCGGGCCCGAACTTGTAGATGTCGCGCAGCCGGCGACGCAGGCGCTGCCGCGCGCCGCCCAGGGACTGGATGCTGGTCTGGAGGTCGGCGCGCGTCGCGTCGAGCTGCTGGCCGAGGTTATTGCGACGCCGACTAAGACTCCGCAGCCGGCCGCGGGTGCTCGAGAGCGCGCGGTCGGTGCGCTTGAGCTCGCCGAGCGCCTTGGTCTCCTGCCCTTTGAGTCGGCGCGCCGCCTCGAGATTCTCGCGCTGCAAGCGCTTGGCGGTCTCGAGCTCCTGGCGCTTGATGGTCTCGAGGCTGTCCTGCGCACCCACGGCCGCCGGCAGCGCGAGCGCCGCGATCATCAGCACCGACAGCATGCGTCTCACGACGACCCGCCTCACGGTCCGACGGCGCGCAGCACCCGGGAGAGCGCGAGCCACGCGGCGAACCATGCCAGCGCCACCGCCGCGGCGACGAACGCGAGCGCCCAGAGCGGCGGCAGGAAGCTGAGCCCGAAGATGCGCTGGGTGAGCCCCTGCTGGACCCCGAATACGATTCCCAATGCCAGGAGCCCCGAGAAGCCCGCCTCGAAGATCGCCTCGATCACGAACGGCCACGCGATGAAGCTGTCGGTCGCCCCGAGCCGGCTCATGACCTCGACCTGCTGCCGGCGCGCGAGCACCGTGAGCCGGATGGTGTTGTGGGTCACGAACACCACCGCGAGCGCCACCAGCGTGCCGATCGCGAGCGCTCCGAGCCTGAGCCGCGCACCCAGGTCGTCCAGGCGCCGCACCCACTCGGCGCCGTAGCGCACGTCCTCGACCTCCGGGAACTGCGACACCTGCTGCGCCGCCTGATCCATCGCATCGGGGGCGAGCAGCGCGGGCTTGAGCCGGATGCGCAGCGACGCCGGGAGCGGATTGTCCTGCACCGCGTCGAGCAGCGAGGTGTCGCCAACCTGCTGGCGCATCTCGTCCCACGCCTGCGACTTGCTCACGTAGGTCACGGTGCCGTAGAGGTCTTGAAGCCGGCCCATGAGCGCCATGCGATCGGCCTCGTCCACCTCGTCCTTGAGATAGACGATCATCTCGCGCCGGTCGCCCATCAGCGAGAGCGCGTTCTGGGCGTTGTAGGTGAGCAACAGAAACACGCCGGTCAGGGCGAGTGCCGCGGTGAGCACCACGATCGCGGCGTAGCCGATGCCGCGGTGCTGGCGGAACGAACGCGCCGCCTCGCGGATGTAGTAGGTGTGCATGGTCAGTCCTTCCCGCGCGAGCCGGGATCTTCGGTGCCGACCGGGCTCGTGGGCTCGGGCGTCTCGCCGTCGTCGGGACTCCATCCCAGCGCGGCGAGCGACCAGTCGATCGGCGCCCCGACCACCGCCGGCATGCCCGGATCGCCGGCGACGATGCGCCCGTCCTCCAGCTGCAGGACGCGCGCGGGCAGCGCCTCGGCCACCTCCTTGCGCGTGGTCACGAGCAGCAGGGCCGCGCCCTCGGAGTGGATGCGGCGGAGCAGCGCCAGGATCTCCCCGGTGCTGTTGCGCTCCAGGGCGCCGGTGGGCTCGTCGGCCAGGATCACCGCCGGGCGGTTGACGATCGCCCGCGCGATCGCCGCCTTCTGCTTCTCGCCCGCCGAGAGCTCGGCGGGAAAGCTCTGGCTCTTTTCCTTCAGGCCTACCTCGTCGAGCGCGAACAGCACGCGCGGCACCACGTCCTCCTCGGCGAAGTGCCCGGCGACCCGCACCGGCAGCGCCACGTTCTCGAACACGCTGCGGTCGTTGAGGAGCCGGAAGTCCTCGTACACGATGCCGAGGGTGCGGCGCAGCAGCGCCCGGTGCGCGCGGGGGAGGCGCCCGCTCACGAACGTGCCGACGGTCACCGACCCGGTGGTGGGCTGGGCCTCGTGGGTGATGAGACGGAGGATGGTGGTTTTCCCGGAGCCGTTGTGGCCCAGGAACACCACGCATTCGCCCTCGTTCATGTGCCAGGAGACGCCATCGAGCGCGAGGCGCTCTCCATAGCGCATCGAAGCCTGCTCGAACGTGATCATTTCGCCGAAGTTAACAGAGGGTCGGCCTGCGGCTCAACGCCCGCGAGCGCCCGCTCCTCGGAGCGGATGCGGACGGCGAGCGCGAGCAGGTTGGCGATCGAGCAGGCGAGCGCAGTGCGCCAGGCGCCGAACAGGAGCGGTCCGGCGAGCATCTCGATCGCGACGGCGAGGTAATTGGGGTGCCGAAGCCAGCGGTAGGGCCCGCGCCGCACCAGCGGGGCTCCCGGGAGCACGATGACACGCACGTTCCAGCGCTCGCCCAGCGCCCACATGGAGGCCCAGCGCAGCCCCTGCGCCAGGAGCCAGAGCGCGAGCCACAGCGGCGCCCACCCGCCGGGCCGGGTGCCCAGCCCCCACACTTCGGCGACCAGCGCGATCGGGGCGAGCGTGTGCAGCACCACCAGCAGCGGGAAGTGCTCGCGGCCGTGCTCCCGGGCGCCGCGCGCGAACAGGCGGCGGGCGTTGCGCGCCGAGAGCAGGAGCTCGAACGCGCGCTGCGCCGCCACGAACGCGAGGAACGCGGCGAGCGCCCAGCCGACCGGCAGCGCGCTCATGCCGCCGCTCCGCGCATGAGCACGTACTCGGCGCAGAAGCCGGGGCCCAGCGCCGAGAGCACCGCGCTCTGCCCGGGCGCGATCGCCCGCGACTCGAGGAAGCGCTCGAGCACGAACAGGCAGGTGGGCGACGACATGTTGCCGTGATCGCGGAGCACCGCGCGCGCGTGCCCGAGCGCCCCGGGGGGCAGGCCGAGCGCCTGCTGGTAGGCGGCCAGCACCTTGGTGCCGCCCGGGTGCGCGACCAGGTGGTCCAGGGTCTCGAGCGTGAGGCCGTGGCGCCCGAGGAACTCCGAGA
Organism: Candidatus Eiseniibacteriota bacterium; assembly: GCA_035275545.1. Lineage (GTDB taxonomy): Bacteria > Eisenbacteria > RBG-16-71-46 > RBG-16-71-46 > RBG-16-71-46 > WS-11. The sequence continues at coordinate 3,942 of DATEMP010000160.1, read as the reverse complement.
GCCCGGGGCGCACCCGCTCGTGGACGATGGTCGGGATGTCGCGCGCGAACACCACGTGGAGCCCGGCGCCGTCGACGTCCCAGCCCATGACGTCGAGCGTGTCCGGCCAGAAGGTCCCCGAGGCCGCCACCAGCTCCAGGGGCGCGTGGCCGTTGGGCGAAGCGTCGGCGGTCACCAGCGCCGCCGCGGCGCCGTCGCCGAACAGCGAGGCCGCGACCAGGTTGCGCTTGGAGAGATCGTTACGCTGAAAGGTGAGGCTGCAGAGCTCGAGCGCCACCACCAGCACGCGCGATCCCGGATCCGCGAGCGCGAACTCGCGCGCCCGCGCGAGGCCGGCGACCCCGCCCGCGCAGCCCAGGCCCCAGATCGGCGTGCGCCGGAAATCGCCGCGCAGGCCCAGCACGTTGGCGAGCCGGGCGTCGATGCTCGGGGCCGCGACCCCGGTGGAGGAGACGAACACCAGGTGGTCGATGTCGCGGGGCGTCAGCCCGGCCTTCGCCATGGTCTCGGAGGCGACCCGGGCGCCGAGCTGGACCGCGTGCTCCACGTAGAGCGCGTTCTTCTCGGCGAAGTCGTGGTCGGCGCCGAACCACTCGAGCGGGGCGGCCACGTTCCGCGCCGCGATCCCGGCGTGATCGAAGACCGCGAGCAGCCGGTCGTCCCCCGCCTCGAGCACTTCGCGGAACAGCTGGCGCGCGAAGTCCTTCGCGTCCGCCTGGGTGACGGTATGGGGCGGCACCGCGGTGGCCAGCGCCACCAGGCGCACACGCATGGGGACTCCCTGCGGCTCTAGGACTTGTTGATCTGGATGTGCGCCTTTGCGCGCAGGGTCTTCACCCACTCGTCCAGCTTCTCGCGGAACTGGATCTCGCTCACCGCCTGGGGCAGCTCGTCCTTGATCTCCTCGAGCGAGTACTCGCGCTCCGCCTTGCGCTCCGTGACCATGAAGATGTTGTACCCGGCCTGGTTCTGCAGCACGTCGCTGATCCCGCCCACCTTCACGGTGTCGAGGCCGGCGCGGATGTTGGGCTGCAGCGCGCTCATCGGCAGGAACCCGACGTCGCCGTTGTCCCCGTGCGGGCCGGCGAACTTGCTGTACTTTGTGACCAGGGCGCCGAAGTCCTTTCCGGAGGTCGCTTCCTTCTGCACGCGGGTGGCGAGCGCGAGCGCCCGGTCGCGATCCTGCTCGGTGAGCGGCACGCGCAGCAGCACGTGACGCACGTGCGCCTCGAGCACCTTCTTGCCGTTGCGATCCAGGCTGTCGCGCCCGGCGCGCGTGCGCAGCGTGTCGCGATCCAGCACCTCGATCACGTGCCAGCCGAACACCGATCGCACCGGCTCGCCGACGGTGTTGAGCTTGCGCGAGAACACCGCGCGCTCGAAGTTGGGGTCCATGCCGCCGCTCGGGAGGTAGCCCAGGTCGCCGCCCGCGCGGGCCGAAGCCTGGTCGTCCGAGGTCTCGGCCGCCACCTTGGCGAACTTCTCGCCGCCGGTGATGCGCTTGCGGATCGCCTCCGCGCGCGCCCGCGTGGCCTTGTCGACCGCCGAGTCGGCGGCGATCGGGATCTGGATCACCGAGAGCCGCAGCTCGGCGGGCGCCTTCGGGAACTTGTCCCGGTTCGCCTTGAAGAAGGTCTCGGCTTCCGCCTGGGTGGGCTTCTTGCGGACGATCTGCTTCTGCACCAGACGCTGCACGAGCGCCGCGCGCCGGGCCTCGTCCTGGTATCGCTTGAGCAGCTTCTCCTCGGTGAGGTCCTCCTTGCGGAGCGCCTCGACGAACGCCTCCTGGGTCTCGTAGCGCGTCTTCGCGTCCGCGATCGCGTCCTGGGCCTGCTTGATGATCTCGGCCTCGGGCACCGTGATGCCCTGGCGGGTCGCCTCGGTGACGATCACCTTCTCGTCGATCAGGCGGTTCAGGATCTGGCTCCGGAGCGTGTCGACGGTGGCCGAATCCACCTCCTGCTGGGCGCTCATGAGGAACAGGTAGAGCTGCTCCTCGACGTCGCTCTGCAGCACGACGTCGTTGTTCACCGTGGCGGCGATGCCGTCGAGGCGCTTGGGCGCAGGCGTGGCAGCAGGCGTGGTGGCGGCGGGCGCCTGCGCCACGGCGGGAGCCGCGGCTGCGAGGGCGAGCGCCACTGCGACGATGCTCGGGAGCTTCAAACGATGACCTCCGTAAGGGGTTCAAGGCTTTCGGCGTCCGCGGGACCCGGCGGAGCCCAGAGAGCTACGCAGTATAGCGAGCCCCATTCCGGGCTAGTACAGCAAATTCCCGACCGCACAGGACCCTGACAAACTTCGTGCGAACTGCGGCAATGAGGGCCTCCGGCACCCTCCGGCGGCGCGGGCGCCGCGCTCGTCGTCGCGTCCCCGCGCCGGTCGTGCGGACGGGCTCCGACACCGGACCCCTCGGTATCCTGACGGGTCCGGACCACGCTACCGGGGTGTGACGTCCGGAGAGGGCAGGATGGTTGAGTCGGTCCCGGTCGTGTGGGAGATTCGCGTGGTGACTCAGAACTACCGCGCCCGCCGCGTGCTGGCGGTCGTGGGGGTGGCGATCGCGCTCGGCTTCGCGACACCGCGACTGCTCACGCACACCCCGTATCCACGGCTCGGCGTCGGTCTCGGCGTCGATGCGAGCCGCGGCCTGCCGCGCGTCGACCAGGTCATCGGCCCGCCCGCCAAGGGCCTGCTCAAGGTGGGCGACGTGCTGATCGCCATGGACGGCGAGCGCATGCAGCCGCCGCGCCTGAGCCCCTCGTCGCCGCGCGCGCCGCTGCCGCGGGAGCAGTTCACGCTCGAGCTCGAGCGCAACGGCCGGCGCATGCGGGTCCCGATCCCGCCGGTGCACCTCTCGACCTGGCAGCGCATGCGCGTGCTGCTGGTGCCGCTCGCCGCGGTGATCGCGGCGCCGCTGGTGGCGTTCATCCTGGTGTGGCGCCGCCCCGACCTCGGCACCGCGTGGGTATTCCTGCTGTTTGCGAACGTTCAGGCGATCTCGGTCGTGCACGCGACCTACCGGAATGCCGAGGCGGAGCCGACCGGCCTGCTGCGGTACTACCTCGCGCTCTACGGGTGGCTCGTGTGCTGGGCCCCCGCCACGTTCATGCACTTCATGTCCGTGTTCCCGCGGCCGCGCTGGCGCCCGGGCCAGGTGTGGAAGAGCCCGTGGGCGTGGCTGGTGCTGGCGGGCTACCTGGCGCCGCTCTACTTCGTGTGGCAGCTGCTCACCCGCGGACAGCTCGTGTCGCAGCAGTTCAACCTGTTCGAGACCGCGGCGATGGCGATCGGCGTGGTGTCGCTGGTCGGCCGCTACGGGCGTCCGAGCTTCGGCGACTGGCGGCCGTCGCGCAGCCAGCGGGTGCTGGCGATGCTGGTGGCGCTCTTCCTGGTGCTGGGGACGGTCACCGAGTGGGTGCTCGAGAACGAGGCGTTCTCGTCGGTGCTCCAGTTCCCGATCTACCGGCTGATCATCACGGTCATCACCTTCGGCCTGCTCTTCACGCCGTTCGTGATCGCGTTCCTGATCGCGCGGGATCCGGTCTTCGACCCGCGCAAGCTGCTGGAGAAGGGGCTGCCGTACGCGCTGCTCTCGGGTGTGGTGGCGGCGATCTACATCGCCATCGTTCTGGTGGGCCAGCGCATGTTCGCGGCCTGGACCGGCGAGCAGGCGCTGGTCCTCAATGTGGTCGCCGCACTCGCGGTCGCGTTCGTGTTCGCGCCGCTCCGCGAGCGGCTCCAGCTCTGGCTGGACCGTCTGTTCCGGCGCGATCCCTTTGCGCTCCGCGCCGCGCTCGACCAGGCCGGCCACGAGCTGCTCCAGGCGCTCGACCGCGACGACGCCCGCGCATCGGTGGAGGCGGCGCTCACGCGTGGCTTCGGCCGCGCCGTGGCGCTCGAGTGGCCCGAGAGCGGCCCGCCGCGTCTGGCGCCCGGCGAGGA